>NZ_JBEYFE010000012.1:0-293988 GCF_040634235.1 Streptomyces sp. NPDC007157
CCCAGGTCATGGGACTGCGCCTCGAACTGCTGCAACGGCTTCGCCGTGTGATGCCCCACGCCCCGCAGCCCCGAGGCCGCCTTGTGCATGGACGCCGCTTCCTTCTTCAGGTCCGACATGCCGCCCACCCCCGTACTTCACTCTGTGCACATGCCAACCCAAGACACTATGGAGAGCGGTTATACAGAAGGTATGGGCAGTCCCAACGGACGGCAAAGATCGGCAAGCGCGCCCGGGCTGCAGTCGCAGCACTCCATGCCTCTGAGACCGCGGCGCGCAGGGCGGTCTCCCACAGCGGCCGCGCGGACGCTCGTCTCGGCCTGTGGGGTAGCGTGATCCCCCGGTGAGCGGCCATCGGGGCCGCGTGGTACCGCCGAGCAGAGACCGTTCCACATGCCGGCGGCTTCAGCACCATACTCCGACGCCTGTCGCGAACGGCCAGCTCAGAGGCCCCTTTCCCAGGCAAAGCCGCAGGTGGCGGCAGGCGAGTCGGGCTGTACGCCGGGGAGAGTCATCGCAGCGCTCCGACCTGCACAAACATGCCGGGCGATCACTCCCACGGCTACTTTGACGGCTACCTAAGCGCGGGTGCGCCCCCTCGTTGAAAGTCGCGCACTCTGTCGTGAGGACAGGGCAGGACGCAGCACGGTTCAGGGGCTACAGGAATCAGCCCTCGGCAGGGGACGCGGACCACAACGCCTACTGCCGACCGGCAACCGGCCGCCGCCGTTCCCAAAGCGGTCCGGACCGGGGGCTTCATCACCATCGAGGTTCAGACAGTCTGCCTGATGCGCTCGAAGTTGTCCGAGTCCATCGCCAGCCGCCAGGTCGGCCAGCGGTGTGGCTGGTGTGACACGGACGTCCTCCCAGCGGCTCACGGTGGACGCGGCCACCGTGAGCGCTTCGGCGAATTCCTCCTGAGAGTAAGCCTGTATGGCCGCCGCTCGGCAAAACGCCTACGCCTCACCGCCATTGGTCTCCCCTCACGAAGAGCACCTTCCCAGCTCGCAACACCCGATGCCCTGGAAACGCCTGGGCCATGGGCCTGGTCCGCTTTGGAAGAAGGTTGACGGTAACGGATCGTCGTTCGCTGGTCACACACCATTCGGAGATTGAAGAACCCTCGGGCGGCTGCCCCGAGGCAGCGGGCCACGCCGTGTCCCGTCCGAACTGCGACCCGCTGCTGGCCCGTCCGAGAGGAGCGACCGCGTGACAACCTCCGAACTGCCCTAAAGGAACCCTGGCGCCAGCAGCCGTACGTACACGCCGCCGGAGCCCCAGCCGGGTGCGCCAAGTCGCGCCTTGCGGATACGGGCGGTCAGTGGCTGGGAAATGTTCACGCGCCGCAGCGGGACACGGCAGGAGACAAGACGTGAACCCGGTCCTAGCAGCGATGCCCACGCTCTCGTGCGGTGCGGGTAAGACGCCCAGAGGCGTGGGGCGCGGAGATCCGCAAAGACGCGGTCGGTACGCAGCGAGCTGTCGGCCGGATCGGCTAGCTTGATGGGGAACCTCTTCGACAGCTCCAGATCAACGGACCCGATTGAAGGAAAGACGTGCAGACGACGCCGCTCAGCCCCGAAGACCCGGCGCAGATCGGAGGCTTCGAGCTGTTGGGCCGGATCGGGCAGGGTGGCATGGGCCAGGTGTACCTGGGCGAGTCGCCCGGTGGCGAGCCCGCCGCGGTGAAGGTCATCAAGCCGTCGGTGGTCGACTCGACCGCCCGGCTGCGCTTCGCGCAGGAGATCGAGATCCTTAAGACGGTCTGGGGCGCGCGGATCGCACAGCTACTCGACGCGGACGCCGACGCGGAGCAGCCGTGGCTGGCCACCGAGTACGTGGAGGGACCGGACCTCGGCAAGCACGTGATGTCGCACGGCCCGCTGCCCGCACTCCTCGTCCTGTCACTTGGCGCGACCCTCGCCGAGGGCCTGGGCTATGTACACAAGCAGGGTCTGCTGCACCGCGACCTGAAGCCCGCGAACATTTTGCTCGGACCGAACGGTCCCAAGATCATTGACTTCGGTCTCGCCGTCTTCGCCGAGTCGAGCGCCTCCCTCACCGCCGCCAACACCGTCGTGGGCACCCCGTCCTGCATGCCTCCCGAGCAGGCCAACGGTGTGAAGCCGCTGACGAGCGCCGTCGATGTGTACGCACTCGGGGCGGTGCTGCTGTTCGCCGCGACGGGCCACCTGCCTTACCACGCGCGCAACATCCACGTGCTCTTCCACATGGTGACCGATCCAGCCACCGCCCCCGATCTGACCGGGGTACCGCCCGAGCTGGTCCCCCTGCTGACGGCCATGCTGGCCCATCAAGCCCAAGACAGGCCCACGGTCACCGAAGTCGTCCAGCAGTGCCGCGCCCTCGTCGAGGCGCAAGGGCTGAAGCTCGCCCAGGCACGTCGGCGGCTCACCACCTACACCGTCGCGCCGCCCCAGGATTTCCCGACGCTGCTACCGGCACCGGTGTCGCAAGGCTCTGCGCCCGTCCCTCCCGCTCTGCCGGCTCAGACTGACGCGCCGCTCCCGGACGAGGCACCTTCCGCGCCCCCGGTCGCGCAGGAGTCCACCTCAGACGGCCACCCCACCATGTTCCTCGCGCCGCCGCACCAGGCCCGGCAAGAGGAACCGCCTGTCCAGTCGGATCCAGCGACCCCGGCACCGCAGACCGCGCAGGACGAGCAGGACAAACACAAAGCACAGGATGGGCCAAGGCAGGCTCGTCCCAGTGGCCGGTCCCCGGCCCGTTCCCTGCGCCACTCCGCACAGGCCCGACGAACAGCCCAGCAGCTGCGCGAGGCGTATGCGGCACGGGCAGCCTTCTGACCCTCGCCGCGCAGTACTCGGGCCGGACCGCGCCGCTGCGCACCTCTCCGGGCTCTCCCCGCGGCATCTACCCGTCATGAGCCATTGACCTGCGCGTCTGTCCCGGTGAGGGTGGTTCACACGCTTTGCCGCCCATACGGCACAGTGGAGCGGTACAACAGCGTGAGCGGTACGTCGTTCCGAGTCGGCGGCGACCGCGACAAAAGCACAGCATGACGGACACGGGAGGCAGCGGGTGACCGCCCAGCAGAGCAGCACCGCACCGGTGGGTTCCGGGGAGGACCAGTTTCCGGCAGGCGCGCAGGTCTTCGTGCGCGACGAGGTGTGGCTCGTGCGGAACTCCGTGCGCACCGAGCACGACGGCGCGAAGGTCGACGTCGTGGGCGTGTCCGACTTCGTACGGGACCAGGAGGCCGCGTTCTTCACCGGCCTGGACACGATCGAGCTGATCGACCCCCGTCGTACGAAGCTGGTCCGGGACGAGTCGTCGAACTTCCGCCGCTCCCGTCTCTTCCTGGAGGCGGTGCTGCGCAAGACCGCGCTGCCGCAGTCCGAGCGCCGGCTGGCCCTCGCCGACTCGTTCCTCCTCGACTCCCTCCCCTACCAGCGCCGCCCCGCCGAGCTGGCCCTGTCGGGCCGCAACCTGCGCCCTCGGCTGCTGATCGCCGACGTGGTTGGTCTGGGCAAGACCTTGGAGATCGGTCTGACGCTGGCCGAGCTGATCCGGCGGGGGCGCGGGGAACGGATCCTGGTGGTCACGCCGCAGCACGTTCTGGAGCAGTTCCAGCACGAACTGTGGACCCGGTTCGCGATCCCTCTCGTACGGCTGGACTCGGTCGGCATCGAGCGGATCCAGCGGGAGATCCCGGCGGGCCGGAACCCGTTCACTTACTTCAAGCGGGTCATCGTCTCGATCGACACCCTCAAGAACACCGACCAGTACAAGCATCACCTGGAACGGATCAACTGGGACGCGGTCGTCATCGACGAGTCGCACAACCTGATCAACCGCGGCTCCCTGCGCAACCAGCTCGCGCAGATCCTCGCCCCGCGCACGGACGCATTGATCCTGGCCTCGGCGACCCCACACAACGGTGACGCGAAGTCGTTCGCCGAGCTGATCGGCCTGCTCGACCCGGCGGCGATCCGCGATCCGGAGCACTACCGCGCCGAGGACATCGAGCACCTCTTCATCCGCCGTACGAAGATCAGCCCCGAGGTCAGGGAGCAGATGAAGGGCCAGTGGGCGGACCGCGGCCCCTCCCAGTCCGTTCGGTGTGCGGCCACGCCCGCCGAGGAGAAGATCTTCGAGGAGCTGGCAGCGGTCTGGCTGCCCGGCGAGAACGGCACCTCGGTGAGCGGCGTGCCCCTCTTCCCGTACACGCTGCTGAAGTCGTTCCTCTCCTCGCACGCCGCTCTCAAGGCGACGGTGACCGCGCGCGTCAAGACGCTGGAGAAGAAGAACGAGCCGACGGCGACGCGTGCCGAACTCGGCGCGCTGCGCACGCTCCAGGAACTGGTGGAGCCACTGACGGAGGCCGACTCGGCGAAGTTCGCGGCGCTGGTCGAGCAGCTGAAGGCGATCGGCATCGGCCCGAAGTCGGACGCACGCGTCGTGGTCTTCTCCGAGCGGGTGCAGACCCTGGAGTGGCTGCGCACGGTGCTTCCGGCCGCGCTCGGTTTCCGGGGCCGGGAGGCCGAGGAATCGACACGGGTGATGCACGGTGGCCTGTCGGACGAGCAGCAGATGCAGTGCGTGGAGGACTTCGGGCTGGCGGACGCGCACGTGCGCATCCTGCTGACCGGCGACGTGGCGTCCGAGGGCGTCAACCTGCACCGCCAGTGCCACCAGCTGATCCACTACGACGTCCCTTGGTCGCTGATCCGCATCGAGCAGCGCAACGGCCGTATCGACCGTTACGGGCAGGCTCACCAGCCGCAGTTCCGCGCCCTGATCCTCACCAGTGAGGTGGAGGGTGCGAAGGACGACACGGTGGTGGCGGAACGTCTGCTGGACCGGGAGGACCAGGCACACCGTGCGCTGGGCACGGCCGAGGCGGTGACGGGCCTGTACCGGGCGGAGGCCGAGGAGAAGTCCCTCATCCAGGATCTGCTGCGCGGCCGTACGGTGGACGAGTCGCTGGACGCGCACCAGGCGGAGGCCGAGGCGGACACGGCCATGGACGACTTCCTCGCGGACTTCTTCGGTTCGGTGGGCGACGCCGAACCGGGCACGGAGGACGCCGAACCGCAGGACACCGAAGCAAGGGGTGCCGGCGCGTCTGCACCGGGCAACGCGGCGGTGCCACGGCTGTTCACGTCGACCGCCGAGTTCCTGGACGAGGCGCTGAGCGAGGTGTTCCCCGACGCGACCACGAGCCTGGACCTGCACCGGGACACCGAGTCGGGCCTGCTCTCGTTCCGCCCGCCCACCGACCTGGTGCACCGCCTCAAGGCACTCCCGCTGGACTACGTACGCGAACAGCGCCTGCGGGAGCGGCTGCTGGTGACCTTCAACCGCCGGCTCGCCGAGCACTCGCTGAAGCGGGCCCGCGAGTCGTCCACGTCCAGCTGGCCGGAGATCTCCCTGCTCACGGATCTGCATCCGGTGGTGGAGTGGCTGACGGACAAGGTGCTGGTACGCCTGGGCCGCCAGGAGGCCCTGATCATCACGGCGGACGTGCCGGAGCCGACGTACCTCGTCCAGGGCGTCTACTCCAACGCGCTGGGCCGCCCGACCGTCGTCAAATGGATGGGCGTGACGCGCGGCGGCACGGTCGAGGACGACATGGTGGGCCTGCTGCGCCGCTCCGGAGTCGGTCCGACCATGGCCAACCCGATGCGCCACAGCGAACCGGCGACCGTGCTGGAGGCCGGCATCCCCGACGCGCTGGCCGCCGCCGAACGGTTCCTCGACCGGCACCGGGACGCCTGGGACGAGCCGCTGCGCAAGCCGATCGACGACTACAAGGCCCGCCTGGGCGACTGGGAGCAGCCCACCCTCGCCGGGGAGCGGACGAAGAGGTCGCTCGCCTCGCTCGCGGACTCGCTGCTGACCACCGGCCGCCCGCTGCTGCGGGTCCTCGCCGTCCTGGTCCCCGACCCGGAAGCGCCCGCCCGGCCACCGTCGGCGCCCTGAGCCGACGGCCCATCGGCCCGGGCCCGCCAGACCTCCCGACCTGTGATTCCCTGAGAAGAGACCGGACATGACGTACGACTCCCTGGTCAACCGAGGAGACTACTTCTCGGCGCACTACCTCGCCGAAGTGCTGCCCAAGGACCTCAAGTCGGGCCTGCTGGCCACCTGGAAGCAGCGCGAGGACGAGGCGAGGGCGGACGCCGAGCGGGCGGCGCAGGCGGGTGCCTCCGGAACTTCCGAAGCTCCCCCGGCCGAACCGGACGCCGACGCTCTGCCGGTCACCCCTCGCGCGGGCCTGCGTGACCTGCGCCGCCGCTACTTCCGCGCCCGTTCCTCCTTCGCCCTCCCCGAGGAAGAGGACGGCACGGCCGCCGCCCAGGACACCGAGGACGACTCGGCGACGTACGACTCCCCCGCCTGGTGCGAGCGGGTCCGCGCCCTGAACGCCGACGTGCTGCGCGCTCTCGGCTACGACGCCAAGCCGCGCACGATGACGGTCACGCGCGCCGACCAGCCGTACAAGGTGCGGGTGGCCCATGCCGAGAAGGGCCTGGTCGCGGTCGACTGCGGCTGGGCCGCCGAACCGGACGCCGCTCTCGACCCGGAGGGCCCCGGACGCCTCCTGGAACCGGTACCGCTGGACGGCCGCAACACCGTACCGACGGGTTCGAAGCTCGCCTCGTTCCTCTTCGCCTGCGAGGACGCCCCGCGTTACGTCCTCCTGCTGGTCGGCGGGGTCGTCGTCCTCGCGGACCGCATGGTGTGGGGCGAGGGCCGCTACCTCGCGGTCTCCCTGGATGCCGCCCTGCAACGCAACGACACCAAGGCGGGCGGCGAACTCGACACCATCGCCGCCCTGTTCGGCGCAGACTCGCTGCGCACGCCGGAGGAAGGCGGCGAGAACCCCCTCGCGGAACTCGTCGGCAAGTCCACCAAGCACGCGGTGGGTGTCTCCAGCGAGCTGCGCGACGGTCTGCGGCTGAGCGTCGAGCTGATCGCGGGCGAGGTCCTGGCCCGGTTGCGCGACCAGGAGGTACGCCCCGAGGACATCGGTGAACTGCCCGACCTCGGCAAGCAGTTGACCCGCGAGTCGCTCCGCTACCTCTACCGCATCCTGTTCCTGCTCTACGCGGAGGCCCGCCCCGAGCTGGGCATCCTGCCCGCCGACTACCCCGAGTACCAGCAGGGCTACGGCCTCGGCCGCCTCGGCGAGCTGATCGCCGAACGGGATCTCGTCGACGAGAAGTCCCGGCAGGGCACGTACCTGTACGAGTCCCTGGACCTGCTCTTCCGCAAGGTGCAGGAGGGCTACCGTTCGCGCCGGACGCACGGCCCCTCTGCCTCGGAGACAGACGGCGTCGACGAGGTGGACGTCAAGACCAGCGAGGACGTGGGCCTGCGCTTCGAGCCGCTTCACTCCAAGCTGTTCGAACCGGACTCGATCCGCCTGATCGGCCTGGGCGCGATCCCGCACCCGCACGACGACGCCGATGAGGACGAGGACGACACCGACGGCAGCGGCAGCTGTACTCGCGTCCTGGACACCCGGCTGCGCAACGCCACCCTCTACAAGGTGCTGCGCCTGCTGATGATCACGCGCGGCAAGAAGGGCGAACGCGGCGGCTTCATCTCGTACGCCCAGCTCGGCATCAACCAGCTCGGGGCTGTGTACGAGGGCCTGATGTCGTACAGCGGTTTCATCGCCGCCGATGACGAGGATCTGTACGAGGTCGCGAAGGGCGGTGACCCGAAGGACGGTTCCTGGTTGATCCCGAAGTCGAAGATCGACGACTATCCGCGCGACGTGTTCGTGTACCGCCGCGACGAGGAGACCGGAGAGGATGTCCGCGTCACCTACTCCCCCGGCTCGTTCGTCTACCGCCTCTCCGGCCGCGACCGTCAGACCTCCGCCTCGTACTACACGCCGGAGTCCCTCACCAAGGTCACGGTCCAGTTGGCCCTCCAGCACCGCCTGGATCAGGACGGTACGACGACCGAGGCGCGTGAGCTGCTCGACTGGAAGATCTGCGAGCCGGCGCTCGGCTCGGGCGCGTTCCTCAACGAGGCCATCAACCAGGTCGCGGCGGAGTACCTGCGCCGCCGCCAGGAGGAGCTGGGCACACCGATCGACACGGAGAAGTACGCGGTCGAGCTCCAGAAGGCCAAGGCGTACGTCGCCCTGCACAACTCCTACGGCGTGGACCTGAACGAGACCGCCGTGGAGCTGGCGGAGGTGTCCCTGTGGCTCAACACCATGCACCCCGGCATGGAAGCCCCGTGGTTCGGCCTTCACCTGCGGCGCGGCAACTCGCTCATCGGCGGCCGGCGTGAGGTGTACCCGGCGGAGAAGCTGAAGAAGGCGGCCTGGCTGGGCACAACGCCGGAACGCTTCCCGCTGGCAGAGGCCGCGAACGGCCTCCCGGAGACGGTGACCGAGCGCACGACCCGGAGTGGGTCGGTGCAGCGGGTGACCGAGAACGCCGTCCACCACTTCCTCCTCCCCGCGAAGGAGTGGGGTGCTGTCGCGGCCGAGAAGGAGGCGAAGGCGCTGGCCCCGGAGGCGGCGCGAACGCTGGGCAACTGGCGCAAGATGATCACGCGGACGCCCACCGCCAAGCAGGCCGAGCGGCTTCAGGCGGCAGCCCGGCGGGTGGAGTTCCTGTGGGACCTGGTCGTACGACGCCTGGAGATCTCCGAGCGGGACATCTCGCGCCGGATCGACGTCTGGGGCGCGGAGGACGGCTGGCTACGGTCACCGGAGGTGGCGGTTCAGCGGGACAAGGTCGTCGCCGACCTGACGGCACCGGACACCCCGTACTGGCGGCTTAAGACGCTGATGGACGCGTGGTGTGCGTTGTGGTTCTGGCCTGTGCAGGAGGCTGGGCTGCTGGACGGTACGGATGGGGTGTACGCGCGGGGAGCTGAGGAACTTCCTTCGGGTGCTGTGGCGGAGGGGCTGCGGACGGCGGACGACTCCGGCGTACTGATGTCCTGGGAGACGACCGACCTGTTCGGTGAGGTAACGGGTGCCGGTGAGCTGACGGCGGCCTCGGTGGAGCGCCGGCGGACCGGGCGCCGCAAGGAGGCCATCGGGGGTGCGCGCAAGCGGGCGGTGGTTCCGCTGGCGGGACTGGACGACTGGCTGGAGTTCACCGAGTCGCTGATTGGTACGGAGGATGTGCCGGCTGACTCGCTGGTGGCGGAGTTCGGGTCGCTGGCGGAGCTGGAGCCTTATGAGGATGCGCTGCCGGACCTTATGGGGATGGAGCATTTTCAGCAGCTGGAGCTGCGGTTTCCTTGGGCGGGGGTTGCGGGCGATGTGGCTAAGGCGCAGGGGTTTTTCCACTGGGAGTTGGACTTTGCGCAGGTGTTCGCCAAGGGCGGGTATGACGTGCAGGTGGGGAATCCGCCTTGGGTGAGGCCGCGCTGGCAGGAAGACTTGGTTCTAGCGGAGTTGGATCCATGGTTTGCTCTGACCATTAAACCAGGAATTCAAGATTGGCGTCTCCGAAAAGAGGAAGAGCTACACGAGAGCTCTTCAAGTGCTTCACGCTACTTCTTGAGCGAGTTGGCTGCAAATGTAGGCACCGTAACATTCCTGAGCGGAACAACTACCTACCCTCTCCTCAACGGAACTCAGCCCGACTTGTACAGAGCTTTCATGTGTGAGGTTTGGAAGAACTTGACGCCAGAGGGCACCGCTGGCCTAATTCACCCTGACACGCATTTCGCCGGGGTCAAAGAAGGTGCTCTGCGCGTAGCAACCTACCGACACCTTCGCACCCACGCCCACTTTCATAATCGGACCGGAGTATTTCCCGAGATCCACGCAAACACAGAGTTCAGCATCAACATTTACGGAGCGCGGAAACCTATTAAATTTACCCACCTCAGCTGGCTGTTCAGTCCCGAAACGCTCACGGGCTCCCTGAAACATGACGGCCTTGGGCCACTCCCAGGCATCAAACAGAACGGAAAATGGGAAGTACGCCCCCACAAGGACCGGCTAGTACAAGTCGACTCATCTCGCTTGGCCGAATGGAATCGCTTGTCGGGCGACTCCACCATCAACAGCAGTGAAACACCCCTCCTGTACCCCGTGACAGAGAGTGAACAAGAGGCCATCTCGGCCCTTTCTGCCCAAAATCTCCACCTTGGAGACAGGGTCACCTACTTCAGTCGAGCCTACGACGAGGCCGAAGCTCGACGAGACGGACTAATCAGACAAGCGACAGGCACACCCGGCTCCCTGAACGAAGTTCTCCTCCAGGGACCCCACATCGGAGTCTCATGCCCGTTCTTCAAACAGCCCAACGAGCCATGCCTAACCAACCGTGACTGGTCACTAAATGACTTGACCCGCATTCCAGAGTCCCTGATCCCGCGAACAAATTTCCAACGCGCAAGCGACTGGGAAACTTACCGTGCCGCACAGACCACATGGCGCGATAGAAAGTATACCGATTTCTATCGACTGACTTGGCGGCGAATGATTCCGTTCGATACCGAACGCAGCCTTTATGCAGCAGTCCTCCCCCCAGGCCCAGCACACCAAAGAACTCTGGAATCTCTTGCAGGCGCCACAAATGGAGAATCGGTACTTTCAGCTGGATTCTGGTCTGCAATTCCTATTGATTACCTGCTCCGAATTACCGGGAGATCCGACGTACGGGCCAGCGAGGCACGCAAGATGCCAGCTCCAGACCCCAATCATCCCCTCGCCCACCCTCTACTTCTCCGGACCCTCCGTCTGAACTCACTAACCACCGCGTACGCCCCCCTATGGGAGGAGCTATACCACTCTACGTGGCCCAGCTACGAAAGCTGGGCCTACGACGGCTGGCTACACCTCGGGCCTCTTGCCGGACACCTTAAACCCACTTGGGTCTACGACACCCCGCTCCGGACCGAGTATGAACGTCGCGCGGCCCTGGTCGAATTGGACGCCCTCGTATCTGTTTGGCTCGGGATCAAAGTCAGCCAACTCGTCGCGATCTACAAGTCGCGCTATCCGATTTTGTCGGACTACGAGGCCGAGATGTACTTTGACGTCAAGGGCCGGAAGATCGCGCGCAATCACAACACCTATGGGTACGGTCAGACCAAAGAGACCTACCCGGCTCTCCTCGCGCACCTCGAATCCCCTGATACCGTCCCACCCCCCGAAGGATACGATCCCCCCTTCTATAGGGCGAACCGTGAGGCTGAGATGCGAGGTGCGCACGCGTACTTCCAGGCGCGGTTGGATGCCGAGATTGCCGCAGGGCGGTGGACCCCGCCCGAGCTAGCGGACGGTGGGCGTGAGGTGCCGGTGGATGGCTAACCGTCAGCGGCACGTGCCGACGCCAGGCCTGCCCTACCGCATCCCGCCCCACGCCTCCGGATAGGTTCCGTCCATGCCAGGACAGTTGCTCGAACTACACGTGGAGAACTTTCGCAGTCTGCGGGACGTCACTATCCCCTTAGGCCCTCTGACGGTTCTCGTCGGTGCGAACGGTGTCGGCAAGTCGAACGTCCTCAAGGTCTTCGACCTGCTCGCCGACGTCATCCGTACGGACCTCGAACCCGCCCTCGAAACTAGGGGCGGGTTCGACGAGATCGCGTTCTGGGGCGGACCCAAGCCGCCGACGACCCTCCGCATTCGACTCAAGGCGACCTGGACCACCCACTCCAGCCCCAACGCCCCCGATGAATACGACCTCAAGGTCCGGCGCTACTCGGCCCCCAGCAACAAGGACAACGGCCGCTACCGCCTCACCCGCAGCGAAAGCTTCCAGTTCAAACGGACGAGGGGGCGCGGGCGCCGTATCACCGTGTCGGGCGAGCGTGCCACGGTCGTCGACACTCGGCCGAGCACCGAGCTTGAGGGCAGCAGCGAGTTCGGCATCCGGCGGCTCAGCAGCGGCCTGTCCACGCTGCCACGGCTGGCTAGTACGGAAGGCGGTTCCGAGGTGTCGCTGGTGGCGGACCAACTCTCCTCGTTCCGCGTCTTCGACGTGAATGTAGACGCCGCACGTCTGCCGACCCGCCTCGACCTCCGTCGCAACGACTTGTCGTCCAGCGCAGACAACCTGGCATCCTTCCTGTTCCTGCTCAGCGAGAACACCACCCTCTGGGAACGGCTTGTCGACGACGCCCGCTCGGTGCTGCCGCAACTGGCTGACATCGAATTCGCCTCGGTCGGAGGTCGGGCCGACCAGGTGTCGATCAACCTGGTGGAACGCGGCCTGCGTCGGGCCACCCCTCTCGCCGACGCCTCATACGGAACCGTCCGGCTCCTTGGCCTCCTGGCCCTGCTCTACGACCCCTCGCCCCCAGCTCTCACCTGCATCGAGGAGATCGACCACGGTCTTCATCCCCAGGCACTGCAACTGATCGTCAATCGCCTGCGCGAAGCCAGCGCCCTCACTCAGTTCATCGTCGCAACGCACTCTCCCGCGCTCACCGACCGGCTTCAGCCCGAAGAGATCGTCATCTGCGAGCGCGACGGCGAGGGCGCCTCCCTTATTCCCGCGATCAATACGGACGAGGTGCGCGCGATCGTCGAGGAGAGCGGAGACCTGCCGCTGGGTGAACTGTGGTTCTCCGGCGTGCTCGGAGGCGACCTCACCGGGGACGAGCTGTAGTGGCCAGGAACAGAAGAGACGGCGCAGCCTCCGGTCAGCAAGGTCGTGGCGTTATCGTGCTCGCCGGCGAGGACTCCAATGACTGTCGGATCGTCGCCGAGATCATCAAGCAGCACCATCCCGACCTCAGCGGGGCCCGGCTCGTCGAGATCAGCGACAAGACCCGTCTGAAGACGGCCTCCGGGCCCGAACTCGCTTCCCGCCTACGCACAATCATCGGCAAGGCGAAGGGTCGCGCGCTCCGCGCAAAGGGCCCGCTGGTCGGCCTGGTGATCCATGAGGACCTGGACGGCTACGCGGACGCCGAGTACACCCGTATCCGCGCCAACGTCGCCGGAGCACTCTCCCGCGAGAGTCCATGCAACTCCGCGCTGGCGCTGGCCGCTTGGGAGTCAGAGGCCTGGCTCTTACTCTTCCCAGACGCCTTCCCCGCCGTCCACTCCAACTGGAAGGTGCCCGCGCAGTTCCAGGGCCGCGACACCGGAAACCTCAAGAGCCCAAAGGAAGAGCTGAAGCACAGACTCGGCTCCCCTGCCTTCCGGGAGAGCGACGGACCCAAGGTGGCCGAGTCGGCCAGGTCGCTAGGTCTCCTGGCCTCGGGTCCGACTGGAACCAACCGCTCGTACAGGGACTTCGTTCACGAACTCGGTCAGTGGTCCGCATCCGCTGTCCCAAGTCCCCGCCGCAGATGAATCCTTCCCATCCGTGTCCTGAGGCTCCGAGCGAAACCCCAGGGCACGTACACACGAGAGCAACTCAGCCGGTCTCTTCGACGGCATACCCGACGAACGCAGCCCAGGTATCGGCGTCAACGGCAAGGCCGGGACGAGCGGTGTCCTTGGAGTCCCGCACATGAACGGTGTGGGCGTCGGTAGCCACCTCGACGCAATCGCCGCCCTCGCCACTGCTGTAGGTGCTCTTCACCCAACTCAGTTCCGTCGCGACCCTCATAGTTCTCCCAGCAACCCCTCAACGAAGGCCATCGACTCTCGCGGAGTGAGAGCCTGAGCCCGGATGATCCCATACTGCGCCTCAAGCTCCCGAACGGGCGTCCGCTCGGTGTAGAGGTAACTGCTCTTCTGTACCTCTGCGTACGCGATGCGTTGTCCCGCCTTGGTCTCAATCAGGGTGAAGGGCCCCGCGAGTCCTGCGTGATCCTCCCGCTGCAGTGGCATGACTTGGATCTCGACGTTACGGTTCTGTCCGGTGAGCAGGATCTGCTCCAGTTGCCCGCGATGGACTCCAGCCCCGCCGATCGGACGACGCAGCACGGCCTCCTCGATGACGAAACTCATGAGGGGCGCGGGCCATCGCGAGAAGATCTCCTGCCTTAGCATCCGAGCAGCCACCCGCTGTTCGATCGTCTCCTCGTTGAGGAGTGGGCGTCTCATCGCGAAAACTGCTCGTGCGTACTCCTCCGTCTGCAAAAGCCCTTTGACCACGTGTGTGTCATAAGCGTGCAGCTCAACCGCCTCCGCCTCCAACCGAGCCGCATCCCGAAAGAACGCCGGGAACTGCGCTCGCGCAACCTCCTCCTTCAGCTCCTGCAAGACCCCGCCCGCGTCCAACAGTTCGTCAGCCACATCGATGAACCGAAGCGGCGGCACCCGCCTCCCCTGTTCGAACGCCGCGATCGTGGATGCCGAGTACCCGGTCCGCGACCCGAACTCTGCCCGCTCCAGACCCGCCCGCAGCCGGAACCGTTTCAGCTGCCGCCCGAACACCCGCAGGATGCCCGAGCCCGGCTCCGCCGGACCCGCCGGCTCCGGCTCGCTGTCCGAAGCGGCGGCCCCGTCAGGCTCCCTCACCAGTTCAGTCACCCTCCTGGTCACCTCCAGTGCTCTCCGGGAAAGCCCGGTCACGTCATGTCACTCCCACGGGACTCACGCTAGAAAGCACCAGTTCACAGCACCGGAGAAACCCGAAAGTTCACCGGATCAAGTTCAAGCCGCTGGATAGGCCGCCTCGGTCCGGCCCTCTCGGCAGTCCCGGCAGCGGGCGTGCGGGTCGTGTGTACGGAACGCGCGATCGCAGCCGTCGCAAGTGGCCATCGGTGCGGGCCGTGACGGGGGTGTCGCCGTCCCTCTACCCCGAAGAGGCGCTGTCGGCAGCGGTGGCGGTAGGAGAGCGGTCAGGCGGTATTCGAGGAGCCGGGCCGGGTGATGGATCGGGACGGCCTCGGACGGCAGGCTGGCCGTGAGGGTGCGCCTGATCTGGTCAGGTGTGGCCGAACGGGCGAGCCACGTCTCGACGGCGGGCACGAGCCGCTGAACGTCCCGCACGGACAGCAGCAGCCGCGAGTCCACGAGGCGCAGGCGGGCCAGAAGCTCGGCCGCAGGACCGGTGAGTCCCGTACCGGCCTCAAGGCCAACAGCTTGCGTAGGCACGGGCGTTGACGACGACGAAGCGGACCGCAGGGCATCCGCAGACTCCGGCACCGTAGCCGGTACGTCGTCGGCAGGGACCGGCACGGCCAAAGGCTCCGGCGGCTCACCTCCAGCCCCTTGGACAGACGCGTCGACCGCCCCGCGCCCCCTCACCGAGCCCCGTACAGCCCCCGGACAGTCCAGGAAGAACGTGCGCGTGGCGATGCGGCCACCGCCGAGCGGCACCCGGCGGCGGACCAGATACCCGGCCTCCTCCAACTCCCTCAACGCCTTGCCGATCGTCACCTCTCCCTCCGAAAAGCGCAGGCTCAGAGCCTTGATGGTCACCGAGGCGCCGTCAGGCAGGGACTGGATGTGCACACCGATGCCGATGGCGGCGGCCGAGAGGCGAGGGTGTTGGGCGAGGTGGTTGCCGACGACGGTGTACCGCTCGGTGTGGCGGTGCCGTACGTGGAGGACTCCGGCGCGGGGTGCGTCCGGTGGGAGTTGCGGAGGCGCGGGCAACGAGTGCTCGGGCGACGGGTACGCGGGCACGGCCGCGTTAGACTGCGGGTCAGCCATTGGGGAAGCTCGACTCTTCCTGAGTGGTCAGGCCCTCGTTGGGATTGCCGTCCTGCCGGGGGCCGTTCTCTGTCTGTGGTTGTGTGCCGCGACCGTACCTCACCCACCCGACCACCTGACGCTTCCGTCACTCGAACGAGTGGCACCCCAACTCGCGTACCGGCAGGGTGGGTTTGGTTGGGTTGGTTGTTTCCCAAAGGCTTTGAAGAACATCGCGCACCACCGGGTCGCGGGACTCCGCGTCCCGGCGCCGACGTGCGCAGTCGTCATCCGGGGCCGGCCGCGGCACACACACCGCGTACAGGCAATCCAACCCCGCTCACACAGTGCCGCCGTAAGCGCGTCGGGCCTGTGCGTGATGACTCACGTACGAACCCGGCCGTCAGCGATCCCAGTCGTCAGAGGAACGCAGCGCCTTCGTCCGCCTCGTATCCCCAACAGAGACCAGGCATGCCGCCATGCGCGCAGGTACAGGTGCCCGTCTCCTCGGCCTCGACGCTCTCCTCGGCTTTCCCTGCCTTCTCGGGCTCTGCGGAGACTGGGTCCACCTGATCCGCCTGATGCGAGGGCGCGTCCCGGCGCGGGTTGAGACAGACAGCCACCAATGTGGCGTCGCCGATACGGCTGTTGCTCAGCCGCTCAGGCACACCGTCCCGCTGTTCGACGGCCCGAGCTTGCAGGGGCCGATCCGAGGTGCGGTAGAAGGCTATGTCGGATCCGCGGTCGAGCCATTGGCCGAAAAGGTCATCGGTCCCCGGCGAACCGAGGCCACTCGCCTCAGCTGTGCGAAACAGTTCCCGAGCGGCGGTGAGGTCGATGACCGGCAGGCCCGCGCGGCGGGGCTCTGTCTCGGAGGGAACGGACATGATGGGGCAGCCTCCCGGAGTCGAAGGACCCCGGTAGCGCACGTGCCGCACCCCGGTGATCTGCGGTTACCCACGCACCACGTGCGTGGATCGGTCGTGTCCCGGGGCATCCACAATGGACCGGACGCCGTCCAGCGAGCCGGGGCTTGGCGCTGGAACTCATGATCGAGCGGAAAAGTAACATCCGTCGCGGGCCCTCGCAATGTGCTCCAAAACCCTTGCTTCACGACCGGATTCGTGGCAACTTGCCGTTCGGCCAGCCCGGCCGAGCACCGCCGGGGGTAGCCATCGGTCGGTTGTCTCCCACACCGTGTGAGTAGCCTTCCAAAGCAACACCGCGCTCCCATGACCCCATGGGAGCAGGCATCGATCTCCCTGCCCGACGTGTAAGGGGGTCCTTCGTTCCGCAGGAGGCCCTTGTGCACGCCGTAGACGCACCCGAAGACGCACCCGACACGCCCCAGAACTGGGAGCTCTACCGTCTCGCAGTCGTGGACATCCACTTCCACGACCGGACCGTACGGGTCGAACCGCGTTCGCCAGGCACGGCCGAGGGGGCCTTCCCGGAACCGGCCGGGGACGCCACCCTTCATGTGATCACGGCCTGGAATCCGCGTGGCCGTACCGCCTCCGCCGAGTACAGCACCCGTGCTCACGGCTTGTTGCTCGACGAGCTCGACCGGCAGCGACTCACCTGGTGGCCCGCGACGGGAGGCGACGCGTGCGGTACGCACGTCGAGGAGAGTGTCGCCGTCGTCGGCTTGAGCGACGGCGCGGCGCGTGAACTGGGCCGACGCTTCGGCCAGGACGCGATCTTCAGCTGGACTCCCGACGCATGGCGGGTGTCCGCGTGCGACAGCAACACCGTCGCCATGAGTGGATGGGCGGCGTTCCCGAGGAGTGATCGGAGGGCATGGCGTCCCCCGGCTGACGGGACTCAGGACGGCCGCTGACCCCGCACGAGCGCCGACGTACGGCAGGAGCGATGACGATGGGCATGTACCCCATGCGGACCCCGGACCACTGTCCCCACTGCGGCAGGACCCTCACCGGCCCGCCGGCCGAGCGGGTCAGAGCCCACGACTTCCCGGCGGAGGTGACGTACGAGACCGACCCTCTGTGCGGTGCGCGCTGGCACGTGTGGGACAAGACGTCTCCACTGCGCCGCCTGGCCCGCTCCTTCGTGGACAGCGCGGACTGACCTCGCGATACTCCGCGGACGACGCGAACGGCAACGCCGTCCGCGGCAGGGATGAAGCCCCGCTACGTCCGGTGGACACAGGACCGCCGGAACTCGGCCGGTGACGCCGAAACGCCCATCGCCCATCGCCCATCGCCCATCGCCCATCGCCCATCGCCCATCGCCCAAGGTCACGATACGTACGAAGCCATATGGATTGTCAGACCCCATGGATAACCTGTCGACGTGTACGACATGACGGACCCGGTGACCGCGCGTCAGGCAGCCAAGGCCGCTGAGCAGGAGCGCCTCGCCCGTGCGCGCGAACGCCGTGACAGCCAGGGGCCCTCAGGGGTGAGCGGTTTCGTCCAGCGCAAGTGGCGCTGGCTCGGTGTCGGGGGTGGCGAAGCCGTCGAGGCCGTACTCGCCATGCTCACCGAGGCGGTGGCCGCCGCCGGGGTGCCCGAGGCCGAGCGGGCGGTTCTCGCGCAAGCCCTCGAAGGGGATCCGGACCGCGAGAACCTGATGCCCGCCGTGCATGCCGGGCTCAGCGCGCTGCCGCCGGAGTCGGTCCTCGGACATCTGCGGAGCCTCTGGGCCGGCGGTGTGCGCTGGCTCAACGAGGCGGGCCTGGAGCGGTGCAGGGTGCTGTGTTCGACGGCGCCCAGCCTGGACCTGGTCAGCAAGCGTTCCCACGCGGTCTCGGGCGGCCCCGCCTTCAGCCTCTTCGCGACCGCTGCCACACGCGGCGCGATACCCGTGCCGAACCGGTTTCTCGACGAACTCCTCGCCTGGGCACCCCTGTCCGTCCTCGACGATCTGATCGACCACGGTGGCCTCATGCCCGAGGACACACCCTGGACGAGACGGGATGAGCAGGAAGCGCTCTATCTGCGCGCGCGTCTCACCCCCACCAGGGTCACCGACGAGCAGGCCGAGCGCCTCGCCTGGCAGACGTATCTGCGCCGCCAGTCCTTCCTCCTCGGGGAGACCCTCGTCCGGCAGGAACCGGACGACGTGTGGGACCTGCTGTACGACGTCGTCATGGACGCCGATGTGTCGGCCATGGACGCGCTCGACGCGGTTCTGCCCCGGCCCCAGCAGATCGAGTTCCGCGATCTCAAGTCGGGTGCCCTGTCCGGGCAATGGCCGCTGAGTATGACCGAGGACCGTGGGCTCTGGCGGCTGATGGCCACCCTGTGGCGTCCGAGGGACCTGGTCGACGCCGGCCGGAGTCCGTTCTACGCTCTCGTCGCCCTGAACCGCGCCTACGACCTCGTGAAATCGGGTGACCTGGATGCGGCTGCCCAGCAGGCCCACTCCCTCACCCGCGGCAGTGTGAACAACCGCAAGGTTCCCGCCGATCTGGTGCAGGAGGCGCACGCCATCGCGGCGTACGTGGTGGTGGGACAGAGCGAGCGAACCGATTCGCCCACGGGACGGGACAGGCTGCTGGACTCCGCCGAGGAGCACGCCGACAAGGCCGCCGCGCAGGGAGGGGCCATCGCAGAACGCAACCTCCGGCTTCTTCGTGCCTGGAGGGGGACGAGAAGGAACGACCGCGGTCCGTTCAGCAATCCGTTCCTCGAAATCGGCCTGGACCACGGTGCCGATGGCTGGGAGGAGCGCTGCCGGGAGATCTTCCGGCAACGCGAGGGCGACGCCCGGGCCCAGTCGGAGCTGAACATGGCCGAAGAGCGCATCCGTGGCGCAATGCGCGGTGAGGCGGGCTGGGACGTCTTCTACCAGCTGCGACTCGACCGGTCGCGGTACGCCCTGCCTTCTCAGGTGCCGCAGCACCTGGTGCCTCCCGTCGAGGCCCTGCCCCGCCGGACTCCGGTCACGAGCGGCGGCGAGCTGGAGGCCATCCGTGGCCGTGCCGCCGTCGAGCTCCTCGACGACTTCCGGACCACCGCCCCGCGCCTCGATCGGCACAGTTCCACACAGTGAACCCGTCGACGTCGTCCACTGCCGCACCGTCCGAAACGAACGAAGCAGAGCAGGCCTGATGCCTCCCAAGAAGAAGATTCCCAAGGGGAAGCGAGCGCACCGCCCGTGTCCCACGTGCGGCCAGACGCCACCCGGTGAGCAGGTCTCGCAATCACCGCACAAGCCCGGAGGCCTGAGACGTCGTAGGGAACGGCAGACCGATACTCCGGTCACGCCCACGGGGACCGACGTAGTCGACGCCCCTCCGCCTCCCGACCCGATCGATCGGATCGATCCGATCGACGCGATGACGGTCATCAAGGGGGTGGCAGCCCGCATACCGGAGGCACTGGAGGCTGCCGGAGCCGACGATGTGCCCCCGGCCGGCGCGCTCACCGCGGCGGTGCGCAGGGCGGTCCTGGACGAGTTCCGTACCCGTGCCCAGTTCGCCGGACGTGTCGCCGAGATCGACGCTCTGCTCTGGTCCCGGGCGGGGGACAACCGTGCGACCGTCGAGGGCGCGATGACGGCGCACCTGCGGGAACTGCGACTGCTGCGGGTGACGGAGCCCGAGGAGAGCGACCGGTTCGTGGTGACCGAAGGCGAGGGAGACGTCTTCGAGCTGCTGAGTCCGGCGTACGTGGACGAGTTGACAGGGAAGGTCATTCTCGCGGGGCAGCTGCGGCGCATCGCCGGGCCCGCGGGTGTGAAGGTGGGGGAGGAAGCATGACGGCAGCCGGAATCGACTTCGGGACCACCAACTCGGTCGCGGCCCAGTGGAACGGCGAGTACGTCGAGGTCCTGGAGATCGGTGGGCAGGGCCTGGACGCGAACTGGGGGCGCAGGGGGTTCGAGCTGCTCTACCCGTCGGTCGTCGGCACGAGTTCCCTGCGGCCGGGCACCCTGTTCGGCTGGGAGGCGAAACTCCGCTCCGAGCAGGCCGTCGAGGCGTGCAAGCGGATGCTGCGCGAGGAGCCGTTCGTCACGCTGGGCGGTGAACGGTTCGCCGCGACCACCGCAGCGGCCGGGGTCTTCCACGCCATCGCGGGTGCGGCGGAGGAAGAGGCCGCCACCGAGATCCGCGAGGCCGTCATCACCGTGCCCGCCAACGCGACCGGCGCGGCCCGCTTCCGCACCCGCGAGGCCGCGCGTGCCGCAGGCCTCAAGGTACGTACCCTGCTGAACGAGCCGACAGCGGCCGCGATCGCGTACGCGCACGAGATGGAGGTGGACGGCGAGTTCCTGGTCTTCGACTGGGGCGGTGGCACGATGGACGCCACACTCCTCCTGCACGACGAGGGGTTCTTCGACGAGAAGGCGAGCCGGGGCGTCAACCAACTCGGAGGCCTGGAGATCGACGCCCGGCTACGCCGCATGGTCCTCGACCGGGCGCCCGCGCGTGGGCGTTGGAGCGATTCCGAGAAGCGGATGTTCGCCCTGGAGATCGAGCGGGCCAAGATCCTGCTCTCCCATCAGGAATCGGTACGCGTCAGCACGCCGGACGACGTCACCGTCGAGATCGGGCAGGACGAGTTCTCCGAGGCCATCCAGGACCTCATCAACCGGGCCCTCGACCCGGTGGAGGAATGCCTGGAACAGGCCCGGATCGACCCGCAGGACCTGACCGCGGTGCTGATGATCGGCGGCAGTAGCCAGATCCCGGCGGTGCGCGCCGCAGTCTCGGAGGCGCTCGACTGCGAACTCGTGGACAGCGCCCTGTGCGACCCGATGACCGCGGTCGCCGAGGGGGCGGCCATCAGCGCCGCCGCCATGGACGGTGAGCTGAAGAGCATCATCCGGGTCGTCAACACCCACGCCCTGGGCACGATCACCACGGACCGCGAGGGCAGACGGAGCTTCAGCGCCCTCATCGACCGGAACCAGCGCCTGCCGCAGCAGCGCGTGAAGTCGTACGAGCCGACGAAGGACAACGTCTCCCAACTGACCGTCGAGGTCTGGGAGGGCGACCCCGACCGCGAGGTCGACCACCCGGACAACGTCAAGCTCACCGACCTCGCCCTGACCTACCCTCAAAGAGGCAAGGCCGAGGACGGTGTCTTCGACCTGGAGTACACGTACAGCAAGGAAGGTCTGCTGACCGTCAGGGCGACTCTCCAGAAGACCGGTGAGGTCGTTCTCGACGGCGAGGTGAAGGTGTTCGGCGACGGCAACGTGCTGCCGGAGGTGAAGAAGGAACTCGACCGGCTGCTCGCCCTCGCCCCGGCCGTCGCCCGCCCCGCGGCCACCCCGACCCATCCTCAGCAGGCGAGCACCAACGGCAAGTCGAACGGTGTGGCCAAGCCCGCCCCGCCACGTTCCGGCCCCCGACCGGCCGTTACGAACACGGTCGCGCCGCCGCTCGTCATCGACGGATCCAACCTCGCGTGGAACGGACGGCCGCCGCGTACGGCCGGCGGCAAGCCCAGCTTCGCGGCGCTGGAAGCAGCTGTACGGTCGCTGCGGTTCAAGCACCCCGACAGCGACATCCATGTCGTGGTCGACGCCACTCTTCGCCACGACGTCTCCGCCGAGGAGCGACCTCTCGTGGAGAAGGCCATCGCCGACAACACCGTCGTACAGCCCCCGGCCGGAACCGAAGGCCGGGGCGACGCACTGGTGATCAGCATCGCCGACGAGGTCGGCGGGGTCATCGTCTCCAACGACAACTTCGCACCGTTCCAACGGGCGAATCCGTGGCTGCGGGATGCGGGGCGGGTCATGGGGGCCACCCACTCGCAGGGCGTGTGGGTGTTCAACCGGCGCGTACCGAATCCGGCGGCGCCGGTCCAGCGAAGGTGACGTTGAAGAGCGTGAGATCGGCGGTCGTCGCGGGGGTCGCGTTGCTGCTCGTCACCGGCTGCTCGGCTCGGCCGAGCACGGGCGCCGCGGAGCCGGACCTCTGCCCGACCGTCGCCTCCACCGTATCCGCCCCGCCCCCGTCCGAGCCTGTGCGCTACGTCGAATTGGGCGCGGTACGGTGCTCGGACGCGGACTCCGGTATAAGCGCTGTGGACATCACCGTGAAAAACACCGGCACGGACGAAGCCAACTACTACGTGACCGTCGAGTTCGTCGACTCCGAACATCGGTCGCTCGGAACCGAGGACACATACTTCGGCCACGTGAGCGCCGCAGCGACAGAGACGAGGACGGCCCTCGCGGCACGGCCGGCCGACGGCCGAGGGCTGTCCGTCCGTATCGTCGCCGCGAAGCGGGAGGCCGTCGTGACGAAGGCCCCGGCGACAGCCCTGGACAAGGCGGTGGGCCTTTTCGTGAGCCAGGGCTTGGTGCCCGCCGACACCCCGTACGGGGACTGCCGGGACGCCGCACCCCAGGCCTACTGGATCGGTGACCGGGGAAACTGCTGGACGGTCGCCTCCGCCCTTCCCCCGCTACCCGTCACACCGGCACCGTCCGCCGTCGCGCCTGCGCTCCCCGGAGCCGTGTGCGCCGACGGCCGGATCTCCGGATCCAGCGGTCGCGGCACCTGTTCCCATCACGGCGGTGTCAGCCGCTGAATCTGGTAGACAGCCACCGGGACGACTCGACCCCATTCGGGTAGAAGGCTGGACGCCTGCCGTAGTCGATCAGCTACTGTACGGACACGTTCGATTCATGGGCGTCAGGACGTATGCGGAGGGGCACACCTTGGTCGGCAGCGCTCCCTTGCCGGAGCCGGAACAGTCGTCACCGGACTCCGCGTCCGTCGTGTCCTCGCCCACAGGCGGTGAGCCGCCCGTCGAACTGACCGACACCGGACTCAGCGCCGGCATCGAAGCGGAGGACCTCGGGCCGAGCCACCGGGCGCCCTTCGACCCCGAACTGATCGACGTCTATCCGCGTGCCACGACCATTGACCTGATGCTTCAGCGCCTCAAACGCGGGCTCATCGATCTGCAACCCGATTTCCAGCGGCGTTCCGGCATCTGGAATGAGACGGCCCAGAGCAGGCTGATCGAATCCCTTCTCCTACGCATCGCACTGCCCACGATCTATGTGGCGGAGGAGGCCGACGACACCTGGACCGTCGTGGACGGGGTACAGCGGCTCACCACGATCGTCCGCTTCGTCAAGCCGGAGGCCGCTGAGCTGGAACCGCTGGTGCTGAGGAACCTGGAGTACCTCGACTACGACGGCAAGTCATTCGAGGACCTGCCAGGGCGCATGCAGACCCGCATCCTGGAGACCGAACTGTCCTTGCTGGTCATCAGGAAGGGCACGCCCGAAGAGGCCCGGTTCAACATCTTCACGCGGATCAACACCGGAGGGCTGCCCCTCAGCCAGCAAGAGCTGAGGCATGCCCTCATTCCCGGGCCTGCCCGCGATCTGCTGGCCAGGCTGGCGGAAAGCCCGTTCTTCTTGGAGGCGACCGGAGGCAGCGTCTCCCCCAGCCGCATGGCGGATCGCGAACTCTGCCTGCGCTTTTTGGCGTTCTGGATGACGCCTGCGGAGCGATACGTCACTCAGGACTTCGACGGCTTCCTCCGGGACGCGATGCGCCGCATCAATGCGCTCACATCGAAGGAACTGTTTGACCTCCAAAGCTGCTTTCATCGCGCGATGTTCAGCAGCAAGGTCATCTTCGGAGACCAAGCGTTCCGCAAACAATTCAACAAATCGGTGCGCCGTTATCCGATCAACAAGGCACTCTTTGAAGTGCAGGCCGTGACCTTGGCCCGATGCGCGCCGGAAGAGCTCGCCGTCCTGAGTACACGAGCGGCCACCGTCCAGGAGAAGTTCGAGAAGCTGATGGACCACCTTGCTTTCTATGACGCCATCTCCTCTGGAACAGGCGACACCGACAAGGTCAACTACCGCTTCCAGTCCATGAAGGACCTGTTCCGCGAGGTGTTGGAATCCGCTGATGCTTGAATCGCTCACTCTCACCAACTTCAAGGCGTTCGCCCACCAGGACCTGCGCATGTCCCCTTTCACCCTGCTGACCGGACTCAACTCCTCCGGCAAGAGCTCCGTACTCCAGTCCCTGGCACTGCTGCGGCAGTCGTACGAGTCCGGTGACCTTGACCCGCTCGGCGGTGGCGAGGCCGGGCTACTGCTCAACGAGGAGCTTGTACAGCTCGGCATCGGGCAGGACGTGCGGCACGAGTCGTACGACGAGACCGGTCCGTACATCACGCTCGCGGTGCGCGGCGATGGTCATGTCATGCAGTGGAGCGCCGTCTACGAGCGGGAGGCCGACCATCTCAAGCTGCTGCCCGACGAGGACAGGGAGCGGTTCGATCCGAGCGGGCTTCTGCCGACGCTCTTCGGGCCCGGCTTCCAGTACCTGAAGGCCGACCGCGTCTCCCCTCAGGTCAGCTACCCGCGCTCGCACCACGCCGTATCCACGCGCGGCTTCCTCGGCGCGCACGGCGAGCACACCGTGAACTACCTGCGCGCTCATCAGGACGACCCCGTCGAGGCGTCGGCGCTCCTCGTCCCCAACGCGGCGTCCCACACACTGCTCGGGCAGACCGAAGCCTGGATGCAGAAACTCTGCCCCGGGGTGAGCCTGGAAGCGGCCGGCATCGACGGCACCGACACGGTCCGGCTCAGCTACCGCTTCGGCTCGGGCGTCTCCCAGTCCAACCGCTATCGCCCCACCAACGTCGGGTTCGGGCTCACCTATGTCCTGCCGATCGTCGTCGCCTGTCTGTCGGCGAAGCCGGGCACGCTGATCCTGCTGGAGAACCCGGAGGCGCACCTGCACCCGCAGGGCCAGACCTGGATGGCGTACCTGGCGAGCGCGGCAGCCGCCAGCGGGGCGCAGATCGTGATGGAGACGCACAGCGACCACGTGCTCAACGGGCTGCGGCTCCGCGTCAAGCAGGGGTTGCTGAGCCCCGACGCGACCGCCGTGCACTACTTCCGTCGCAAGGATCAGACCTCGGAGGTCGTCACCCCGGTGATCGGGCCCGACGGACGGCTCTCCGAATGGCCGGCAGGCTTCTTCGACGAGTGGGAGAACTCCCTCGACCAACTGCTCGACTGAGCAGCAGCACGGAGTCATTGAAGCGCCTCGGGGGCGGGGCTGTCGGCGTGAAAAAGAGAATGGGGGCGGGGCACGTGCCACTACACGTGTTTCTCAACGAGCAGTCCTGTGCGTCCGAGTGCAAGGCGGACGAGGTCGCGGACGGGATGCGAACCTTCGTGGGAGTGCTCAGAGAACTTCAGCGCTGGCGCGGCATCAGCCTCGCCACGCAGAGCCCGTTCGACGAGACGGAACTCGCGCGAGGTTATTACTACGCGCAGTGGCGCAACGACGCCCGCAACAAGGAAGAGCACCGTTTCATTCAGCGGATGCGCGACCGCTGCACGACTTTCACCGCTGCCCTCCACGCGGCGGCAGCCTCCGAACGGGACGACATCTGGCACCGGCACAAAGGGATCGACGTACAAGGGCTCGGTGCGGCCCGGATGGCCGACGGTCTCGCCGTGAGCCTGCCGCTCGCCCCGGACTGGGACACGGCCTGGCTGGAACTCCGTATCGAGGAACTGTCGGAGGATCCCCAGACCGGGGAGACGATCGCCGACGAGTACCCGGAGACGGTTCGGCACGCCTCCCGGAAGACGCACCTTCGCGAGCACGAGGAATGGGGGTGTCTCGAAGGACTGGACCGCGTCTCCAGTGGCGCCGAACTCTGGGCAGGGCACGCCGACTTCTTCCCCAACCTCCAGTTCCTCGACCGGGTGCAGGACGATCTGGAGAACCTCGATCCAAGGTGGTTCAAAGGCGCGCGCCAGTTGCTGCGCCAGCTTCAGGCGAGCGCGGCGGCATGGGACCCCGTCACCTCCCCCACCGGCCCGCACTGGGAAGCCCCGAACATCAGACCGGAGCACGAGAACGCCCGTAGAGACCGGTTCTGGGAGGACTGGGACGGTGAGAGTCGCTGCTTCGAACTCCACGGGAACCTCAACCGGGGGGCCGGCCGCATCTACTTCCGACTCGTCCACGACGAGAAGGCCATCCGCATCGCCCACATCGGTCGCCACCTCTGAAGCAGCCCCGGTCTCCCTCTCTTCCAACAAAGGCGCAGATGACATGACTGACTCCAGCACCGGGTCCGGAGAAGCGCAGTCCCGGGCCCGCTACTTGCTCGACGGTCGGCGGGTGACCGTCGCCGACCTGGTCAGCGGCGGGCTACTCAAGGAAGGCGAACGGCTGCGGTTCGTACGGCCCCGTGTCGGTGAGTCGCACGAGGCCACGGTTGCGCCCCGAGGGTGGATCCGGCTCTCGGACGGAGAGGAGTTCCGCTCGCCTTCCAAGGCCGCCATGGTCGCCGTCGGATACGGAACGTTCGACGGCTGGGAGGCATGGCAGGTCGACGACGGCAGATACCTGACGCAACTGCGCCAGGAACTCCTGGACCATGCGGCCGAGGAGGCCGAGCCCCCGGCGGCGGAAGAGCAGCAACAGACTTCGGTGTCGCCCAAGGAGCGACACACGCGGCTGAAGGAGGCACGCGAATCGGCAGAGGCGGGCCGGCCGTTGTCCCTGTCCGTGCAGGAGTTGCTCGCCTGGTGGGGCGCCACAGGCCGAGGTCTCGTCAACGACCAGATCGAGGCCGAACTTGCAAACCACAGCCTCATCACCTCACCCGAATTCGACAAGGTGCCCCTGACCACCACGGTCCACTTGGTCAAGGCCGCGGAGGAGGAAGTCGACGACGTCCCCCTCACCGGATCTCCGGCGACCATCACCGTGTCGGCCGGTGCGTCCGACGAGCAGGAATCACGGGAGACCGGGCTCACCGTCGGCACTCTGCCGTCCGCTCTCGGCGGCGTCATCAGCGTCAAGCCGACGGCCACCTTCGAGGAAGTCATCACGCTGATGATGCTTCACGACTTCTCCCAACTGCCCGTCCTCGCCGGCCCGCACAACCTGCGGGGATCGGTCTCGTGGAAGTCCATAGCCCGCGCCCGGCACGCCGATCCCGGCGCCCATCTCTCCCAGGCCATCGTCGACGCGCGGGACGTCCGCTACGACCACGACCTGATCGATGTCCTTCCCACACTGGCCGAACACGACTTCATCCTCGTCAGAGACCAGCGGAACGCGATCGCCGGCATCGTCACCGCCGCCGACGTGGCCCAGGCCTACGGTGATCTGGCCGGCCACTTCCTCCTGATCGGGGAGATGGACCGCCGCCTGCGACAGGTCATCGCGGGTGCTTTCACCCTGCCCGAAGTAACGAAACTCTGCGACGCGGAGGGCGAGCGCATCACTTCCTTCGGCGACATGACCGTCGGCGACTACCAACGCGTGTTGGAGAATCCAGAACTCTGGGAGCAACTCGGCTGGCCCCTCGACCGAAAGGTGTTCATCGCACGGCTCGAAGAGATCCGGAAGATCCGCAACAACGTCATGCATTTCAACAGCAGCGATCCCCTGCCGAAGGCTGATGTGGACAAGATCAGGAACCTCAACAAGTTGCTGCGGGAGTACGGGGAGTAGGTCCGAAACTCACCGCCGCACACCGCCGCGTACACGGAACACATCGTCGCCTACGGCGCCTCGCTGTGTGCGCGTCGGACCTGGGCACATCTGAGTGTGCCCAGGCAACGTAGGCGCCATGGACAGCGAGCACTCAGTCACCTCCACTGCGGCCGTCACAACATGTCACACGACGGAAGTGAGCACCACAGCAGACGAGTTCAGAATGCGTTTCAGCCCGACTCCTCGGGGTGCCCGTCTCGCCCGCCGTCTGGTCGCCGACCGGCTCGACGCGTGGGGCCATCCCCACACGTCCACAGTGAACGAGACGCTGACCCTCATCACGGCGGAGCTGGCCGCCAACGCCGTGCGCCACGGTCACGTACCGGGTCGTGACTTCGAGGTGCGACTCATCGCCACCGGTGAGACGTTGCGCGTGGAGGTCTCCGACACGCGTACGGAGCGAGTGCCGCTGCTGTCCCTTCAGGAAGCCCCCGGCGAGGCCGAGTCCGGACGCGGGCTGTTGCTCGTGGCCGCGCTGGCCGACCGGTGGGGCGTCGTGCCACGGGTAACGGGCCCAGGAAAGACGGTGTGGGCGGAGACAGGCTGCCCTCTCACCGGCCGCTCGCCCGCCCTCGGGATGCCGCGATGACTCGCGTACTCTCCGTGCATGGTTTACGTCATAGCGCTCAGTGAAAAGGAACTCGACCGCATCGACATGGACTTACGGTTGAAGCAGTTCTTCACCAAGACTGTCGCCGCCGATGCCTTGCCTCGTGGTGCCGAGCCTCAGATCACGATGCTCGTCAAACGGTCGCCCACATCCGGGCAGGTGTCCCCTCTGGTCTGGCTGGGGGTCGTGCGGCAGCCGCGCGGGGAGAAGGTGGCCGCAGTCGACTCACGGGTCAATGTTGAACTGCTACGAGAATGCCCCGTCCCAGTGTCGTTGCAGGACATCGAAGGGAAACTCCCCCTTCATGTCCGCAACGTTGTCGCTGCCGCCTCTGGCAGAGAAGTCACCATCCTGGACGACGTAGTATCCGAAGCTCTTCTTTCGGCTCTGGCCCAGTACCACGAGAAGCTGCGCCAACTGCTCGACTTTCTTGGTGAGGCTGCCGCGCCAGAACGCCTCGATCCGCTGGGGCGGGTCGAGGACGCCTCTTGGCAGGAGCAACTCGAAGCAGCCCGGCTGGCTATGGCAACTGTAGACATTCCGCTGGCTCGGCTTGCCGCGTGGCGCCGCCCGGCCGATCGTGACGCACCGGCTCTGGGTGGTTTGATCGCCGAACCCTATGAACCGTCGCTACTCGATTACGACATGCATCACTTCTTCGACGGAGACGACGTATTCCAGTCCATGGGACCGCCGTACGTTGGCGGCTCTGTCGGCTCCACCTTTCGATGCGACATCCAGGTCTTCGAACACCTCGGCCGCCGTGTCGAGATCGCGAATGTCAACGCGTCACCGGTCGAAACTCGGCTCGGCACCGACCTGATCTTCTACCACGAGCCGACGCAGAGCTTCGTGCTCGTGCAGTACAAGCGCCTGCCGCACGAGGCCGGGAACCGCTGGATTCGCGTTGACGAGAGATTGTTGAGCCAGCTGGACCGACTGGAGCGTGTGGCCGCCCTCAGCCGCCCGGCGAGCCTTCCCCACGAGTGGCGCCTCGGCCCTGATCCATGCTTTGTGAAGCTCGCCTACTGGCCGCTGGCGGAGACCATCAACCCGGGCCCCTCACCCGGCATGTATCTGCCGGTACCGTACGTGCGGCTGCTGCTGGAAGACGACGTCACACGGGGCCCCAACGGCGGACGGATGCTCGGATACCCGCAGGTCGACCGGTATCTGACGAACACCGAGTTCACCACACTCATCAAGAACGGACTGGTGGGCACCGTCGGCACGACGATCGAGCAACTCGCGGAAATCGGTGCGCAACGGGCCGAGGAAGACCAGATGTCCGTAGTCATCGCCGTCGAGAGAGCCACCGGCCCACTCCGCGAGACGGTCAAGGAGCGGCATAGACGCAATCACGCTCAGGGGTACGACAAAGCGCTCGCCGACCGCTTGCGCAGGCAGCGACGTCCCACACCGCCCATTCCCGGCCAACAGATGTTCCCCGAGTCCTGAAGACTGTGGTGGTCCGGTAGCGGTCAGCCTCCGTCAATGCCCGAGACCTCGTGTCACGAACGTCATGTGCTGGACGTTTCCTTGCCTGTTCCAAGTGGAGTGGTTCCCTGTGGTTTCAATGCCCCGAACCCGGTCACACAGCCACTCCTCGCCGCCACTCGCAGCCGCTCCTCGGAAGTCGCTGAGGCTGGTGAGGCACTTGGCGGCCTCCCGGTTGGCGTCGTCGTACTGCCTGCCGTGCGGCACCTTGGACAGATGGTAGGAGCGGGCGGTCGTGTAGCGCAGCACGCCCCAGGGCGGGCCGCCGCCACGCGCGGGCGGGGTCTGAGTGACGTACGTAGCCGGATGGATCCCGTAGTCGCCGTAGCGCAGTCTGGGCAGGTACGAGCGTTCGCTGTGACGGATCTCGTGCCAGGTCTCCCAGTCCGTGCGCGGGGCCTCGTACGGGACGCCCTCCCGGAAGTCGTCGGGCGGTTCGGGGAAGCCGCCGGCTGTGACGGTCACCGTGCGCCAGGAGGTGAGTGGGATCAGGGTGTCGAGGGCACGCAGGGCTTCTTTGGCCGCGTCGGCGCGGTCGGGCAGGACGGTGGCGAGGTCGAGGAACAGGTCGGCTGGGTGGTCCGAGGGCAGCCGGTCGAGCAGCATGGTGACGTCCGAGGCCGTGCGGTCGTTCCAGTCGCCGGGGAGCCTCACTCGGACACCGAGTCCGTCCTTGCGGTGCCGGGCCGCGGCGAGGGCGAGCGACTGCTGGGCGCCAGGACGTCCAGGTCCGGTGACCGGCCGCAGGTTGCGGTCGTCCCACCAGTCGGGGGTCAGGATGTCGGCCAGGACCGCTGCTTCGACCTCGTCGGCGAAGGGGGCGTCCAGCCAGGCGGGTCCGAGGCGCTGTGCGGTGGAGATGTCCCCGGCCTCCTTGGCTATTCGCTCGGCCAATGGTTTCGCCAGCATGCCGGGGCGGGGCGGCAGTGTCCACAGCGGGGCGACCTGGCGCCGTACGTCCGGCGCCAGCGCGCGATAGGCGGCTGCCGCGTGCGGCCGGGTCGGCAGGATGGGCACGTACAGCGGTACGGACATGGCGTTCCCCCTCGGCGCTGCCCGTGTGCGGTGCTTTCGATCGCTTGCCCTCGCTTTCCTTCAGGGTGAAACCACTTGCGAATGCCCGAAAGGGCGCCAATCGGCCATGCTCGGTGTCAACGCAGGCCGCCCGGATCGGGAGCTCCCTGTGGAGGTCGCGGACCGCGGGTGCACCCGTCCCCTCACACACTGTCCGACCTGCGCTATACGGTTGATGCGCACCACACGAACCAGCACCACACCGCACCACACGAGGCGACCGCTGCCACGCGAGCGTCCCGGGGTCCACAGACGAAGGGGAGCGTCGTGAAACCCACTCTGGCCGCCGCGCAGCTTCGGGGCAGTCTGACGCAGTACCTCACGACGACCTACGCTCTGGCAGACGACGACACCCGGCGAGCGCTGGAACGGTTCCTGGGGGACCCCGAGTCGGGGATTTTCCGGGGGCCGTATCTGCGAATCAGGACGCCGTTCCACAAGGCGGACGACGGGTGGGAGCGGCATCTGGAGTGGCTGCCCGGGTTCACGCCGTGGCGACACCAGGCGAAGGCCTGGCATCGGCTCAGCACGCTCGGCGGCAGGGAAGCCCAGCCGACGCTGGTGACGACCGGCACAGGTTCCGGCAAGACGGAGTCGTTCCTGGTGCCGGTGCTCGACCACTGTCGGCGTCAGAAGGCACTCGGCCGACGCGGTGTGAAGGCCGTGCTGCTGTATCCGATGAACGCGCTCGCCACCGACCAGGCGGGCCGCATCAGCGATTACCTGACCGCACCCGACCTCGCCCAGGTGACCGCGGGGCTGTACATCGGCGACCGGCCGGACACCGACTTCCGACGCGTCATGACTCGGCGCGAGGAGATGCGCGTCTCCCCGCCTGACGTGCTGATCACCAACTACAAGATGCTGGACCTGCTGCTGCAGCGCGGTGAGGACCGGGCGCTGTGGGAGGGCGCCGACGTCACGTACGTGGTGCTGGACGAGTTCCACACCTACGACGGCGCGCAGGGCACCGACGTGGCCATGCTGCTGCGCCGACTGGCGACGGCGGTCGGCGCCACGCGCCCGGACCGGCCGCTGGGGCGCATCTGCCCCGTGGCGACCTCCGCGACGCTCGGGGCGGGGCGCGCGGGCACGTCCGCCGGGGGCATCCTCGATGTGGCGGCGCAGGTGTTCGGTATGCCGTTCACAGCGGACGCGGTCATCGGCGAGGAGCGCATGACCGCCGAGGAGTTCACCGGCGAGGTCGACTACGCGCTTCCCGAGCCGCCCACTCCGCAGGAGGTCATCGCGGCGTCAGGTGGCATAGGGGTGGAGGCGAAGCCGGACCTGCTGGACCTGAACGGGCTCGCCGTCCGCATGCTGGGGCAGCAGGGCCTTGACGCGTTTCGCGTCGGTCGTCTCCTGAAGCGGCACGACTTCACGCAGGGTGTGCTCGCGCTGCTCGACGGCGAGCCGCTGGACGAGTGGGGTCTGCGGGACCGACTCGCACGCTTCGGATACGCCTGGGGACGTACCGCACGGGAGAATCCGCAGCTGGTGCTGCAAGCCCTGGCCCGCTTCGTGGCCCTGCTGTCCGCCGCCCGGGACCCCGACTCCGACGAACGGCGTCCGCGGCCCCTGCTGCACGTGGAGGCCCATCTCTGGGTGCGGCCGGTGACGCGGGTACTGCGCGGGGTCGGCCGTACACCGGAGTTTCGCTGGTACGAGGACGATCGCACGCAGGCTAGGCGCGCCGCGCTGGTCGCTGGGCCGCCCTCGGACGAGGAGGACGACTCCTCGTCGGGCAGTGGGTCCTCGGCGGGGGCGAACCGGCCACACCCCCTCGCGGGTACGGATACCGCCGTGCGCCCCGCGCAGGTGCATCTGCCCGCCGTGTACTGCCGCGCCTGTGGGCGTTCCGGCTGGGCCGCGCTGTCACCGGAGGCCGATCCGCAGCAGCTCGTCATGGCGCAGGACCGGATCTGGCGGGCCGGCGTCGGCCGGGACAAGCGCCGCATCCGCTACTTCGTCTCCGCGACCGAGCCGGAGCGGCGCCAGGCACTCGACGCGCTGGCCGGGCGACTGCCCGCGGGCAGCGGCGTCGATCCGCTCTCCGTCGTGGTGCTCGACGGGGCACAAGGCACCTACCGGCTGCCCACGGCGGGAGACAATGGGGACCTGGTGGACGCCTGGTTCACGCTGGCGCTGCTGGACAAGAAGACAGCCGACAAGGCTGCCCGGGACGACCGCTGTCCGGCGTGCAACACCGACAACAGCATCCGGTTCCTCGGTACCGCACAGGCAGCGCTGGCCTCGGCCACGGTCACCCAGCTCTTCACGGGCGGGGACATCGCTCTGGTACCGGAGGAACGCAAGACGCTGCTGTTCAACGACTCCACGCAGGACGCCGCACACCGGGCCGGATACGTCGCCAACGCCTCGTACAAGTTCTCGCTGAGGTCGCTGCTCGCGCACAACCTCGACGAGTCCGGGGCGGCGACCGCCCTCAACGACCTGATCGGCAACGTACTCGATTCGGTGGACGACCCCGAGGCGCTGGCCGCCGTGGTCCCGCCGGATCTGCACGACGAACCGGGCGTCGACCGGGTGTTGTCGGGCCGCGGCACGGGCGACGCCCGCACCTGGCGGCTGATCGGGGAGCGGCTGGCGTTCGCCACGATCATGGAGTTCGGGTTGCGGTCGCGGCTCGGACGCACCCTGGAACTTACGCGGACGGCCGCCGCCGAGGTCGTCGTCGACGAACCGGATCGGGTCACCGACCTGGCCCGCGATCTGCACCTCGCGCTGCCGGGTCAGATGGTGATGACGGGCGGCCTCCCCACACCCGAGCGGTATCTCGCCTACGTGCGAGGTCTTCTGGAGCGGCTGCGGCTGCGCGGCGCGGTCCGGCACCGGTGGCTGGAGCAGTGGATGCGGGACGCCGGTGGCGACCGGTTCCTGATCAGCGGACGGCGGCCCGACGGCATGCCGGCTTTCCCGGAAGGGGTCGCCCCGCCGCGGTTTCTGCTGGACGGGCAGAAGGACAGGACCGAGTTCGACGTGGTCACCGGCCGGCAGGCCTGGTTCCAGGACTGGACCCGCCGCTGCCTCGGGCTGGACGCCGCCGGGGCCACCGAGTACCTCCGCCGTCTCCTGCCCGCCCTCGCCGACGAGCACGTGCTCAGTGTGCGGACGGCGAAGGACCGCACCACACGGGTCTACGGGCTCCAGCCCGGCCACATCCAGGTACGGCTGCTGGACGATTCGATCGTCAACAAAGCATTCGTGGCGTGCGAGGACTGCGGCTGGCAGCAGGTCGTACCGCCGGAACGGCGCACCCGCTGGTACGGCCATCCGTGCCCGCGCTATCGATGCAAGGGGTATCTGACGCCGCCGCAGCCAGGGGCCTCCCGCTCGACGTCATCCGGCCCGCACGGCGGCAGCGGGGGCGTCGCGGGCGCGGGGTTCGGTGTTCTCCAGGAGCGCGACTACACGAACGACTACTACCGGCGGCTGTACCTGACCGGTGGCACCTTCCGTGTGGTGACGGCCGAGCACACCGGCATGCTGACCCGTGCACAGCGGGAGCAGGTCGAACGGACCTTCCGCGCCGGCACGCACTACACCGACCCGAACGTGCTGGCCTGCACGCCCACGCTGGAACTCGGCATCGACATCGGTGACCTGTCGGCGGTGCTGATCGGCTCGCTGCCGAAGGGACCCGCGAACTATGTGCAGCAGTCGGGCCGCGCGGGACGCAAGACGGGCAACGCACTGGTCGTCGCCTTCGGCGGGCGCCGTGCCCGGGACCTGTACTACCTGGACCAGCCGCGGGAGATGATCGCGGGCGACATCGTGCCGCCGGGCTGCTACCTGTCTGCAGTGGAGATCCTTCGCCGCCAGTACACCGCGTGGCTGTTGGACCTCGCAGCCCGCGGCGGACTCGCGACCGCGGACGGCGAGCGCTTGCAGCCCGTGCCCCGGCTGGCCTCCGCCCTCTTCGGCACGACAGGCTGGTGCCAGGACCTCGCCGACGCCGCACAGACACACGGGGCCACGCTCGTCGAGCGGTTCCTGGCGCTGTTTCCCGACAGCGGCGCCTCCGCACCGGCCGCGGACGGCCTCGCCACGCCGGGCGGTGACGACACCGGGGTGTCCACTCACGCCGCCGACGAACTCCGGAAGTACGCGACCGGCGGCATCGTGCGCGCACTCCAGGAGGCGGAGGAGGACTGGACGCGGCGGCGCGAGGAACTACGGCGCAGGATCGCCGCGATCGATGAGGCCGTCGACTCCCTGGCCCGCACCGACGAGGTCCAGGACCGGGAACGACGGGAGCTGCTCGCCGAGCGCCGCAGCACCGGGGACCTGCTGCGTGAGGTGAGCCGGACCAGCGCGCACGGCACACTCGTCGAACTGGGACTTCTGCCGAACTACAGCCTGGCCGACACCACGACTCAGCTGGAGGCCACCCTCTACTGGTCCGAGGTCCCCTCGGACACCGACGAACCCGCCGAGAGCGATGCCCCGAGGGAGACCAAGCCGCCCACCGGTACGGAGCGCGTCTACCGCAGCGAGACCCGCGACTACGAACGCTCCCGGAAGACGGCCCTCACCGAACTGGCCCCCGGCAACAGTTTCTACGTCAACGGCTACAAGCATGTGGTGCGCGCCCTCGACATCGGCAGTCCGGAACGCCGCGCCTGGTCGGTGTGGCGGCTCTGCCCGTCCTGCGGATACGTGCGCACGCAGAACGCGCAGACCGACACCTCGCCCTGTCCTCGTTGTGACGGACGGGAGATCGCCGACGCGGGCTGCGTCCAGTACGTGCTCCAGCCTCGCCGGGTCGTCGCCCGCGACAAACGGGACGACGCGCGAGTGCGGGACGACCGTGACGAGCGGGCCCGTCGTCAGTACGCGGTGCTCACCACCGTGGACATCGACCCCGACCACCTGGCCATCGACTCGTGGCGGCACGACACAGCGACCTTCGGCGTGGACTTCTCCCATAAGGCTGTCATCAGAACGCTGAATCTGGGACTCGACCGGCAGGACGGCAGCTCCACGGTGCCGCTGGCCGGCGAGGAAGTACGGATCAACCCGTTCTACGTCTGCACGACCTGCGGTGGCGCGACCGCGGACGGCAAGCCGGTCGTCGACCAGGCGCAGCACGCGCTGACCGAGTCCGGGGCCGCTGCCACGAAGGGCAGCGTCCATCATCTGCTGTGGTGCCCCCGGCGACGCACTCAGGGCTCCGGGCGCGGAGAAAGACAAGGGGCCGGCCACGACGTACCGCTGCTCCTGGCCCACGAGCTGACCACAGAAGCCGTACGGATCCTGCTGCCCGCGTCCGTGACCCGGGCCCGGGAACGGCTCGCCTCGTTCACCGCGGCGCTGTTCGCCGGTATCGCGGCTCGCTACGGCGGCGATCCCGACCACATCGACATCGCCGCCGCCTCGATGCCGGACAGTCCGGACCAGCTCGGTTCGGACTTCCCACGGCGCTTCCTCGTCGTTTACGACCGGTTGCCCGGTGGCACCGGCTATCTGCACCGACTGGCGTCGGCCGACGGCTTCCGCGAGGTTCTCCTCAAAGCGCGGGAGGTCATCGACAACTGTCCATGCCAGCAGAAGGAGCTGGACGGCTGTCACCAGTGCCTGTTGCGGAGGGTGCCCCCGTCGGACTACGACCGCGTCTCCCGCCGGGAAGTGCAGTCCATGCTGGACGAGCTCCTCGGCGCCCACGGCGAACGCTGGCAGACCTCGCCGGTCTCTACGACCCGTCACATCCCGTTGGAGCGGCAGGCAGAGAGCGACCTGGAGGTCATGTTCGTCGACACGCTGGAGGAGTGGGCCAAGCAGCCCGAGTCCCGGGCGGCGGCGGACACATACACCACGCCGGCGGGCACCCGTGCGCTGGATCTGCGCCTGACCACCGGCGAGGGAACGACAGTGAGCTGGCGGGTCTCGCAACAGCGTGTCCTCGACGGGACCAGGCCCGACGTACTCTTCGAGCGGCTCGACGCACCGGGCCCACGGCTCGCCGTCTATCTGGACGGCTACCGCTATCACGCGAGCGCCGAGCACAACCGTCTCGCGGACGACGCGACAAAACGTGTCCGACTGCGGGCCGACGGGCTGCGGGTGTTCCAGCTGACCTATTTCGACATCAAAGATTGGCGGAACCGAGTCCGCGACACGGGATACGCCGGGGTCGCTCCGGCAAACCCGGTGTGGGTGCCCTACGACGAGGAAGCACAGAAACGGGCACGTGCGTATTACGGGCAGACACGCGGCGGCCTGCCCGGCGAGCTGTCGGAGACCGTGTGGGTCAACCCGGCCGAGCTGCTGCTCGCCTACCTCCGGGCGCCGGACGCCCAACAGTGGCTCTACCGGGCCGAGGCTGCCGTCGCCGGGCTGATGGGGACACCCGGTCTGCGCGACACACCGGCGCGAGCGGACGAAGTCGGACAGGCCGTCGAAGCGGCGCTGCGCGGCGACCCTTCCAACACGCCGAGCGGGCCCTTGCGCGTCCTGACGGCGACAGACCGCTCCGGATGCCGACTCGTCCTGGTCGCCGACGTACGGCGTCGGCCACCGGCCTGGACGGGACTCACACTCCTGGACGACAGCGCCCACGCCGTCGCGGACGAGATGACCCACAAGCGACGTTGGCAGGCGTGGTTGTACTGGAGCAACCTGTTGCAGTTCCTGGAGCACGGCGGGGGCGACAGCGCGCAGCTCACCACCGCGCTGCTGGACGGCTTCACCGCGGACGTGCTCGCCGTGACCGGTGGAGTGGGGTGGTTGTCCTCGACCCGGATCGTCTCGCCCACCGCTGACGGCCCGCAGCAGGAACAGGAGAGCCTGCCGCCCGTCGCCGTGACCACTGGACTGCCTGCGGTACCGGCGAGAACCACCGAGGAAGCGCCTTCCGGGGCCGGGCCGAAGCGCGACGGCGCCTGGGACGCGGTGCTGGAGTACGTGGATCCAGACGAGGCGGGGCTGGCCGAACTGGCCCACGCGCTCGCCGAACTGGGCGTCCCCGCACCCGAGGACGGATTCGAACTCGACGAACACGGCTGGCAGGCCGAACTGGCCTGGCCGCCCGCCAGGTTGGGCGTGGTTCTGGCGCCGCAGGGCACGGCCGAGGAACCGGACGTCGAGGCCCAGGACCGCGACCGTGCCTTCGCCGCCGCCCATTGGGACGTAAGGCCGGCAGCCGGGTGGACAGCCGAGGAGATCGCCGGACGTCTCGGTGTCAGTGCCGAGCGGGCACCGGACGGCCCGACAGATCCCGGTCGGCCGGGTACCGGCACGACCGGGAACGACGAGAACAAGAACGAGAACGGGGAGTCGGCATGACGAAGACCGGGGGCGTGACGCTGCGCCTGCTCGACAAGGCGGACAAGGAGATCCTCCGGCTGCCACGCACGGTCAAGGGCGCCCTGTTCGACTTCCAGCACAAGTTCAAGGACAACCCGCACACCCCCGGCCTCAAGCTCAAGCAGCTCAAGGGCGACAGCAGAATCTGGTCCGCGCGCATCAACGACGAGTACCGGGCTCTGCTGCTTCGGCTTGCCGAGGACGACTGGCTCATCGTCTCGGTCAAGCACCGCAAGGAGGTCTACGACCGGCTGGCCTACGGGATCAACCACGTCACCGGTGGCATCGAGTACGTCGACCTCCAGGTGGTGGAGGACAGCATCCTGCGACGCCTGCCGCCGCAGGAGCCGTCGCCCGTAGCCCCGGCCGCGCCCGCCGAAGCCCCGCCCCCCACCATCCAGCCGCTGTTCGCCGCCTGGAGCGACGCGCAGTTGAGCGAACTGGGTGTGGCGGAGCCTCTGGTGCCGGTCATCCGTACCCTCACCACCGAGGAACAGCTCCTCGGGCTGATCGAGTACGCACCGCAGCTCACCGGTGAGGTGCTGCTCGCGCTCTACGACGGAAAACCGTTCGAAGTGGTGCGGGACGAAGTCACCGCCCCCGTGGCTGCCCCGGACCCGGTCGACACCGACGACTTCCGGACGGCCGCCGAGCGACCCGCCACGGTCGTCACCACGTCCGACGACGCGCTGCGCGAGGCGCTGGAAGCCGGGGACTTCGGCCGCTGGAAGGTCTTCCTACACCCCGCCCAGTCCAAGCTCGTCGAGCACCGCTACTCCGGTCCCGCCCGGGTCGGCGGTGGTCCAGGCACCGGCAAGACCATCGTCGCCCTGCACCGCGTCCGCCACCTGGTGTCCCAGCTGCCGCCCGGTCACAGCAAGCCCGTCCTCCTCACCACTTACAACAAGAACCTAGCCGCCGACCTGCGCTCCCGCCTCCTCGAACTGGGCGGCGAACAGCTGCTGTCGCGGGTGGATGTGAGCCACGTCGACCAGATCGCCCTGCGCGTCGTGAGGGAGGCCGAGCCCGGCAGCCGCAAGCAGACGATCGACGACAGCCAGGCCGTGCGGGAATGGCGGACGATGCTCGACGAACTCGGCGAGAGCGACTGGGACGCGGAGTTCCTCCACGACGAGTGGACGCAGGTCATCCTCGGGCAGGCCGTCGGCACCCGCACCGACTACTTCCGGGCCCGCCGTGCCGGACGCGGAAAGAATGTGGGCCGGTCCGAGCGGGCCGCCATCTGGCAGCTCTCAGAACGCTTCACCCAGCGCCTGGACCGGCTCGGACGCCAGACGTGGGACCAGGTGGCCGAGCGCGCCGCCCGCCTGGAGATAGGGCGGGAACAGCGTATCCGAGCCATCGAACACCAGCGGGAGGAGGCAGGCGGTCTGGACAACATCCACCTCCAGGACGGCTCCGGCGGCTGGCTGCGCTACCGGTACCGGCACATCGTGGTCGACGAAGCGCAGGACCTGCGCCCCGCACACTGGAAGATGCTGCGAGCGATGACGGCCCACGACGCGGACGACCTGTTCCTCGTCGGCGACACCCACCAACGCATCTACAAGAACCAGGTGACGCTCGGCAGCCTCGGCATCAACATCCGCGGCCGCTCCGCGAAGCTCAGCCTCAGCTACCGCACGACAAGACAGATTCTGCGCTCCGCGCTGGAGGTACTGGGCGAGGAGACCTACGACGATCTCGACGGCAGCTCAGAGACCCTCGCGGGGTACCGTTCCGTTCTCAGTGGCGGAACTCCCGGCCTGCACCCATGCGGCGACTGGCTGTCGGAGCGCGAGGCGATCGCCGCGCACATCCTGGCCTGGGACGCCAACCCTGACGAACGAATCGCACACGAGCAGATTGCCATCTGCGTCCCCACCAACCAGATGGCGAGCGAACTGGGGACGACGCTCGGGCAACATGGTGTCCGCGCCCTGGAGATCGGTCCCGACGGCGCTCGCGGTGAGCCCGGAATCCACATTGGGACCATGTTCCGGTTCAAGGGGCTCGAGTACCAGCGCATGATCATCGCCGGAGTCAGTAACGGTCTGGTCCCTCGCGAACAGGTGAACCAGTTGCGCCAGGCGGACCCCGCCCGCCACCGCAGGGAGACTCAGCGGGCGCGATCCCTGCTGTTCGTCGCGGCGACCCGATCGCGCGACAGCCTCGACATCTTCTGGCACGGCACTCCGAGCCCGTTTCTGCGCCGCCTGCTCTCCTCAGCGGCCAGCGCTTGAGAGGACCGCCCCTCCCGGAGATGACCTTCGGGAGGGGTTTCGTGAAGTCCGTCCGGCGTCCTCTGCTCTCGCACGCATTCGCTGCGACGGGGTCTGACTCACGCAAGAAAGCGGTCACGCCTACGCGACCACTATTTTCGGCGACGCCAAAATCCCCGGGCCACTCCACGACAGGGCCGAGAGTCACACGACGCGAAAGACGAGGCCCGAGATGGAGCGATACAAGGGCGTTCATCTATCCCTTCGCTCTTGGGGCCTGTCTCAGGGAGGTTAAGGGCTACCCGAAGCTCTTCCGAGGGATTGGGGGTCGCCCAGGACGGCAAGCCGCCGAAAGTCGGAAAGAGTTCCCCTCCCAGATCAGAGGCCATTCCCATAAACGGCGGCAGACGAGTCGGGCTGTACGCAGAGGTTCAGTTCCGCTCAGGGAACGACCACTCTTTGACCTCTGGGACCTCTCAAGGACTTTCAGCCGAGGTCCGCAGACCACGCCTCGATCGCGGACAGTCCCCGCGCGCCGGCCTGCGGCATGAAGTGCGTGTACGTCCGGAGCGTGAAGCCGGACCAGAGTGCCCCAGCCGCTTCGCGAGAGACGATCGACCCACCAGCTTCGAGCACCACCGAGGCGTACGTGTGACGCAAGACGGGAAGGCCGTGCTCGCGGCTCGGCCCGGGCTTTCGGTGAACGCCCCTTCCTTTGTCGGCACGCTGCTTCACCGGGCGGGGATCGCGTCGGACATCGGTTCACGGCGGATGTCCGGCCGACTGGCCCGGATCCGCCGTCTGACCGCTTCGGCGAACGGCTCACCGCTACCTTGGAAGCCATGATCGCAAGGTAGCGGTGAGCTGGCTGTCACTCGATCGCCCGGCGCAGGCATTGCGTCGGAGCCACGATGACTGCCGCAAGACCGCCTGCTCCTCGCCCGCCGAGCGCCTCGTCGCAGCCTTGAACCAGCCACCCGACAGGTTCTCAGCCGACGGCCAGCTTGTTCTGCCAGCCGCTGCCGATGATCTCGGTACCGGACCCGCCGAGTGCCGTACGGCTGCCCGCGTAGAAGCGGACGGTTCCGTCCACCCGCAGCGTCCAGATGTCCGGGATGCCGTCGCCGTTCGCGTCGGGCGTGCCGAACAGGAACCGGATGTCGCCGGGGCCCCAGCCCGAGGAACCGTAGGAGTCGTCGGCGCCGTTGGCCGAACTCGTCGCCAGGGACAGCGAGTCGAGGCTGACCCCGCCGGTCGTCGTGTCCTTGATCCCGGTACGCAGCAGGAGACGGCCGCTGGTGTCGGTCCGGTAGATCATGTCGGTGACGCCGTCTCCGGTGATGTCCTGAAGGGTGACGAGGTCACGATCGGCCCAGGCGGTTCCGACGTTCAGCGCCGTGGCGGCCTCGACGGTGGCTCCGTTGTATCCGGTGAGGGCCCACAGGGTCTCCGCGGTGGCGCTGGCCTTCGCGGTCAGGAAGAAGTCGGGCTTGCCGTCTCCCGTCGCGTCGCCGGCCGAGACGATCTGGGTGATGGTCGCCGGATCGGGCGCGCCCGACGGAAGCAGGATCTCCTGTCGCCTGCCGATGTCGACCGCACCGTAGCCGTCGCCGGGATAGACCCAGAGTCTGCCCTCGCGTACGGCGATGAGGTCCTGGAGGCCGTCGCCGCCGTAGACGTCGCCTATGTGCGCGATCAGGGTGTTCTTCCAGTAGCCCGACGGCGGTGCCACGTACAGGGGCACGTCGTCGTCCCCGCCGTTGGGGTCCTTGGCAGGGTTCTCGCGGTAGGCGCCGGACATGGAGTACCCGAGCGTGCCGGTGCCCTTGGACAGGTCGGTCGTGGCGCGCCCCGGGTACATCCGCAGGTTGCCGTTCGCGTCCACGACCATCAGGTCGGGGAGCTTGTCGCCGGTGAAGTCGCCGGGTGCGTCGGCGTCGTCGCGCGGGGTGACGTAGAAGAAGTACTTCCGCGGGTCGGACACGTTCCCCGCGTCGTCAACGGCACGTACGTACAGCACATTGGGCCCCGCGAGCGGAGGCTTGGCGCTGGACCAGGTTGTCAGGGTGGAGGTGGCCGCGCCGTTCGTCCTGGTGGAGGAACCGGTGTAGGTGGCGGCGTTGAAGCCGTACTCGTACTTCACGACATCGGTCTGCGAGGCCTTGAAGGTGAAGGAGCCGGCCGTGCCGAACTTGACGGTGCTCCACTTGGAGTCCTCGACGCCGTTCTTGAAGCCGTCGTCCGAGGCGTCCGCGTCGGGGAACTGCGTCGAGGTGACCACGGGCGGGGTGGGCCTGGAGCTGTCGAAGACAAAGCGGCACGGGATCTTCTTGGGCGTGTAGCCGGAGGAGGTACCCCGTTTGTCGACGGACTTCGCCCGCCACGAGTACTTGACGCCGTTCTTGAGCCCGCTGGTGGAGAACGCGTCGGTGTGCACCCGGGCGGAGCCGGTCTGGCTGCCCACCGACACCTTGCCCTTGGCACCCAGCAGGTTTCCGCTGCCGCCCGTCGGCCACAACTCGAAGCGCACGGAGGCCAGGTTGGAGTCCTTGTCGCTGGAGTTCGCCCAGAAGGTGATCGAGGAGGCGCCGACATTGATGTACGGCGAGCTGGTGTCGCAGGACAGGTCGGGGTCGAGGTCCAGGTGCGAGGGTGCGGCGGGCGGGCGATTGTAGACCAGTTCGACGTACGGGTCGTTGCCGCCGTCGGCCTGGAACTTCTTCCAGCTGTACGCGGAGTTCTCGTCGCCGGCTCGCATGCCGATGGTCAGGGTGTCCCAGCCGCCCGTGACGGCTTTCTGCGCGGCGGACTTGACGTCGAAGGCCTCGTAGTCGTCCGGGCAGGTGCCGGACTTGTAGCCGTGCGCGAAGCTCTTGCTCGCGAGCTTGTTGCCGGCCGTCATCTTGGGGGCGTTGTTCCAGTTCGTCTTGTTGCTGATCGGCCCGGTCAGATACACGTTCATGGTGCGGGCGCTGCACGACCAGGCGTAGGTCTCCAGGGCGTGCAGCTTGGCGCTGATGACGGATGCGCCCTTCAGGTCCGGGTTCCAGTCGATGCTGAAGAACGAGCGGCCGGTGCCCCAGGTGTCGGACTCGAAGCCGACGCGCGCCTCGTGCGTCCCCTTGTTGAAGTTCCGCCCGTTGTAGAAGTTCGCCTTCGGGTAGCGGTTGTACGCCGTCGTCCAGTCGTTGGTGTGCTTGCTCACCGACGGGTCGATGAAGACCGGGTAGACGGTGTCCGGATCGGTGAGGAAGTCCTGGTCCGGTGTCAGGGTCCAGGTCGAGCCGCTCAGGTCGGCCTCGACGATCGTGCCACGCGAGTCGGGCTGCGGCCCCGCCAGCGACGGCAGGTCGAGTGTCGCCGCCGCGCCGCTGTGGGTGGGGTCCGGGGACGCCTCGGCCGGTACGGAGGGCTGGGCCGCTTCGCTCTCGGTGGCCGAGGGGTCGGGGGCCTCGTCGGTCGCGTCGGACAGTGTCTCGTTGTCGGTGTCCGCCTCGTCACCATCGTTGACACTGTCACTGGGCTCGGGCGAGGCGTCCGTGGGCGACTCCGAGTCGTCCGGCGCGCCGGTGACGTCCGAGGACAGGCTCTCGGACGCGGTGGGCGAGGCGCTGCTGCCCGCCTGGCCGTCGGTGAGCGCCGGGGTGCCGGAGTTGTCCCACATCAGCGGGGTGGGGGAGACCGCCACCTCATCGCCGTCCGCGTCGTCGGCGCTGACGATGCCGGTCGTCGGGTCCAGCGAGAAGCTCAGATCGGGGGAGGACAGGCCGTACGAGAGCTGCGTCACGCGAGGATCGGCGGCAGCCTGACGGGTCTTGACCACCAGCAACTGCGCGAAGCCGCCGTCGTCCGCCGTCAGTACCAGGTCCGCGCCCGGCAGGATCTCGGGGTAGAGCGCGCGGGAGCCGTCGATGACGGGCGTCGGTATGGCGCCGGGCCAGGTCAGGACGATGTCGTGGCCACCCGTGCCAAGTGTCACCAGCGCGTTGGAAGTCGTGGCGTCCGCCTGCGCAAGCAACGGCACCCTGCGTGCGCCCGCGCCGCGATCGGCCCGCTCGTCGTCCGACCGGGTGCCTACGCGCGTACCCGCCGAGAAGGCCATCCGCACATTCGTGGCCCTGGGAGACCAGCCGTCCGCGGTGTGGGTGAGGGACGTGTCGATCGCCCGCCACGTCCCGTCGACCTCGGCCCGGATCGGCGTCGAGTGGATCCGGCGCTGCAGCAGCCCGTCCGGCCGTGCCCACGTGGTCTCGTAGGCCGTGCGCAACCCGGTGACCTCGACCGGCTTTCCGGTCCGGGCGGCCTTCGCCGCCGCGTCGGCCTCGCTCAGAGGTGCGCTGTGACGGGCCTGCGTCCCGGTGTGCGGCCGGTCCCCGTCGCCGCTGCCGTTCAGCGCGGCGTATGTCAGACCGGAGGCCGCGACGGCGGCTACGACGGCCGCCGCGGTGACCCGACGACCGGACATACGGCGCCATCTGCTCGGCCTTGTGCTCGTCATGCGCGCGTTCCCTCTCCCCCTCGGACAACGGGACCAGATCATGTCCGAAGGAGCGGTTGCCGTCACGCGTCAGTTTTCCGTGACCGATCCATTGGGATCCGTTGGGGCGCCATTGGGTCCGATTTTGGACGTACTTGACTGCTACGCGGCGTGATGATCACCACTAACTCACAGGGAACTCTGGTCTTCATCACATCATCACCACAGAATCAGGCTGTTCTTGACGTGGCATCACCTGTGCGCAGCCCTGCCTGCCCAGGCGGCTGCCTCATGCCGTCCGGGGGGTCTGCTGTGCCTTTCTTCACGTCCGCGCGCCGTCGGCGCGGCCGCCGCTCCGCTCTGCTCCCGGCCGTAGGCCTCGCGCTGGCGATGGCGTTGCTGCCGACCGAGGCCATGGCCGCGCCCCCGGACCCGGGTAGCGCCGAAGTGCCGCGCGAGGACGTCACGTTGGAGCAGTTGCCTGTCGAGCAGATGGTCAGTGGCTCGACCCGCGATGCCAAGCTCGACAGCATCGCGGTCGACACCCCCGAAAACCAGGACGAGGCCCCGGCCGGCACCACCACCCCGGCCGTCTCCGGCACCGCCCCCGTCTCCTTCGGCGGCTCCACCCAGACGGCCGCCTCGGGTGGCACCACCACCGTGACCCCGGCGGACTACGCACCCGCCGGCGCCCTCCCCGTCAAGCTCGGCAAGGCCCCGGACGCCCCCGCACCGACCGGCACCTGGCAAGTGACCGTGTCCGCCCGCACGGCGGCCGGGTCCGACGGCGTCGACGGCGCGGTGGTCACCGTGACGGCGCCCTCCACCGGCTCGGTGCCGATCTCGGTCCAGCTCAGCTACAAGACGTACGAGAACCTCTACGGCGCCGACTGGGCCTCCCGTCTGCAGTTCGTACAGTTCCCCGAGTGCTACTCCGCCACGCCCGACCTGGAGGAGTGCCAGGCCTACACGGAGCTGGAGACGGTCAACGACCCCGACTCCAAGACCGTCACCGCCACCGTCGACACCGCTGCCGACGGCACGGTCCCCTCGGCCTCGACGGCCAGTGCCGCCACGTCTTCGGGGATCGTCCAGGCGTCGTACGCCCAACCGGCGGCGGCCACCGGTGACAAGGCGGTGATCGGTGCGGTGGATTCGGGTTCGGGTCCGGCCGGCACGTTCAAGGCGACACCGCTCGCCGCTGACGGCAAGTGGAGCGCCGGTGGTTCGTCGGGCGCCTTCACCTGGTCGTACCCCCTGCAGGTGCCGCCCACCCCGGCCGGTCCCAAGCCCGACATCTCGTTCGACTACAACTCGCAGACGGTGGACGGCAAGACGGCGACCACGTCCCCGCAGGCCTCCTGGATCGGAGAGGGCTGGGACTACGACCCGGGCCACATCGAGCGCCGTTACCGCACCTGCAAGGACGACCGTGAGGACACCGGCGCCGGACCGGCCAACAACAAGGAGAAGAAGTACAAGACCTCGGACCTGTGCTGGGTCTCGTACAACGCCGTGATGACGCTCGGCGGCAAGACCACCGAACTGGTGCGCGTGGGCAGCTCCGAGATCTACCGGCCGGAGCAGGACGACGGCACCAGGGTCGAGCACCGGACCGGCGCGGACAACGGTGACGACAACGGCGAGTACTGGATCGTCACCACCAATGACGGCACCCAGTATTCCTACGGTCTGAACAAGGTCGGGGGCGGTCATGCCGACACCGGCTCCGTCTTCACCGTCCCCGTCTACGGCAACCACTCCGGCGAGCCCTGCCACAAGGACGCCTTCGCCGACTCCCGCTGCACCCAGGCCTGGCAGTGGGGGCTGGACAAGGTCGTCGACGTCCACGGCAACGCGATGGTCGTCAACTGGCATCCGGAGACCAACTACTACGCGCCCAACAAGAAGTTCAAGAACCCCGTGTCGTACGTACGCGGCGGCTACCCCACCGGCATCGAGTACGGGCTGCGCACCACCGACCTCACCAAACCCTCGGCGAAAGTCGTCTTCACCGCCGAGCAGCGCTGCCTGGAGACCGACGGCTCCTGCGTGGCCGACAAGTTCGACGACACCAAGAACCCCGCCTCCTACCGCCCCTGGTGGGACAGCCCGGGCAACCTCAACTGCAAGTCCGGCTCCAAGCTCTGCCCGGCCTTTCCGTCGTTCTGGACCCAGATGCGCCTGGCGTCCGTGACCACCTATGGCGCCCGCCCCGGCGTCACCGGGCTCGCCAAGGTGGACACGTACACCCTTCATCAGTCCTTTCCCCGCGACTGGTACAACACCTCCCCCGGGCTCTGGCTGAACTCCATCACCCGCACCGGCTACGCGCCCGGTGACAGCACCGGCACCACGCTGACGGCGTCCGGTGTCAGCTTCGGCCCCTATGTCGTGGACAAGGACGATCCGCTCGGCAGTTACCTGAAGGACCAGCAACTGCCCAACCTCGTGCCCCGTTACAAGGGCGATGCCCGCCCCGGCTTCACCCGCCCGCGGATCGGCACCGTGTCCACGGAGCACGGCGGTGATCTCGAGGTCGTCTACACGGGCGGTTGCAGAACCGAGCCCTCCGTCGCGCCGGAGAGCAACCAGGGCACCTGCTATCCGGTGCGCTGGTCCCCGGACGGCGACCTGGAGAAGCCGGCTCTGGCCTGGTTCGACAAGTACGTCGTGCACTCCGTCACCGAGACCGACAAGATCACCGGCGTATCGGACCGCCTCACCAGCAAGTACACCTACTCCGGCGCGGCCTGGGGCAAGGACGACGACGAGTTCTCCAAGCCTTCCCTGCGCACCTACAGCGTCTGGCGCGGCTACCAGCAGGTCACCACGGTCAAGGGCGCCAAGAACAGCGCCGGCGTCGGTGTGGCCCAGACCCAGTCGTTCTCCGTCAAGCGCTACTTCCGGGGCGCGGGCGGCGCGGTCAAGGACTCCAAGGGCGAGGTCACCCTCGTCGCCGACGACGCACCCCAGTACGCGGGCATGATCGCCGAGGCGATCTCCTACGACGGCACGGGCGGCCGTGTCCTCAAGCGCACTCTGAACTTCCCCTGGTCGAAGCAGACCGCCTCCCGTGACCGGGACGGCGACCTGTCGCCGCTGCTCGCCCAGCGCACGGGCATCAAGCGCACCGACGACATCCAGACGGTCGATTCCAGTTGGCAGGCGGTGCGCACGGAGACCGAGGTCGAATCCGACTACGGCCTGCCGGTCCAGGTGCAGACCGAGGTCGTCAAACCGAAGAGCGGCGGCGGTGAGACGCTCAGCGACTACACCTGTGCGAAGACCGACTACGTCGCCAATGAGTCGGTCCACCTCATCGCTCTGCCCAAGCAGGTCCGCAAGACCGCCACGTCGTGTGCGGACTACGACCAGGCCGATCCGGCGACCCAGCTGATCGAGGCCACCCGGGTGAGCTACGACGACGGTGCGTGGGGCGCGACCCCGACCAGGGGTCTTGCCACCAGTTCCGCGTCGGTCGACGGCGCCGGCACCTCCTATTCGGTGGTCACCGGCACCACCTACGACCCGCTCGGCCGGGTCCGGAAGGTGACGGACGCGCTCAAGAAGACCACCGAGACCCAGTACACCCCCGGTGACGCGGGGGGACCGGTCACCGCCATCAAGACCATCAACGCCAAGGGCCACTCCTCGGTCAGCACCATCGATCCCGGGCGCGGCCTGACCCTCACCGTCACCGACCCCAACGGCCGGGTCGTCCGCAATGAGTACGATGCCCTGGGCCGCCTGGTGAAGGGCTGGACCGCCGCGCGTTCGTCCGGTGACCAGACCCCCGACGTGGTGATCAGCTACCAGATGGCGACCGCCACGGCCACGGTGACCAAGCCGACAGCGGTGACCGTCAAGAGCCTGAAGGACAACGGCGAGTACGCCAAGCAGGTCACCATCTACGACGGCCTGATGCGTCCGATCCAGACCCAGAGCGAAGCGCACGGTCCCGGCCGGATCATCACCGACACCCGCTACGACGACCATGGCCTGGTCCGCGAGCAGACCGGAAGCTACCTCGCCAAGGGCGACCCGGTGGCCGCGCAGTTCAAGCGGGCGAGCGACTCCACGGTTCCCAGCCTCACCAGGACCTTCTACGACGGTCTGGAGCGCCCGGTCAAGACGACCACGGTCCACAGCGGCAAGGCCGTGTACTCGGACGGCATCACCTACGGTGACAACTGGACATTCAGGCGCCCGGCCGGCGGCGCCACCCCGGCGGTCAAGTCGTGGACCGACGCGCGCGGCCGGGTCTACCTCATTCAGCACTTCACCAATGTCGGCCAGAGCCACTGGCGCAACACCGAGTACAGCTATGACGCCCGCGGCAACCGCACCAGGATCAAGGACGCGGCCGGAAACCTGTGGACGTCCACCTACGATGCTCGCGGCCGCCTGACCGAGTCCACCGACCCGGACACCGGCTCCTCGACCTTCGGCTACGACGACCTGGACCGCACGGTCAGTGTCACCGACTCCCTGCTGAAGACCGTCTACACCTCCTATGACGAGATCGGGCGCGTCACCGCCACCCGCGAGGGTGCTCCGGACGCCGCCCCTGTCAAGGAGTTCACCTACGACCCGGCCGGCGCCCTGGGCCAGCCGGCCGCCTCCATCCGCCACGACGCCACCGGCGACTACATCAACCGCGTCACCGGTTACGACACCGAATACCGGCCCACGGGACGCGAGATCGTCATCCCGGCGAACGCGAGCACGGCAGGCCTGTCCGGCACCTACAAGTACAGCTACACCTACGCGCCCGGCGGCAAGCCACTGAGCGTCACGCTGCCCGCGGTCGGCGGACTGGGCCAGGAGAAGGTCGTCACCCGCTACGACACCGACGATCTCCCCGTGTCGACGTCCGGCCTGAGCTGGTACACCAGCGACGTCACCTACTCCCCGTACGGTGAACCCCTCCGGACCGTCAGCGGCCCCCAGCCCTACCGGGTGTGGACCACCAACTTCATCGACGAACACACCGGGCGCCTGCAGCGCACGGTGTGGGACCGGGAGACGGCGGACTCCCACCGCCTGGCGGACAGCTACTACTCGTACGACCGTGCCGGAAACGTCACCTCCACAGCGCGCAAGCTCACCGACGGAGCGACCTCCGCCTGGGACAACCAGTGCTTCACCTACGACAACCTGGGTGAACTGGTCCACGCCTGGACCTCCGGCAATGCCGTCGGCACCGCCGGCACGGGCTGCAAGTCCGCCTCCGGCACGGTCTGGGGTTACCGCGAGGACGGGCAGACCTCCGCCGGCCCGATCGCCGAGGCCGCCGCCACCGACTCCGCCGGGAACAGCATCGACATCTCCGCGTCGCTGGCGGGCGCGGCCCCGGCCGCCGGCACCGTCACAACCGGTACCACCGCCTACTGGCAGTCGTTCACTTTCGACACCATCGGCAACCGCGCCTCGCTGACCGAGCACAACCCTGCCAACTCAGCGCTGGACGAGACCAGTCAATACTCCTACGGCACCCTGGTGACCGGCAACGGCACCAGCGCTCCGAAGCTGACCCAACCGCACACCCTCACCGAGACCGACCCGGCCACCGGCGCCGATCTCACCTACGTCAACGACGCCACGGGCAACACCACGACCCGGTCCTTGACCGGCGGCAGTCAGAGCCTCCTCTGGAACAGCGAGAACAAGGTCACCGACGTCACCGGCTTCGGTGACGGCGCGGGCGCGGTCGTCGGCCTGTCCGGCAAGTGCCTCGACAACGCCGGCGGCACCACCGTCGACGGCAGTGCGATTCAGCTCTACCGCTGCAACAACAGCGCCGCGCAGCAATGGAAGCCGACCGGCGACACCCTGCGCGTGATGGGCAAATGCGCCGGCGCCAACGGCACCGCCAACGGCACCAAGATCCTGCTTGCCACCTGTGACGGCAGCGCCGCCCAGAAGTTCACCGTCCGCGCCTCGGACCAGAGCCTGTACAACCCGGCCTCCGGCAAGTGCGTCGACGTACCCGGTGCCAACGACGCCGACGGCACCGACCTGCAGCTGTACACCTGTAACGGCACCGCTGGTCAGCGGTGGACCCCTGCAGATCACACGTCGTACGTCTATGACGCCGAGGGCAACCGCATCCTCCAGCACTCCGCCGCCGGCAGCGTGCTCTACCTCGGCGAGACCGAGGTCTCCGCGGACATCAAGGGCAACGCCGTCCAGGCCACCCGCACGTACGCCCACAAGGGCGCGCCGTCGGTGGTCCGCTCCGCCAAGTACGGCAGCACCACGGGTCACAAGCTCAGCGTTCTGCTCAGTGATCCGCTCGGCACGGCCACCATGTCGGTGGACGAGACCAGCGGACAGCCTTACACGCGACGCTTCTTCAAGCCCTACGGAGAAGTCCGCGGCGCCAAGCCGACAAGCTGGCCAAACAGCCGTTCGTATCTCGGCAGTGGCATCGACGACACCAGTACCGCCCTCACGCACCTGGGCGCGCGCGAGTACGACCCCTCCGCCGGGCGCTTCCTGTCCGCCGACCCGGTCATCGACGCGGCCGATCCGCTCCAGATCAACGGCTACGCCTACAGCCACAACAACCCCACGACGCAGAGCGACCCGACCGGGCTGTACGACCCGGACCGGATGGAGTTCGAGCGGCAGCAGGAGCGGAAGAAGCGAGAGGACGAGGAGAGAAAGCGCAAGGCACGGGCCGAGGCTTTCAAGAAGGTCCGCGAGAAATACACCCTTGCTCACGACACCACGATTCTGATGGCCAAGTCATGGTTGGTGATGACCCAGCCGCACGGCGGCGGCGTCGTGACGGTCGACCTGCAGCAGACCGCGAAGATCCGCGACTCCGAGAACTGGATCAAGGGTGGGTCGAGCGAGCATCCCGGAAAGGAGGACGGCTGGGCCGACCTTCTGTACTGGACCGATGACAGCGTTTACGTCTGGGATGTGAAGCACGGCGGCGGAGAAGCGGAACGCAAGGGCGGAAAGGAAGTGACGGACAAGGTCAAATACCTTCAGAAACAGCTCAACGACATGGGTATGGGGCAGCTGAAAGCCAAGGTCGGATTCGACATACCGCCCCAGGCGGGCATCAACAACTTCAAGAAGAATGAATGGGTCGAGTCATACCCGTCCACGCGGAGCAAGGGGGTGATCGCCTACAAAACCAGGGAGATCAAACGAATCACCCTGCCCGAGCCGCAAGTCCAGGGGCAGGAGCAGGAGAAAGAGGATTCGTGGTGGGAGAAAACCCAGAACTGGTGGCATGAGAACATCACGAACCATGACTGGTCCAACAACCCCTGGACGCCCAAGAGTCCGGTCGGAGGTGGCTTCCCGATGCCGCTTCCTATCATCCCGTGAGCCGACGGTACACTGAGGCTCCCCTGAGACCTGTGGATCGGAGTAGTTGGCGATGGATATGACGCTTCGAAGGATTTCCGCTGCGGATGCGGACAAGGGATTCCGACATGTCGTATCCGGATTCTCGGGTGAACGCAGCGGCGTGGAGAGCGAGTGCTTTCTCGGCCGCGAGTGGGAAGTCCTGGAGCAGATCCTGCTGGCTCAGGGGCCCGAGGAGATCAGCGAACTTCCCATCACCATGGGCGATCTCCTCGGTGACGATGACCTCGGTACCGCCTGCTTCTACCTTCCGCCGGACGAGGTGGCGGTCGCAGCCCGTTTCCTGGTCGCCATCGACGCCGAACAGTCCGTCGCCGAGCACGCCGACGAGATCGCGAGGACGTTTCGCCACGGTGATATCCCGGACGGCTATCTGGAAATCCTCGGCCGTTACCTGAAGAAAGTCCGTGACCTCTACACCGCAGCCGATCAGGCAGGTGAAGGCGTTGCGAAACTCGTCCAGGGCTGAGACCCGCCGCCCCGGGCCATGGCCGGTAAGGGCTGCGGCCGTCGCAAGCGCCACGGGCGTACTGCTGACCCTGCTCACCGGCTGTGGCACGACACCTGCTTCCTCGGGTGGATCCACGGCCTTGGGTACGTCCACGACCGAGGCCGCGGACCCGGCCGCGAAGGCACACGACATCGAGCAGAATCTGAAGACCGCCGTCCGCGCCAGTGGCCTGTCCTTGTTGGATGAGCCCACCAGGGACGAGCAGGGCTGCGTCGTCGGTTACCTGTTGCAGCCGTTGTCCCAGAATGGACCCGACCCCGTGGACGCCACAGTCAAGAGCCTTCACGACGACGGCTGGGGTGACGAGCGCCGCACCCAGGTGAAGGGGATGCGGCGGGTAACGCTCACCAAGGCAGGCTGGACTCTCCGCGTTCGCGACTATTCGGCCCAGCAAGCCAAGCGTGGCTTCGTCGCTTTGCTGGCCACCAAGGCAAGCTGCAAGCCGTCTTAGACCGTGTCCTACGTGGTGAGGCGGACGAGTCGCTTGTAGCAGCAGAGGGCGGCAGCAAGCCCGAGAAAGGCCAGGTAGTTGCGAGGATTGCGTTCCTAGCGGGGGCTGAGCCGACGGTAGCCCGACAGCCATGACATCGTGCGCTCGATCACCCACCTGCGGCGGCCCAATCGCTCGCTGGACTCGATGCCCCTGCGCGCGATTCGCACTCCGATGCGCTTGCCACGTAACCATTTCCGCAGATCAGCGCGGTCGTAGGCTTTGTCCGCGTGCAGGCGCTGGGGCTTGAAGTACCGGCGGCGATCAGGGTCGTGTCTCGTTTGGTGACCCTCGACCATGGGCTTCAGCCCTTCGCTGTCGTGGGTGTTACCCGCCGAGACGCCCACGAGGAGGGGCAGTCCGTTCGCGTCCGACAGGACGTGCATCTTGGAACCCGGCTTACCCCGGTCCACGGGGCTCGGACCTGTGTGTTCGCCCCTTTTTTAGCGCGGACGTGGGCGGTGTCCAGGACGACGCGGGTGACATCGATGAGGCCGGCGTCGTCAAGCCGGTGCAGCACGGCCTCGTGGAGGCGGCCCCAGACACCCGCCCTTGACCAGATCAGGAAGCGGCGGTGAGCCGTCGACTTCGATATGCCGAAGCAGGGCGGCAGATGGCGCCAGGCGCAGCCACTGACCAGGACGTAGATGATGGCCGCGAACAGCGTCTCATCAGGCGTGTCCTGTGTTCCGCCGCCCTGCGGCCGCACTCTCGCGGGCGGGATCAGCGGCTTCGCGATCTCCCACAGCCCGTCCGGCACGATCCAGCTCCACCTTCCCCGCCCCATACCGGGTCAACGTCCGCCTCACCACGTAGGACACGGTCTTAGAGGCCATCTCATTTGACGGGGCCGGTAGCCCCCAGGGACTTTTCAGGGACTTTCAGCCCTGTCCGAGGGACTTCCGAGGGACCTTCCGCCGCGTAACGCAGCAAGCCCCCGAAAGACCGGAAAGGACCTCCGTCCCAGATGAGAGGCCCTTTCCCAGGCAAAGCCGCAGGTGGCGGCAGACGAGTCGGGCTGTACGCCGGGTTCTGTTCCCCGGTCCCTCGCGGGTGCCGGGGTGACGGCCATCCATCTAGGGCCGGTGTTGCCACCGGCCTCGTGCGGTCTACCCGGGGGCTCGGGCGGGCAGCCCTCGAACGTCCCCGCAGAAGCACCGGGGTGCTTCCTTTTGACCTTGCTCCGGGTGGGGTTTACCTAGCTGCCCAGGTCACCCTGGGCACTGGTGGTCTCTTACACCACCGTTTCACCCTTACCGAGGACCGAGGTCCCCGGCGGTTTGCTTTCTGTGGCACTGTCCCGCGAGTCGCCTCGGGTGGCCGTTAGCCACCACCCTGCCCTGTGGAGCCCGGACGTTCCTCGGGAAGCCCCCTGAGGGGACTTCACGCGGCCGTCCGCCCGGCTCGTCTGCCGTGTGGACCATGCTACCGGGCGCCAGCCTCGTCTCGTTCCGGCCGGGGGGCCGGGGCCGGTCCGCGGCGGAGCCACTGACGGGCGGGACGGCCTGGCACCGGGGCTGTCGGCGCCTTCGGTGCCGAGGCCCCCAACACCGGGTCTGCCTGCACCTTCGGTGCCGAGGCCATCGTCGCCAGCACCGACCCCGCCAGGATCAGCGCGAAGGAGACCGCGATCGTCGCGGTGAAGCTCTCGTTGAGGAACAACGCGCCCGCCGCCACCGCCACCGCCGGGTTGACGTACGTGATCACCGTCGAGCGGGTCGGGCCTATCTCCTTGATCAGTTCCAGGAACGCCACGAAGGCCACCGCGGTGCACAGGACGCCCAGGGCCAGGAGGGAGAGGAGGGCGCCGGAGGAGGGCATCGAGGTGGGCCAGGTGGCCGCCGCCGCGGGGGCGTAGACCAGGGTGGCCAGGGTCAGGCAGGGGGCTATGAGCTGCAGTGTCGGGACGTCCTTCAGGCGGCGGGCCGCTATCAGGGGCGCCGTCGCGTAGCCGATCACCGTCAGCAGGACCTCGCCCAGGGAGCGGGCGTCGCCGCCGGTCAGGTGGGGGACCGTCAACACTCCTACGCCGGCCAGGCCGATCAGGAGGCCCGCCACCCGTCGTCCTCCCAGGTGTTCCGTGTCGCCGAAGTAGCGAGCCGCGACCACGCCCACGATCGGTACGCCCGCTATCAGCAGGCCCGCCGTGGAGCTGGACAGGTGGCGTTCGGCGTCCGTGAGCGTGAACCAGGGGCCCATGATCTCTATGCACGCGAAGGCCAGCATCGGGCGCCAGTGGGTGCGGATCGTCAGCCACAGGCCGCCCTGGCGGATCGCCAGGGGAAGGAGGAGCAGGGCGCCCACCGCGCAACGCGCGAACACCACCATCGACGGGGACACCTCGTCCACCGCCACCTTGATCATCAGATAGGGGATGCCCCAGATCACTCCCATGAGGGAGAAGAGGAACCAGCCTCGTGCAGTCATGCGGCAAGCATCGCTGTCAGGAGCGTCCCGCGTCTTGAACGCTGTTGCGGTAGGCGGCGGGGGTCACGCCCAGCACCCGGCGGAACCAGCGGGTGAGGTGGGCCTGGTCCGCGAAGCCCACCAGGGTCGCGACCTCCGCCGGGCGCAGGCCCGAGTCCAGCAGGGCGCGGGCCCGGGTCACCCGGTACTGCGCCAGCCAGGCGTACGGCGGGACGCCCATCGTCGTACGGAAGGCCCTGAGGAGCTGGTAGCGGGACAGGCCCAGGTCGGCCGCAAGGTCGGCGAGTGAGGGTGGGGCGGTGAGTTCGTCGGCGAGTCTGTCCCGGACGAGGTGGGATATGTGCTGCGACCCGGGGACCTGGTCCGCCGCCGGGCGGGCCGTGGAGTGGCGGTGGGACAGGGCCGTCAGCAGCCACGGGAGGCGGGATTCCGCTTCCAGCGGGTCGGGGCAGACGGCCAGGTCGGCGTGGGTCTGGCGCAAGGCGGCGGCCAGTTCCGGGTCGTCCAGCACCGGTTCGCGGAAGTGCGGTGTGCCGGCGCCCAGGGTGCCCTCCGCCAACAGGGACGAGTCCGCGTACAGGGCGCGGTAGGCGTAGCCGTCGGTCGGCGTGGCCGGGCGTCCCGTGTGCATCTCGCCCGGCGCCAGGACGACGATCGAGCCGGGACCGTTGTAGACGCGGCCGCCCCGGTAGTCGATCACCTCGGAGCCGCCGACGCACACCCCGATCGTGAACTCCGCGTGCGCGTGCGGGGCATAGATGTGGCGTTCGAACTGCGCCGTCAGCAGGTCGAGCGGCGGCCCGCAGCGGCCCAGCCGAGCCCTCGTCCACCGTGCTTGTTCTGCCACCTTCGGCACCCCCTATAGCCGACATCTGCAACGCGCTCAGGTGCCGGTTTCATGCCCCGCCCGCTCCATCCGCTCCAGCGCGTCGAACGCCGCCCCCATCCGCTCCCGGTGGTCCCGCGCGATCTCCGGGAACGGCTCGCCCGCCAGCTGGCGCCGCACGGAGGTGACACACACCGAGCGGTACGCGGCGACCGTCACGGCCGCCAGCAGCTCCGGGTCGGCCTGTCCGGCCTCGGTGAGCGCTCCGGCCAGGGCCCGCTCCACCTCCTCGGCCCCCTCGCGGGCGCGCGCCAGCAGCGCCGGCGAGGCGGCCACGACCGGCCAGAAGCCCTCGAAGCCCTCCCCCACGCCGCCCAGCGGGTGCCCCGCGTCGATGAACCGGAAGGCGAGGCGGCGCAGCGCCGTGAGCGGGGGCTCGCCGGGGGTGCGGTCCCGTACCGCCCCGGAGAAGGCCTGGACGGCCTCCGGGATGCGGTCGAGGAACAGGTCCTCCTTGCGCGGGAAGTAGTTGAAGACGGTCATCGCCGAGACGCTCGCCGCCCGCGCGACCTCGGCGACCGTCACCTGGTCGAAGCCGTGTTCCCGGAACATCACCGTCGCGACGTTCGAGATCCGCTGGCGCGTCTCCCGCTTCTTGCGCTCCCGCAGGGACTCCCCTGGCCTGTTCTCATCGATCACAAGAAAACTATAGCCGCTCGAAACTTTTAGTGACTACAGTAAAGCCATGACTACGACGACAACAGAGCGCAAGAACATGGACATGTACGACGTGGTGGTGGCCGGCGGCGGCCCCGTCGGGCTCTTTCTCGCCGGGGAGCTGCGGCTCGGCGGGGCGAGCGTGCTGGTCGTGGAACGGCTGGCCGAGGTGGACGTGACCATCAAGGCGGGCGGCATCAACACGGCCGGCGCGGTGGCCCTCTACCGGCGGGGCATGCTGCCCGAGCTCTCGGAAGCCTGGGAGAGGAACCGGTGGCGGTTGCAGGCCTTCCTCGGGGACCGCGGTGCCGACGCGTCGCGGACTCCCCCGAAGTTCGCCGGGCACTTCGCCGGGATCATGATGCGCGGTGACCTGTTCGACGGCTCCGACCCGGCGTTCGCCGACATCGGCCCCGCCGACCGGGTCGGCCTCGGTGTGCCGCAGGCCGACCTGGAGCGGATCCTGGCCGCCCGCGCCGAGCGACTCGGCGTCGACGTCCGCCGGGGCGTGGAGCTGACCGGCTTCGACGCCGGCGAGGACGGGGTCACCGTACGGCTGGGCACCTCCGAGACGGTTCGGGCCGGCTGGCTCGTCGGGTGCGACGGCGGGCGGAGCACCGTCCGCAAGCTCGCCGGGATCGACTTCCCCGGTACCGAACCGGAGATCACCGGCTATCAGGCGGTCGTCGAGATGAGTGGGGGTGAGCGGCTGGGGAAGGGCTGGAACACCACGGACGTCGGGACGTACGTCAACGGGCCCTTCCCCGGCCGGATCCTCACCGTCGAGTTCGACGGGCCGCCCGCCGACCGTTCCGCGCCGATCACCGCCGAGGAGCTCCAGGCCGCCCTGCGCCGGGTGTCGGGGGTGCCGGAGGTGACCATCCACGAGGTGCACTCCTCGACCCGGTTCACCGACAACGCCCGGCAGGCCGACACCTACCGCAAGGGCCGGGTGCTGCTCGCCGGGGACGCGGCGCACGTGCACTCGCCGTTCGGCGGGCAGGGACTCAACCTCGGGCTCGGCGACGCCATGAACCTCGGCTGGAAGCTCGCCGCCGTGGCGCGGGGGCGGGCCCCGGAGTCCCTGCTCGACAGCTACACCGGCGAACGGCATCCGGTCGGCGCCTGGGTGCTGGACTGGACCCGCGCCCAGATCGCCGTGATGCGGCCCGACCGGCACGCCCGCGCCCTGCGCCGGGTGGTCACCGATCTCGCGCTGACACGGGACGGGACGACGTACCTCGTCAAGCAGATCTCCGGTGTCTGGCAGCGGTACGCCCTGCCCGGCGAGCACCCGCTGACCGGGCAGAGCGCCCCTGACCTGGAGTTCTCCGACGGCACCCGGCTCGGCGACCGGCTGCACGGCGGCCGGGCGGTCCTGTTCGACCTCGCCGACGACCCGAAGCTGCGCGCCCGGGCGGAGGAGTACGGCGACCGGGTGGACGTCGTCGGCGCGGCCTGCCCGGGGCGGCCGGAGCTGACCGGTCTCCTCGTGCGGCCCGACGGGTTCGTGGCCTGGGCCGCGGACGGGGCGGACGGGAACGACCAGGGAGACGGCCTCGACGACACCCTGGCCCGCTGGTTCGTCGGCGCGTGACGCCCGTCGTTTGACCCTGCCGCGACGTCAACGTCTGTACTGGTGTCATGCGGATCGGAGAACTCGCCGCCACCGTCGGCGTCACCACGCGCACGGTGCGGCACTACCACCACCTGGGCCTGCTGCCCGAGCCCGAGCGCCTCTCCAACGGCTATCGGGACTACACCCTCCGGCACGCCGTGGTCCTCGCCCGGATCCGGCGGCTGACCGAGCTGGGGCTCGGGCTCGCCGAGGTGCGGGACGTGCTCGCGGACGACGCCGGCAAGGACCTCGTCGAGGTGCTCACCGAACTCGACGAGGACCTGGCCCGGCAGGAGGCGGGGATCCGGGAGCGGCGGCAGCGGTTGCGGGCCCTGCTGGACGCGGGTGAACTGCCCGCCGAGGGGCCGGTCTCGCCCGAACTGGCCGCGCTGTTCGCCGAGACGGCTCCGCGGCTGGCCGGTTCCCCGATGGCCGCCCGGGACCGTGAGGTGTTCGCCCTGATGGACACGGTGGCGGACCCGGCGGCACGGGAACGGCTGCTGTCCCTCGCCGGTGCCATCGCCGGGTCGCCACAGGCTACGGCCCGGGCCAACGAGGCCTATGCCCTGCTCGACGCGCTCGCCGACGCGGATCTCGGCGACCCCCGGGTGGCCGAGGCCGCCGGGGTCCTCGCCGAGTGCATCCCGCGCGAGGTCTTCCCCGGCGGCGCCGTCGACCACGAGGACAGCTTCCTGCGCGCCCTCTACGCCGACCTCGCCCCGGCGCAGGCCGCCGCGATCCGCCGGGCGCTGGACATCATCAGCGGAGAACGGCCGTGAAGGCCGTGCTCCGGCACGAGGTGCGGCTGCTGGCGAGTCTGGTGCTGTGGGCCGCCCGGCGCACGAAGGGGACCGGGGAGCGCTTCGGGTACGCCCGGGGCCAGGGCGCCATGATGTCCGGGCTGGCGTTCGTGTGCGTGATCGAGACGGCCGGCCTGTCGGTGCTGCTGCGCAACTGGCCGACCGTGCACCTCGTCGTCCTCGTCCTGGACGTCTACACGGTCCTCTTCGTCGTCGGCCTGCACGCGGCCTCCGTGGTCCACCCGCACCTGCTGACCCCGGACGCGCTGCACGTCCGCAACGGTGTCCGGCTCGACCTGCGCGTCCCGCTGGACGCGATCAAGTCCGTGCGGCGCGAGACGCGTTACCAGCACGACCGGAACGCCGAAGGCCGACTCGACGTGCCGATCGGTTCCCAGACCTCGGTCACCCTCGAACTGGCCGCGCCCCTCACCCACTTCACGGTGCTGGGCCGCCGCCGCGAGGTGAGCGTCGTGCGGTTCCACGCCGACGACGCCACCGGTCTCGTACGACAGCTCACGGCGGCACGGCAGCTCACGCGGGCGCGAACCGTACTTTCGCCGTCCCCGGATCGGCCTGGGTCAGCCGCACCGGCAACCGCTCGCCCAGCGGAAGAGGCGCGCCGCCCTCGATCCGGCCTATGACGGCGGGCTGCTGCAACAGCACCTTCCCCACGGTCGGCTGACGCGCCTCGACCTCCACCACGCACCCGTCGAAGACCTCCCCGACACGGTCCTTGAGCAGGGCCGCCTCGACGATGTCGACGCACTCGCGCTCCACGGTGCCCGCGCGCCGGGCGCCCTCGGCCATCTCCTTGGGGAGCAGGTCCAGCACCGACAGCACCCAGTCGGGCGGGTCCTCGCCGGCCGCCGCCGCCAGGCACAGCTCGGAGGCGTAGCGGTCGGCCAGGCGGCGCAGCGGCGCGGTGCAGTGCGCGTAGGGGGCGGCCACGGCCGCGTGGGTGCTGATCGCGGGGAGCACGCCGTCCCGGAAGACCGTGTAGCCGGCGCCGCGCAGCAGCGTGGTGCACTCCTGGAGGAAGGCCGCGTGGCGGGGGCGGCGCGGGTTCAGGGAGCGGATCAGCGCGGCGTACGAGACATGGTGCGGCCAGTCGATGTGCAGGGCGGTGGCGGTACGGCGCAGCCGCGCGACGGCGCCGTCGGGGGCGGTGGGCAGGGTGCGCAGGACGCCGGTGCCGTGGGCCAGCATCAGATCGGCGGCGGCCATGCCGGTGAGCAGGGAGATCTGGGCGTTCCAGGACTCGGCGGGCAGCGGGGCGCGGTAGCTGAGCCGGTAGGTGTGGTCGTACTCGACGATCTCCTGCTCGGGCACGTTGAGCGAGATGCCGCCGCGCTCCACCTCGAGGCGTTCGCGCGCCTCGCCGATCTCCTTGAGCAGGGCGAGGGGTTCTTCGGCGGTCCCCGCGTCGATGTGCCGCTGCACGCCGGCGTAGTCCAGCTTGGCCCGGCTGCGGACGAGGGACCGGCGGACGTCGGCTGTCAGGGTCCGTCCCTCCTCGTCCAGGTCGATGGTCCACAGGACGGCCGGGCAGGCCTGGCCGGGGAGCAGGCTGGCCGCGCCCTCGCTGAGCACGGCGGGGTGCAGCGGGACCCGCTCGTCGGGGAAGTAGAGCGTGTTCACACGGTGGTGTGCCTCGGAGTCCAGGTCGCCGCCGGGTACGACGAAGGCGGCGACGTCGGCGATGGCGTACCGGACGCGGTAGCCGCCGCGGCGCCGGGAGAGGTGCATCGCCTGGTCGAGGTCCTGGGCGGTGGGCGGGTCGATGGTGAGGAAGGGGAGGTCGGTCGCGTCGTGGGCGGGCACGGCCGGGTACCTGGCGGCGCTCTCGGCCTCCGCGAGCACCTCGGGCCGGAAGCCGTCCGGGATGCCGAGGTCGTCCCGGAGCACGGCGAGCGCGGCCCGGAGGGGAGCCTCGGGGGCGCCCTTGACGCGTATGTGGCGGCTGGGCATACGACGAGCGTAGTCACATCGTGCCGGTCCGGCGCTCTACGCTGGCGCGAAGCGTCGATGAAGAACCTGATGGTCAAGAGGAGTACGTGTGCTGGTCCTGCTGCCGCCCTCGGAAGGCAAGGCGTCCTCGGGCCGTGGTGCCCCGCTGAAGCCGCACTCGCTGTCCCTGCCGGGGCTCGCGGACGCCCGCGAGGCCGTGCTCGCCGAACTGGTCGACCTGTGCGCCGGTGACGAGGAGAAGGCGCGCGAGGTCCTCGGGCTGAGCGAGGGGCTGCGCGGCGAGGTCGCCAAGAACGCGGAGCTGCGGACGGCGGGGGCACGGCCGGCCGGGGAGATCTACACGGGGGTGCTGTACGACGCCCTCGGCCTGGCCTCCCTGGACGCGGCGGCGAAGCGGCGGGCGGCGCGGTCGCTGCTGGTGTTCTCGGGGCTGTGGGGCGCGGTCCGGGTGACGGACCGGATCCCCTCCTACCGCTGCTCGATGGGCGTGAAGCTGCCCGGGCTCGGGGCGCTGGGGGCGCACTGGCGCAAGCCGATGGCGGAGGTGCTGCCGGAGGCGGCCGGGGCCGGGCTGGTGCTGGATCTGCGGTCGGCGGCGTACGCGGCGGCGTGGAAGCCGAAGGGGGAGGTGGCCTCGCGGACGGCGACCGTGCGGGTGCTGCACGCGCCGACGCGGAAGGTGGTGAGCCACTTCAACAAGGCGACGAAGGGGCGGATCGTACGGAGTCTGCTGACCGCCGGGATCGCGCCGAGCGGTCCGGGTGAGCTGGTGGAGGCGTTGCGGGACCTGGGGTACGAGGTGGAGGCCGCGGCGCCGGGGAAGGCGGGGCAGGGGTGGGCGCTGGACGTGCTGGTGGACGAGGTTCATTAGACGAGGCTCTTTGAGTAGCTTCTTCGGCCAGGTTCTTGGACCAGGTTCTTTGACGAGGTTCAATCAGATATCGCCGCGTATTGCAGCATGCGCAACGAGCTTTGCGCGGTGCGCATCACCCCGGCAGGATGTCGGCCATGCCCACCTCCGTGCTGGACCTCGCCCCCGTCGTCCCCGTCGTCGTGATCGAGGACGCCGGCGACGCCGTACCGCTGGCGCGGGCGCTGGTCGCCGGGGGGTTGCCCGCGATCGAGGTGACCCTGCGGACCCCGGCGGCGCTCGACGCGATCCGTGCGATCGCCGCGGCGGTGCCGGACGCGGTGGTCGGGGCGGGGACCGTACTGACGCCCGCCCAGGTCACGGAGTGCGTGGCGGCCGGGGCACGCTTTCTCGTCAGCCCGGGGTGGACGGACGGGCTGCTGGGGGCGATGGCCGCGTCCGGGGTGCCGTTCCTGCCGGGCGTGTCGACCGCATCCGAGGTGGTGACGCTGCTCGAACGCGGGGTGCGGGAGATGAAGTTCTTCCCGGCGCAGGCCGCCGGCGGCACGGCCTACCTGAAGTCCCTCGCGGGTCCGCTTCCGCAGGCCCGCTTCTGCCCGACCGGAGGGATCGGCGCGGAGAACGCCCCGGAGTACCTCGCCCTGCCCAACGTCGGCTGCGTGGGCGGCACTTGGATGCTCCCGGCGGACGCCGTGGCCGCCCGGGACTGGGCCCGCGTCGAGTCGCTGGCGCGGGCCGCGGCGGGCCTCAGGGACGCAGGTGGGACGTGTCGTTGAAGAGCCGTACGCTCGCGTTTCCGTCCGCGTAGTACGCCACCGCCGACAGCGAGGCGGCCGACAGTTCCATGCGGAACAGGGACTTGGCCGGGGCGCCGAGGGCGAGCCGCACGAACGTCTTGATCGGCGTGACGTGCGTGACCAGCAGGACCGTGCGGCCCGCGTAGGCCGCGACCAGCTTGTCCCGGGTGGCCGCGATGCGGGTCGCCGTCTCGGCGAAGCTCTCGCCGCCGCCGGTGGGGTGGGCCTCCGGGTCGGCGAGCCAGGCGTTCAGGTCGTCCGGGTAACGCTCGCGGACCTCGCCGAAGGTGAGGCCCTCCCAGGCGCCGAAGTCCGTCTCCTTGAGCCCCTCCTCGACGGTGACGTCGAGGCCGAGGCGCTCGGCGACGGCTCCGGCGGTCTGCCGGGTGCGGGTGAGGGGGGAGGCGAGGATCGCCTCGATCGTGCCGCGGCGGGCGAGGGCGTCGGCGGCGCGGCGCGCCTGTTCCAGGCCGACGTCGGAGAGGGCGGGGTCGGTGCCGCCGCTGCCGGAGAAGCGTTTCTGGGGGGTGAGGGGGGTCTCGCCGTGGCGGAGGAGGACGAAGGTGGCCGGGGCGCCCATGTCTGGCGACGCCCAGCCGGAGGTTGGCTGAGGTGCCGTCGCGACATTGCGTGCGGCGCGGGTGTCGGGGGCGGGTGCGTCGGCAGTCGTCACAGTGGCGGTGAGTGGGGGCTGGTCGCGCCCACGCGGCGGAGCCGCAAATGTCTCAGCCCCGCGCCCCTTGCGGGGCGCTGCAGTCGCCGCGGATCGAACGTCGAGCTCCGCCGTAGACCCCGCGGCCGACCACTGTTCGCCCCGCTTGCCCGCGTCCATCGCCTCGTTCGCCAGGCGGTCGGCGTGCTTGTTCTCGGCTCTCGGGATCCACTCGTAGGTCACCCGGTCCGCCGGGAACACCCGTCCCGCCTCTGTCGCCAGGGGCTTCATGTCGGGGTGTTTGATCTTCCAGCGGCCCGTCATCTGCTCGACGACCAGCTTGGAGTCCATGCGGACGTGGACGACGGCGGCCGGGTCGAGGTCGTGCGCCGCGCGCAGGCCCGCCAGGAGGCCGCGGTACTCGGCGACGTTGTTGGTGACGACGCCGAGGTACTCGGCCGCCTCCGCCAGCGTCTCGCCGGTCGCCGCGTCGATGACCACCGCGCCGTAGCCGGCCGGTCCCGGGTTGCCCCGCGACCCGCCGTCCGCCTCGACGATGAACTCCCTTGCCACGTCAGCCCCTTACTACAGGCCGGACTCGGCCGTGCGGACCAGGATGCGGCGGCAGTTCTCGCAGCGCACGACCGTGTCAGGCGCGGCCGAGCGGATCTCGTTCAGCTCGGTGATGGCGAGTTCCTGGCGGCAGCCCTGGCAGCTGCGGGCGTACAGCTTGGCCGCGCCGATACCGCCCTGCTGCTCGCGCAGCTTGTCGTAGAGCTTCAGCAGGTCCGCGGGGACGGTGCCCGCGATGACCCCGCGCTCCTTGGTGACCGTGGCCGCCTCGGCGTCGAGCTCTCCGGAGGCGGCGTTGCGGCGGGCGGTGGCCTCGTCGATCCGGCCCTGGACGGCGCCGGTCCGCTCGGTCAGTTCGGCGACCCGCTCCTGGGCGGACTCGCGGCGCTCCATGACCTCCAGGACCACGTCCTCCAGGTCGCCCTGGCGCTTGGCGAGGGAGACGATCTCCTTCTGGAGGTTCTCCAGGTCCTTCGGGGAGGTGACCGCGCCGGAGTCCAGGCGCTGCTGGTCGCGGGCGGCGCGCTGGCGTACCTGGTCCACGTCCTGCTCGGCCTTGGTCTGCTCGCGGGCGGTGTCGCTCTCCTCGGTCTGCGCGGCCACCAGCAGGTCGCGCAGCTGGGTGAGGTCCTTCGTCAGCGAGTCGATCTCGGCGTGTTCGGGCAGCGACTTCCGCTTGTGCGCCAGCTGCTGGAGGCGGACGTCCAGGGCCTGGACGTCGAGGAGTCGGATCTGGTCGGCGGGCGCGGCGTTCAGTTGGGGGCTCCAAGGGAGGGGGAGTGGCTGGTCCAGGGGTCGGTGACCGTCTTGGAGACGTGTACCCGAAGGTCCCAGCCGTGGCGGTCGGAGATCTCGTCGAGCTGGGCTGCGGCCAGCTCGCACCAGGGCCATTCGGTGGCCCAGTGCGCCGCGTCGAGCAGCGCGAGGGGGCTGTGGGCTACGGCTTCGGAAGCCGGGTGGTGGCGCAGGTCCGCCGTCAGGAAGGCGTCCACCCCGGCGGCGCGTACGACGTCGAAGAGGCTGTCGCCGCTGCCGCCGCTGACGGCGATCGTGCGGACGAGGGCCTCGGGGTCGCCGGCGACGCGGATGCCCTGCGCGGTGGCGGGGAGGCGCTCGGCCGCCCTGCGTGCGAGTTCGCCGACGGTGACCGGGTGGTCCAGTTCGCAGACGCGGCCCAGGCCCCGGCGGCCCTCCGGGTCGGTGGGGTCCGGGACGAGGGGGCGTACCACCCGCAGGTCCAGGGCGCCCGCGAGCGCGTCGGAGACGCCCGGGTCGGCGGTGTCGGCGTTGGTGTGGGCGACGTGCAGCGCGATGTCGTTCTTGATGAGGGTGTGCACCACGCGGCCCTTGAAGTGGCTCGCCGCGACCGTCGTCGTGCCGCGCAGGTAGAGGGGGTGGTGGGTGACCAGCAGGTCGGCGCCCAGCTTCACCGCCTCGTCGACGATGTCCCGCACCGGGTCCACGGCGAACAGGACCCGGGTGACCTCCTGGTCGGGGTCGCCCACGACGGTGCCGACCGCGTCCCAGGACTCGGCCCGCTCGGCGGGCCACAGGCTCTCCAGCGCGGCGATGACTTCTGACAGACGGGGCACGGGGAAAGGCTACCTGCCTGTTCCCCGGGGCCGTACCTGCTCGGCCACGGGAGGCAACGCCCAGCACAGCCGTCCCCGTTTCCTCAGGCGAATCGTCGAGTGTGCACCCGTATGTGTGAAGCCGTCGCCTGCCGCTCCCCCGTCTGTGCGTGCGAAAACTAGCTTCGTGGCCGGAGGTGACCGAGCGATGACGGTCTGTGCGATCGAACCCTCGGCTGCGGACGAGGACGACAGCGCGCCGAGAGCGGGCTGCACCATCACGGCGGACGGGGCGTACGCGGCCCGGCTGGCCCAGCGGGAAGGTTCCTGGTACCCGGAGCGATGGACGCTGGACGGCCACGAGCCGTACGCCGTACCGCTGCCCGGCAACCAGCCCGAGGAGCCGGGCACGGAGGTGCAGCCGATGGGCGACGGGCGGGTGCTCATCCACCGGCTGGTGGACGACCGGCACCACTTCGCCCTGCTCTATCCGACCGGGCCCGGCACCGGTGAGCTGCCGCTGGGCGCGGTGGAGTGCCCGGACGCGGGGACGTCGCTCCGGCTGCTGCCACCCGCGCCCGGCGGCCGCGACGCGTACGCGCTGACCGTGGGGGAACACTCCTCGACCGTGTGGCTGGTGGCGGGCGGGGCCTTCGGGCCGGAGCGGCTCGCGGTGGTCCCGGGGCGTTGTTCGGGCGGGGTCTGGCTGGACCGGGGCGGGCGGATGCTGGCCCTGGACCGGGAGCTGGGCGGGCGGACCAAGGCGGTCGTCGTCGATCTGGAGCGGGGCGGCGAGGTGTCGCCGCTGCTGCAGATCGCGGCGGACAGCGACGACCGGCTGCTGGTCGCCGACCCGGACAGCGGGCTGATCCTGGTCGGCTCGGACGCGCCCTCCCCCGGGCAGGAACGGTTGGGCTGGGGTGTCCTCGGCAGCACGCTGCCGGTGCGCTTTCCGGAGAGCCTGCGGCTGGCGGAGTGCACGGTGACGCCGTTCGCGATCCAGCCGGGGCTGGTGCTGATGCCGGAGAGCTGCGGGGTGGCGCTGCGCATGGACGGTCCGCTCGGCAGCTGGGTCGGCACCTGGCGGCCGAGTGCCCGCGGGGTGTGCCATCTCCCGGCGCCGGAGGGGTGGTTGGCCGGCGCCGGGCTGTGGACGCAGGACGGGGTGCTGCGGCTGCCGTACGCCACGGGGGAGGTCCCGTGCGGCGTGGCGGAGATCGCGGTGCCCTGGGGGGGAACGGGGGGCTCGGGGGAGACGGGGGAGCACGGGGGGCCGGGGGACGCGGGCCCGGGGGATCCGGTTCGGGACGGCACGGCTGCCGGGGCGTCGGGTATGCCCGGGGAGTCGGCGGAAACGGATCCTCCGGAGCCTGTCGCGGCCCGGCCGGTGCCCTTGCAACAGGCTCCGCTGGGGCGGCTCGTAACGAAGTAGAGAAGGCTTGTAACGAAGTAGCACCGGTCGGCGTGCCTGCCTGGATTCGCCCCGCGGTGGGTTGGCTAAACTCACCGCGCTGTAAGAAAGATCATGTTGACGGGGTGAATTCTTCCGATGAGCGACACCAGCACGTCTCAGCACCTGTCCGCCGACCTGCAGGAGTCCGACAGCCACGGCAAGCACCGTGGTCCGGTCTCGGTCCAGGACGGCGAATCGGCCCCGAGCGGGCGGCACCGCAAGCCGGAGCCGGCCGAGACCACGGCCTGACGGTACGTAAGAACGACAGCGGCTCCGCCCTTGTGGGGTGGGGCCGCTGTCGTCTGTGCCGCTACCGCCGTTTCAGCCCCAGCACCTCCGCCGCCGCGAAGGTCTCCCCCGGCGGCCGGTCGGCGTAGTGCGGGGTGAGCAGGGCGTCGAGTTCGTCGTAGCTGAAGGTGTCCTGCTTGCTGTCGAACCTGGCCTGGACCCGCGGCCGTTCGACGATCGCGACCATGCCGCCGTGCACGACCAGCAGCTGGCCGTTGATCCGCGCGGCGGCCGGGGACGCCAGGTAGCCGACGAGCGGGGCGACATGCTCGGGGGCGAGCGGGTCGAGGCCCTCGGCGGGCCGTTCGAACCCGGCGAAGACGTCCTCGGTCATCCGGGTGCGGGCGCGCGGACAGATCACGTTGGCGGTCACGCCGTACTTGGCGAGGGCGAGGGCGGTGGAGGTGGTCAGGCCGACGATGCCGCCCTTGGCGGCCGCGTAGTTGGGCTGGCCCGCGGAACCGGCGAGGAAGGCCTCGGAGGAGGTGTTGACGATCCGGCCGTACACCTTCGCGCCGCCGGCCGCCTTGGACCGCTCCCGCCAGTGCGCGGCCGCGAAGCGGGTGGTGTTGAAGTGGCCCTTGAGGTGGACCCGGATCACCGAGTCCCACTCGCCCTCGGTCATGGAGAAGACCATGCGGTCGCGCAGGATGCCGGCGTTGTTGACGAGGATGTCCAGCTTGCCGTACTGGGTTGTCGCCAGGGTGAGAAGGTCTCGCGCCTGCGAGAAGTCCGCGATGTCTCCGGTATGGGCGACGGCCCGGCCGCCCGCCGCGCGGATCTCCTCGGCGACCTGTTCGGCGGGGCCGGTGGAGGCCGTCCCCGAGCCGTCCCGGCCCGGCTGTCCGAAGTCGTTGACGACGACGGCCGCGCCCAGCCGGGCCAGTTCGAGCGCCTCGGCCCGGCCGAGCCCCCGCCCGGCGCCGGTGACGATCGCACTGAGCCCGTCGAGCGGCTTCTCCGACAGCGGCTTCTCCGACAGCGGAGTCTCCGACGGCGTCTTCTCCGGCAGCGGACTCTCCGGCAATGACCTCTCCGACATGGGACGGCCCCTCAGATCTCGATGCAGGTGCGCAGCGCGGTGCCGGTGCGCATCTGGTCCAGGGCCTCGTTGATCTCCGCCAGCGGCACCCGGTGGGTGATCAGGCCCTCCAGGTCGACGCGGCCGGCCCGCCACAGGGCGATCGTGCGCTCGTAGGAGCCGACCACGTCGCCGCCGCCGTACATCGACGGCAGGATCCGCTTCTCGTCGAAGAACAGCTCGAACATGTTGAGCTGGAGGAAGTCGTCCATGGCACCCGCGCCGACGACCACGAGGGTGCCGCCGCGCCGGGTGTTCTCGTACGCCGTGCGGGCGGTGGCGGACCTGCCGACGACCTCGAAGACGTAGTCGAAGCCCTCGCCGGCGGTGACCTCCTGCTTGGCGCCGGGCAGTTCGTCGGGCGAGACCGCCCGGGTCGCGCCGAACCCGATCGCGGCCTCGCGCCGGGACGCGACCGGGTCGACGGCGACGATCTCGGCCGCCCCCTTGAGCCGTGCCCCCTGGATCGCCGAGATCCCGACCCCTCCGCACCCGATCACGGCGACCGACGAACCGGCCTCGACATCGGCCGTGTTGAGGGCGGCGCCGAGCCCGGTGGTGACCCCGCAGCCGATCAGCGCGGCGATGTCGAAGGGCACGTCGTCCGGGATCGGCACCGCGCACCCGGCGTCGACCACGACCTCCTCGGCGAAGGTGCCGGTGCCCGCGAAGCCGAAGAGGTCACCGCCGGGGCGCCTGAAGTTGGGGGTGCCGGCGTTCATGAACCCGGCCAGGCACAGCTCGGTCTGCCCGCGCCGGCAGGCCGGACAGGCCCCGCAGGCCGGCAGCCAGCAGACGACGACCCGGTCGCCGGGCTTGACCCGGGTGACGCCCTCCCCCACCTCCAGGACCTCGCCCGCGCCCTCGTGGCCCGGCACGAACGGGGCCGGCTGCGGCAGCACCCCGTTCATCGCCGACAGGTCCGAGTGGCACAGCCCGGTGGCGCGCACCCGGATCCGCACCCTGCCGGGGCCGAACCCGACCGCCTCGACGTCGTCGAGGACCTCAAGCTTCTCCTGGCCTATCTCCTGCAGTACGGCTGCGCGCATGGTGCGGCTCTCCCCTCGACTGCGTTCCGGAACAACATGGATCAATCCGGCCCTAGCTGGCTCAAGCCGGCTCAGGCTGGCTCAAGCTGGATCAGGAGTGTTCGACGATCGTGTCGGCGAGGACGGGCGCGTCGTCCCGCTCGACGGCACCGACGGCGACGCGGACCCGCGCGTCACCGCGCCACATGCGGATGCGCAGGGTCTCCCCCGGGTACACCACCCCGGCGAACCTCGTCCCGTACGACCGCACCCGGCTCACGTCCCCGCCGAGCAGCGTGTCCACGACGGCCTTGAGCGTCATGCCGTAGGTGCACAGCCCGTGCAGGATGGGCCGGTCGAAGCCGGCGAGCTTGGCGAACTCGGGGTCGGCGTGCAGCGGGTTGTAGTCGCCGGAGAGGCGGTAGAGCAGGGCCTGGTCCTCGCGGATCGGCCGCTCGACGGTCCGGTCGGGCTCGCCGGCGGGCGGGTCGAGCCGGGTGGACGGGCCGCGGTCGCCGCCCCAGCCGCCCTCTCCCCGTACGAAGATCTGCGCGTCGTTGGTCCACAGCGGGCCGTCGGCGTCCGCGACCTCGGTGCGCATCACCAGGACGGCCGCCTTGCCCTTGTCGTACACGGCGGCGATCCGGCCCGTGGCGGTGGCCGAGCCCCGCACCGGGAGGGGGCGGTGGACGGTGAGCGACTGGCCGCCGTGCAACACCTTGGCGAGGTCGACGTCGACGCCGGGCATGGACAGTCCGCTGATCACCCCGGGCGAACCGGCCCCCGCCACGGTGGCGAAGCTGGGCAGCACGTGCAGCCGGGACTCCAGGGTGTAGCGCAGTTCGTCGGGGTCGGTGGCGGGGCGGCCGGCGCCGATGCCGAGGTGGTAGAGCTGGACGTCCCGGCGCTCCCAGTGGATCTCCCCGGACCGGGGTTCGGCGGCGAGGGCCTTGGCTGCGTCGATGGGCATACGGCTCCTGAGGTGTCTCAAGACCTCGGCACGACCGTCCGCACCGTCGGCCGCACCGAGGTCGTCCACGGGGCGGGTCCAAGGGGGTTGTCCCTAGAACGCGTTCCAGTCCAGCGCCCCTTGTATAGCCGAGCGCTCCACACTTGTGAAGGCTCCTGACACAGTGTCAGATGCAGCCGTGCCGGGCCATGACATTTGTCATGCGCGAGTCCGTACAAGCGCATCTGCCGCGCGGGAGCCCGGGTTCCGTAGCGTCGTAGGCATGACATGGACAGGTGGGACGGCAGGCCGGACAGAGCGGGCCGTGTCCTTCGCGGGGGCGGTCAAGACCTTCGGGACGGTACGCGCGGTGGACGGGGTGAACCTGGAGATAGGGCGCGGTGAGACGGTCGCGCTGCTCGGCCGCAACGGCGCGGGCAAGTCGACGACGATCTCGCTGCTGCTGGGGCTGAACACGCCCGACGCCGGCACGGTCGAACTGTTCGGCGCGCAGCCGGCGAAGGCCGTACGCAGCGGGCTGGTCGGAGCGATGCTCCAGGAGGCGCGGGCGGTGCCCCGGGTCACCGTCGGCGAGCTGGTCACCTTCGTGGCCCGGCGCTATCCGACCCCGATGCCCGTCGCACAGGCCCTGGAGCTGGCCGGTATCGGCGAGCTCGCCGGGCGCCGGGTGGACCGGCTGTCCGGCGGCCAGACACAGCGCGTGCGGTTCGCCGTGGCACTGGCCGGGAACCCGTCGCTGCTCGTCCTGGACGAGCCGACCGCCGCCCTGGACGTGGAGGCGCGGCACGCGTTCTGGCGCTCGATGCGCGCGTACGCCCGGCGCGGCCACACCGTCCTGTTCTCCACGCACTACCTGGAGGAGGCGGACGCGCACGCCGACCGCATCCTCGTCATCGACCGCGGCCGGATCGTCGCGGACGGCACCGGCGAGCAGCTCAAGCGGGCGGCCGGCGGCAGCCTGGTCGCCTTCGACCTGGCGGGCCGCTCCACCGAGGGCCTGGCCCGGTTGCCCGGCGTGCGCTCCCTCGAGGTGCGCGGCGACCGCGCGCTGCTGCGCACCGACGACTCGGACGCCACCGTGATCGCGCTGGCCGCCCGGAACGCGATCCGCGGCCTGGAGGTCACCCCCGCCTCCCTCGACGACGCCTTCCTGGCCCTGACGTCCGGCCCGCGCACCGGAGACGGCGTACTGCCCGACCCGCTGCCCCGCGCGGCCGCCCCGGACGACACCTCCCCCGCCCGAACCGCCGCTGAGACGGAGACCGTCTGATGCTCGACTACCTGCGCCTCGAAGTACGCCGGACCCTGCGCGACGCCGGCTTCGTGATCGGCGGGATCGCGATGCCGGTGATGATGTACCTGCTGTTCACCAACCTGGGCGGCGACGACGGCGGGTACAGGACCCAGGCCATGGTCGGCATGGCCGCCTACGGCGCGGTCGGCTCCGCCCTCAACACCGGCGGCGGGGTCGCCGAGGACCGGGCGATCGGCTGGCTGCGGCAGCTCCGGGTGACCCCGATGACCCCGCGCCAGGTCGTCCTCGGCCGGGCGCTGACCGGCTCGGTGACCGTACTGCCCGCGATCCTCGCGGTGCTCCTGGCGGGCGGCCTGGTCAACGGCGTACGGCTGGCGGCCTGGCAGTGGGCGGGGATCGCGCTGCTGCTGTGGCTGGGTTCGATCCCCTTCACCCTGCTCGGCCTCGCCAACGGCTACGGCCTGACCGCCCAGACCACCGGCGTCACGAACATGGCCTGCAACCTGGGGCTCGCCGTGGTCGGCGGCCTGTGGTTCCCGATCAGCCTGTTCCCCGGCTGGCTGCGCGCCGTCTCGAAGTACACCCCGACCAACCGCTTCGCCGAACTCGGCACCTCCGTCGCCGACGGACACGCCCCGGCACTCGGCGCGATCGCGGTCCTGACGGCTTGGCTGCTCGCGTTCGGTTCGTACGCTGTGATGGCGTACCGCCGGACCGGGCGGACCGTGTGACCGGGGGAGCGAAAAAAATGTCCTGGATGCGAGGGATCACCTGCCAGACACGCCGTTGGCGGGCGGCGCGGTCTCAGTGGAAGGCCGACATGGCGGACTTCAAGGCCGCGCAGAAGGAGGCGCGTCGCACGGGCGAGCAAACCGAGCACCCGGGTCCGCCGCCGACCGGCTTCTCCCTGCTGCCGTGGCTGCTGCTGGGGCTGGGCTCCTTCTCCAACCTCCTCCAGGGCAAGACCCCCAGCCCCTGGATCGGCGGCCTGGGCCTGTTCGCGTTCAACTCCCTCTACATCTACGTCGTGTTCCGCTCCTTCGTGAAGGAGAAGCGCGAGGCCGTCTCGACGCGGGTGGCGCTCGTTCTGATGGGCCTGATCACCTGCGGTCTCGCCCTCGGCTACGGCGGCAGCTGGCTGTACTTCTTCCCGCTGCTCGGCCTCGCCACCGGGGCCTGCCTGCGCGGCCCGCGGCTGGGTCAGATCGGCCTCGCGCTGACCGCCCTCGCGGCGGCGGTCTCCGTGTTCCGGGCGGGCTGGGACGCGATCAACGTCGCCTACGGCACCTTCCTGTCCACCATGGTGACCGCCGCGATCCTCTCCCTGTCCGAGGCGGTACGGGAGCTGCGCGCGGCCCGCGAGGAGCTGGCCCGGCGCGCGGTGGAGAAGGAGCGGCTGCGCTTCTCCCGGGATCTGCACGACCTGCTCGGCCACACCCTCTCGGTGATCGTCGTCAAGTCGGAGGCGGCCCGGCGCCTCGCCCCCCGTGACATGGACGCGGCCCTCTCGCAGATCTCCGACATCGAGTCGGTGGGCCGGCAGGCGCTCACCGAGATCCGTGAGGCGGTCACCGGCTACCGCGAGGGCAGCCTGGCCACGGAACTCGACCGGGCCCGCTCGGTCCTCTCGGCGGCGAGCATCGAGCCGGTCGTCAGGCAGACCGGGACGCCGCTCGCCCCGCAGACCGAGACGCTGCTGGGCTGGGTGGTGCGCGAGGCGGTCACCAACGTGGTCCGGCACAGCGACGCCACGCACTGCGAGATCACCGTCGACAGCGGCGCCGAGCGGGTCCGGCTGACCGTCGGCGACGACGGCACCGGCGCCGGCGCCGCCGAGCCCCGCCGCGCGGGCGTCGGCGGCACCGGTCTGAAGGGGCTGACCGAGCGCCTCGCGGCGGCGGGCGGCTCTCTCGAAGCCGGCCCGTCGCCACGCGGGGGTTTCACGGTCACCGCGGAACTCCCCACCGAGTCGCTGGAGTTGCTGACCGCTATGACGGTGGCGACTACGGTGCCCAGGGCGAACTGACGACCCAGCTCACGTCGTCGGTCCACGAGGTGGCGCTGTCCCAGGCGTTGGAACCGCCGTCGCTCGCTATGTAGACGTTGTAGTTGTAGTGGCGCAGATATCGCGTCGGGTAGTTGTACGACGCGAACGAGGTGCCGGTGCCGCTCTTGCCGGTCTGCGGGCAGAACGTGGCGTCGGCTCTGAACGTGGCGGTGCCGTCCATGGGCTGCCGCAGGAGCTTGAAGTTGTAGTGGCGCAGGAAGTCGCCCGGGTAGTTGCGCGACTCGAAGGAGACGCAGGAGCTGTCGGCCAGTCCGCGGCGGACGATCCAGGTGGCGTCGTTCTTGTCCAGGGCGGAGCTGCCGGTGGTGATGGCGGAGAGGACGGCCGCGTCGGCCTGGTGGCGGACGTAGTCGGTGGTGCAGCAGGACGTCGTGGCCTTCAGGGAGATCTCCGAGCCGGGGCTGAGCGTGCCGGTGGAGCCGGTCGCGCCGCCGTAGCCGACGGAGACGATGTTGGACTGGACGGCGTTGTCGGCGGCGTCGGTCGGGATGCCGGAGGTCATCACGCCCTCGAAGAACGAGCCGATGGAGCCGTTGCTGTTGTCGCCGCCGGTGCCGAGGACGATCGCGCCCTCCTGGTGCATGGGCGAGTAGCCGCTGGTGGTGGGCTCACCGCCGGAATACGTGGTGGTGAGACCGCCGGACTGCGCGTTTCCCCATTTCAGTGCGAAATGGTCCTGGCCGTTGTTCTTCAGCAACGCGGTGACGAAAGGTGTCGCGCCCGTGCCCGTGCTGGCGGAGTTGGTGCTGTAGCCGAGGTTGGACTGGAACAGCCCGTTCTCCAGGTCGGCCTGCACCCAGGGCCCCGAGCCGTAGCAGGGCGCGAACCAGCACTCGGTGCCGAAGTTGATGGCGTCCATGTGGCCGTTGCCGGTGTCCTTGTTGTTGGTCTCGGCGTTGCCGTAGTCGAAGCAGCAGCTGCCGTTGACATGGGTGCCGGAGGTGACCATGTACATCCCCTCGGCGGCGCCGTTGGTGGCGACCCCGGAGGTGGAGTTGTCCCGGTAGCCCATGCCGGCCGAGATCTCCAGGCCGTAGACCTGGTGCCCGCCGACGGTCACCGGCAGCGCGTCCGCAGGGGCCCCGACATCGGCCGCGCCGGCCCCGCCGGCGCCCTCGACGGTGAGGTCGTTGTGCCTGCTGGACTGGTCGTAGATCTTGGTGACGATGCAGGTCGTACCGGAGCAAAAGGAGTCCTGCGCGGCCGCGTCGGCGTATCCGCCGGCGGCCAGCGGGCCGATGTTCGCGGTGGCGCTGTCGGAGGCGCGCTGCACCTGGTAGAGGGATCCGCTGTACGACGAGTACAGCGCCCGGACCATGCTGTGCGCGGCGACGCACGGCGTGCCTGCGGTGGCGTAGAGGTCACAGGGCAGCGAACCCGCGGCGGCGGCCTGCGGGGCGCCGGCCCCGACGACGAGCGCGGCGACGGTCGCGAAGGCCGCGAGCGCACAGAGCGCGGCTCTCCTGAGGCGTGACGGACGGGAGCGCGGGGCTCGTAGGGACACTGAGAACACGATGCACCTCTTCTTCGGTTCCTCGTAGGGCGGTGCGGGTTGCTGGCCGGTATACCGAACGTCGTTCGACCGAAATACCGAACCTATTCAGCGGTCGAAATACCGACCATTGGCCGGGAATTCAGAGAATTGCAGAGGTGATTGTTTGAGCACGGTCAACCGCCGTCAAGCCCTGCGGCGCGGAACAATGACCACTCTTTGATTTCCGGGCCCGCGGCTAGGCTTGGGCTGTGTACGAGCCTGCGAACGAGATGCCCCGGGACCACCGGCCCGCCAAGTCCATCAGGGTGCTGCTCGCCGAGGACCAGGGCATGATGCGCGGGGCCCTCGCCCTCCTGCTCGGGATGGAGCCGGACATCGAGGTCGTCGCCCAGGTCGCGGCGGGTGACGCGATCGTGGACGCCGCGCTGATCCACCGGCCCGACGTGGCCCTCCTCGACATCGAACTGCCGGGCATCAGCGGCCTGGACGCGGCGGCGGAGCTGCGCGACCAGGCGCCCGACTGCCGGGTGCTGATCCTGACCACCTTCGGCCGGCCCGGCTATCTGCGCCGGGCCATGGAGGCCGGGGCGGCCGGCTTCCTCGTCAAGGACGGTCCGGTCGAGGACCTGGCCCGGGCGATCCGGCAGGTGCTCACCGGGGAGACCGTGGTCGACCCGGCGCTCGCGGCGGCCGCGCTCAGCGCCGGGCCGAATCCGCTCACCGCCCGCGAGTGCGACGTCCTGAACGCGTCGGTGGACGGCGCGACCGTCGCCGACATCGCGGCGAAACTGCATCTGTCGGAGTCGACGGTCCGCAACTACCTGTCCGCCGCGATCGGCAAGACCGGCACCCGCAACCGCACGGAGGCGGTACGGGAGGCCCGGCAGCAGGGGTGGCTGTGAACTCCCGCCGAGCTCCGCGCTACTTGGTCACCTCCGCCGACTCGTAGGCGGTGCCCTTCGGGGCCACGCAGACGAACCAGTCGGCCCCCGGGTAGTCGCGGACCGGCCGGAGCCCCGACTGCCCGCTGTAGTACGGGGAGTCGGCGGGGACCCGCTCGACCCGCGTCGAAGTGCCGTCCTTCCAGTGGCAGGTGACCGCCGCGGCGGTCGTGGCGACCTTGCCGACCACCAGCCGGTCGGCGCTCGCCGGATCGTCACCGAGCCGGGCGGCGGCGGCGTCCAGGTCGGTCCCCGAGAGCGGCTCCACCTCCCGCACCGTGTTGAACATGACCACCTGGCGGCGGAATCCGGCGTAACTGCGGGCGACGAAGTAGGACGTCTTGCCGATCAGTTCGGCGGGCTTGTCCGCGTCCGCGGGTTCGAGCCCCCAGTCACCCATCGCCTTCCACTGCCTCTCGGCCTCGGCACGGGTGAGCGGCGCGCCCCACACCATGACCCCGACGCCCCACTTCTTGCCCTGGTAGCTGCCCAGCGCCAGGTCCGTCGACTCGGGCGTGTACACATGGCGCTCCTCCGGTGACGCCGGCCGGACCGCCACCTCACCGCCCCGGTCCCCGTGCCCCCCGCCCGGCAGTCCCGTCACGGCCAGCGTCCCCGCCGTCGCGCCGACGGCCAGCGCCAGCGCCGTGGCCCCCGTCACCGCCCATCGCCTGGCCCGGCGCCGCCTGCCGCCGCGCATCACCGCCTGGACAGGGGCTATGCCGATCTCGACCTCGTCCGCGGCGTCCGCGAGGAGGAGGGCGATGTCCGACTCCGTCTGTGTCATGCCGTGGTTCTCCCGGTTCGCGCTCATCAGCCACGCCCTCCCTGCGTCACCATCTCGACCAGTCCCGGTATGGCACGGAGTTTCGCGATCCCCTTGGCCGCGTTGCTCTTGACCGTGCCCACCGAGCAGCCCATCGCCTCCGCCGCCTGGGTCTCCGTCAGGTCCTCCCAGTAGCGCAGGACCACCGCCTCCCGCTGCCGCGGCGGCAGTTGGGCGAGTGCCTTGAGCAGGGCGCTGGGGTCGTCGGCCTGGGCGATCCGGTCCCCCGTGTCGGGCACCTCGCGGACCAGGCCCGAGTCGTCCCTGGGCGCGAGGAACTCCTTGAGTTTCCTTCTGTGCCGGCGGGCGTGCGCGTTGATCATCACGCGCCGTACGTACGCCTCCGGATCATCGGCCGAGCCGACCTTGCGCCAGGCCACGAAGACCTGTTCGAGCGTCGACTGGACCAGGTCCTCGGCGGCGTGCTGCTCCCCCGTGAGGAGAAAAGCCGTACGCATCAGCCGCGGCCAGCGGCCGGTCATGAAACTCTGGAACTCCTCGTTCCGAGCGTTCTCCCGCTCCCCCATGGGCACCTCCTAGATGTAATGAGGAGTCCACGAGCCGCTCGGACCGTTGCCTCATCCGGCAGACGTCGGCGAAATTCTTCCCGGCAGCCACAGCAGCATCAGCACCGCCCCGGCCAGCAGCACCCCGGTGCTGGTACGGAAGGCCAGCGCGTATCCCTCGGTCAGGGCCGCGGCCCCGCCGCCCGTGCCGGTCCGGGCCGCCGCGACCGTCGACATCACCGCGAGCCCCAGCGAACCGCCCATCGTGCGCGAGGTGTTGACGAGCCCCGAGAGCAGTCCGGCCTCCGTCGGCGCCGCCCCGGAGGTGGCCAGTGCGGCCAGCGGGGTCGCGGCCAGGCCCGCGCCGAGCATCATCAGGATCCCGGGGAACATGATCGCCGTCAGGTAGGCGCCGTGCGGGCCCATGGTCGACTGCCAGCCGAAGCCGGTCGCCGCGACCAGCGTGCCCGCCACCGCCACCGTCCGCGCGCCCGCCCGCCGCATCAGTCGGGGCGCCGTCTTGGAGCCGACGAGCACCGCGACCGAGCTGGGTATCAGGGCGAAGCCGGCCTCCAGCGGGGAGTAGCCGAGGACGTTCTGGGCGTAGAGCGTCATGAAGTACCACATACAGAACATCGCCGAACCGGACACCAGCATGGCCGCGTTGGCCGACGCCACCGTCCGCCGCGCCAGCAGGCCCAGCGGCATCAGCGGGGCCGCCGTACGCGCCTCGACGGCCAGGAACAGCCCGAGCAGCGCGAGCCCGGCGGCCAGCGGGACCAGGGTGGCGGCCGACGTCCACCCCTTGGCCTCGGTCTGCGAGACGCCGTACGCCAGGGTCGCCAGGCCCGCCGTCACCAGGAGCGCGCCGGGCAGGTCGAGCCGCCGTCCGGCCCCGGCCCGGCTCTCCGTCAGCCACAGCACGGAGCCGGCGAGGACCAGCGCACCCACCGGCACGTTGATCAGCAGCACCCAGCGCCAGGACAGCGTGTCCACCAGCACCCCGCCGACCAGCCCGCCGGCCGCGCCGCCGCCGGCGCCGACCGCCGTCCAGGTGGCGATCGCCCGCGCGCGGGCCGGGCCCTCCGGCACGGCGGCCGTGAGCAGAGTCAGCGTCGAGGGCGCAAGGACCGCCGCGCCCAGCCCCTGCACGGCCCGGGCGAGCAGCAGTTGCCAGCCGTCCTGGGCGAGGCCGCCGCCGAGCGAGGCCAGCGTGAACAGACCGAGCCCGACCAGGAACATCCGCTTACGGCCGTAGAGGTCACCGGCCCGCCCGCCGAGCAGCATGAACCCGGCGAAGGCGATGGCGTACGCGTTCACCACCCACTGCAGGCCGGACGCGCTCAGCCCCAGGTCCGCGCGCATCGACGGCAGCGCCACGTTCACCACGGACACGTCGAGCACCACCAGGAACTGCCCGGCACACGCCAACGCCACCACCAGCCAGGTGGGGGGTGCGGTACGACGGGATATTCGTGAGGTGTCCGCGGCTTCGAGCATGACCGTCATGCTCTCAAGCCGGTTACGGTCCTTGCATCGGCTTTTCGGCCCACCTGGCCTCGGTCGCACGGCCTACACCGCCCGGCACCGCGCCTTTCGCGGTCGCACGGCCTACGCGGCCCCGCATCGCGTCCTTCACCGTCGTGCGGCCTACGCGGCCCGCACCGCGTCCATCGCCGTCGCGCGGCCTACGCGCCCCGCACCGAGTCATCCGCCGTCGTGCGGCCGACACCGCCCCGCATCGCGTCCATCGCCGTCGCGCGGCCTACGCCGTCTTCCGGAGCATGGTCACCACGGCCGCGCCGCCCAGCCCGATGTTGTGCGCGAGCCCCACCCGCGCGCCCGGCACCTGCCGCTCCCCCGCCGTGCCCCGCAGCTGCCACACCAGTTCGGCGGTCTGCGCGAGGCCGGTCGCGCCCAGCGGGTGTCCCTTGGAGATGAGCCCTCCGGAGGGGTTCACCACCCAGCGCCCGCCGTACGTCGTCGCCCCCGACTCGACCAGCTTGCCCGACTCGCCCACCGCGCACATGCCGAGCGCCTCGTACGTCAGCAGCTCGTTGACGGAGAAGCAGTCGTGCAGCTCCACGACGTCGACGTCCTCGATGCCGAGTCCTGAGCGGTCGTAGACCTGGCGGGCCGCCGCCCGTGACATCGGCTGCCCGACGACGTCGATGCACGAGCCCGACGCGAAGGACTCCTCGGTGTCCGTCGTCATCGCCTGCGCGACGATCTCGACGAGGCCGGTGAGCCCGCGCCGTTCGGCGAACCGTTCCGAGACGACCACGGCCGCCGCCGCGCCGTCGGAGGTGGGCGAGCACTGGAGTTTGGTGAGCGGGCGGTGGACGGTGCGGGCGGCGAGGATGCCGGCCACGTCGTACACGTCCTGGAACTGGGCGTACGGGTTGTGCGCGGAGTGCCGGTGGTTCTTGGCGGCCACGGCCGCGAGCTGCGCCTCGGTGGTGCCGTACCGCTCCATGTGCTCGCGGGCCGCGTCACCGAAGATCTGCGCGGTCGGCGGGGTCGCCTCGAAGCCGTGCCGGGCGGCCATGACGCCGTAGTGCCGGGCGACGGGTGACGTGGCGCTCCAGTCATCAGCGGCTCCGCCGCGGGCCCCACCGTCCGCGCCGCTCCCGAGCGCGCCCTTCTTCATCTTCTCGAAGCCGAGGGCCAGGACGCAGTCGGCCGCGCCGCCCTCGACGAGTTGGCGGGCCAGCATCAGGGCCGTGGCACCGGTGGCGCAGTTGTTGTTGACGTTGTAGACGGGGACGCCGGTGAGACCCAGCTCATAGGCGGCGCGCTGGCCGGCGGTGGAGGGCTGGAAACAGTAGCCGACAGGAACCTGTTCCACTTCGGTGTACGAGATCCCCGCGTCGGCGAGTGCTGAGCCGCCCGCCTCCCGGACCATGTCCCAGTACTGCCAATCACGGGTCTCGGGCTTCTCGAACCTGGTCATTCCGACCCCGGCGACATACGCCTTCGCGGCCCTGACGGCATTCATCGCGGCACTCATGGCGCGTGAGACTAGAACACGTTCCACAAATTGGCCAGGGCTTGACGGTAGATCAGAAACCCATGGGAGGGTCAAGAATTCGTTAGCAGCTCGAAGCAACGGAATAGTTGCCTGTGCATACGAGGTTTACCCACCACTTATCCGAGGCGGATCCCGCCTCTCCCCGCTCTGCCCGTCACTCTCTTGGCCCGGAGGCCTCACTCAATGACGCACACGACCGACCAGCCCGCTCGGGGCGCCAGCGGGGCCGTGGTCCCGGTGCTCGCCTTCGCGGGCATCGTGGTCGCGGTGATGCAGACCCTGCTCGTTCCGGTGATCAAGGACCTGCCGCAGCTGCTGGGGACCGAGCCCAGCAACGCCACCTGGGTCCTGACCTCGACGCTCCTGTCGGGCGCCGTGGCCACTCCGATCATGGGCCGCCTCGGCGACCTGTACGGCAAGCGGCGGATGCTGATATTCAGCCTCTCCGTGATGGTGGTGGGCGCGCTGATCAGCGCACTCACCAGCGAACTGCTCACGATGATCGTGGGCCGTACCCTCCAGGGCTTCGCCATGGGCGCGATCCCGCTGGGCATCGGCCTGATGCGCGACATGCTGCCGCGCGAGAAGCTCGCCTCGGCGATGGCCCTGATGAGCTCCTCGATCGGCGTCGGCGGCGGCCTCGCGCTGCCCGCCGCGGCCCTGGTCGCGCAGCACGCCGACTGGCACGCCCTGTTCTACGGCGCCGCCGGCCTGGGTGTCATCGCCATCGTCCTCACCCTCGTCGCGGTACCCGAGTCCTCGGCGCGCGCCGCGGGCACGTTCGACGTGCTGGGCGCGATCGGGCTCTCCGTGGGCCTGGTCCTCTTCCTTCTCCCGATCACCAAGGGCAGCGACTGGGGCTGGACCTCCGGCACCACGCTCGGACTCTTCGCCGCCTCCGCCGTCATCCTCGTCCTGTGGGGCGTGATGGAGCTGCGGATCAAGGCCCCGCTGGTCGACCTGCGCACCACCGCCCGCCCGGCGGTGCTCTTCACCAACCTCGCCTCGATCATGGTCGGGGTCAGCTTCTACGTCGTCTCGCTGGTCCTGCCGCAGCTGCTCCAGCTGCCGAAGGCCACCGGCTACGGGCTCGGCCAGTCGATGGTCACCGCGGGTCTGCTGGTCGCCCCGCTGGGCCTGACGATGATGTTCACGGCCCCCGTCTATGCCCGGCTGTCCGCCAAGTACGGCCCCAAGACCACCCTGATCCTCGGCATGCTGATCATCGGCATCGGCTACGGCGCGGGCCTCGGCCTGATGAGCGCGGCCTGGCAGAGCCTGGTGATCGCCGTGGTGCTGGGCGCGGGCATCGGCCTCGCGTACTCCTCCCTCCCGGCGCTGATCGTCGGTGCGGTCCCCGCGTCGGAGACGGGCGCGGCGAACGGTCTCAACACCCTGATGCGGTCCATCGGTACGTCCGTGTCCAGCGCCGTCATCGGTATGGTGCTGGCCAACACGGCGAACCACGTGGGCGGCGTCGCCATCCCGACCATGCACGGTTTCCGGGTCTCCTTCCTGATCGCGACGGGCGCGGTGGCCGTGGGCCTGGTCCTCGCCCTGCTGCTGCCCAAGCGGAGCCGGACGGCGGCGGAGGCCCCCCAGCACACGCAACTGCGCGCGAGCAGCGACGAGGACGTCGCGCTGGCCAACGCCGAGGAGGTGCTGCGCGGCTTCCGCGGGCGCGTGCTCGACGCGGCGGGCGTCCCGGTGGCCCGCGCCAAGGTCACGCTGATCGACCGACGGGGGCGGCAGGCGGGGGCGACGCTGTCCGGCGACGACGGTACGTACGCGCTGGCGGTGCCCACCGACGGGGCGTACGTGCTGGCCGCGAAGGCGGCGGGGCACGGGCCGTTGGCCTCCTCGGCGTCGTATGCGGGGGATGGCCAGGCCGTCGACCTGGATCTCGCGTTGCCGGGGGAGACCGTGAACGCCTAGCGAGAGGCCGCGGCCTGCCGTCCGGCGGCTGGCCGCGGGCTCGTGAGGGGGCTGCTCGCGCCCACGCGGCGGAGCCGCACATCGACACAGCCCCGCGCCCCTGACGGGGCACGCCACTTCCTTCGCACCCCCTGTCGGACTCCGGCAGGGGGTGCGGCAGCATGGGTGGCCGCAACGTCGTACGACCGAAGGGACCCCCATGGCCGTGGCCGCGCCCCAGCCCGAGACGCTCGCCGCGTTCGAGAAGGCCAAGGGGTTCATGCCCCTGCACGAGGGGCTGGCGCTGTACGCGGCCGCTGTCGAAGCCGGGGAACTCGGCCTCCCGCTCCTGGAGGTCGGGACGTACTGCGGGCGATCCACCCTGCTCCTCGCCGACGCGGCGCGGGCCGCCGGGGTCACCGCTGTCACCGTCGACCACCACCGGGGCAGCGAGGAGCAGCAGCCGGGCTGGGACTACCACGACCCGGAGACGGTCGACCCGGAGCTGGGGCTGATGGACACGCTGCCCACCTTCCGGCGGACGCTGCACCGGGCGGGCCTCGAGGACCACGTCGTCGCCCTGGTGGGCCGCTCCCCCCAGATCGCTTCCTTCTGGAACTCCCCCCTCGGGTTCGTCTTCATCGACGGCGGCCACACCGACGAGCACGCCACCGCCGACTACGAGGGCTGGGCCCCCCATGTGGCGCGGGGCGGGCTCCTGCTCATCCACGACGTCTTCCCGGACCCGAAGGACGAGTTCACCGGCCAGGCCCCCTACCGCGTCTACCTCCGCGCCCTGGAGTCGGGCGCGTTCACGGAGGTCTCGGCGCAGGACTCGCTGCGCGTGCTGCGGCGGACGGGGACGGGGATCTGAGGGCTCGGTCGCAGCCGCGGCGACGCTCGACAGGAGGCGACGTCCGCCCCTCACCCCGCCCCGAGACCTGTCACCGCCGTCATCCCATCGGCCCTCTTGGACCGCGTGGACGCCGTGGACGGCCGCTAGGGTGGCTGATGTGTCGTACACAGGCCCCGAATTCGATTCCCCGCAGCAGCGGCGCTCCCGGCGAGCGCCCATGGCTGTCGCTCTCGCCGCGCTCGTGCCCGGTGCGCTGCTCGGATGGGTGGTGTTCGAGGAGGTGGGGAAGCCCGGTGGGAGTGGTGGCGGGGAGGCGAACGCGGCGGCGCCTCGGTCGGCGCCCGTGTCGCCCGGTGATGACGCCAAGGTGCCGAGCCCGAGCGCGACCCCGCCGCTGAAGGGCAAGGTCGTCGTGATCGACCCGGGGCACAACCCGGGGAACTTCCAGCACACGTCGGAGATCAACCAGAAGGTGGATATCGGGACGAACTGGAAGGAGTGCGACACGACGGGGACCGCCACCAACGCCGGTTACAGCGAGGCACGGTTCACGCTCGACGTCGCGCATCGGCTGCAGACCCTGCTGGAGCGGCAGGGGGCCACCGTGAAGCTGACCCATGACGGGGACCGGCCCGCCTGGGGGCCGTGCGTGACCCAGCGCGCCCGGATCGGGAACGACGCGCACGCCGACGCGGCCATCTCCATCCACGCCGACGGGGCACCCGAGGGCGACCGCGGCTTCCATGTCATCCTCCCGGCCTCCGTGCACTCCGGCAGCGCCGACACCCGCCCGATCGTCGGCCCCTCGCGCACCCTCGGCGAGCACATCGAGAGCGATTTCGCGAAGGCGACCGGCAGTTCTCCGTCCAACTACGTCGGCAACGGCACCGGCCTCGACGTACGCAAGGATCTCGGCGGTCTCAACCTGTCAACGGTTCCCAAGGTGTTCATCGAGTGCGGCAACATGCGCGACAGCAAGGACTCGGCACTCCTGACGAGCGGGACCTGGCGGCAGAAGGCGGCGCAGGGAATCTCTGAGGGAATCGTGAGTTTCCTGCGCGGGTAGGCATCGACGGACTGGTCCGGGCGGACACGCCGATCGTACGAACGATAGTGTCCTTCCTGCGATTCCTACGATGAGGGGCACCCCCGCGACGCCTCCTCCGCCGACGAGACGACCTACGAAGGACCTGAAGTGAATATCCGCTCCCTCACTAGAGGCGACGGCGTGGTGATCGGAGCAGCGGTGTTGCTGTTCATCGCGTCGTTCCTCGACACGTTCGACAAGTCCGGCAACGGTGCCCCGAACGCCTGGGACAACCTCGGCCTGGTGATGAGCATGTACGTCGGCGGCATCGCCGGCGCGGTCCTGATCGTCCTCGCCCGCGCACTGCCGCAGCCGCTGAAGTTCGTCGGTCTCGACCTGGGCCAGATCGGCGTCGGTCTCACCGTGTTCTCGGTGTGGACCGCGTTCTGGTCGACCATCGACCCGCTGGGCGCGTTCGACGACTTCAACACCCTGGACATCGGCGCCGGTTCCGGTCTGATCCTCGGCCTGATCGCGGCGCTGGTCCTGGCCGCGGCCGCGATCGCCACCCCGCTGGTCCCGGCGCTGCAGGCGGCCCTGATCCCGGCCCCCAAGCCGCAGGCTCCGCAGCCCTACGGCGCCCAGCCCCCCGGTGGCTACGGCTACCCGGGTGCCGCCGCCCCGCAGCCCGGCCAGCCGTACGGCGCCCAGCCGCAGGCCGGTCAGCCGTTCGGCCAGCAGCAGCCCCCGGCCGCCGCACAGCAGCAGCCGGCCGGCCCCGCACCCGACTTCTCGCCGTTCTGGTTCGCCGTCCCGGTGGCCCGGCCGCTGTTCGGGGAGGACGGCTCGACCGCGCCGATCGCCGAACTGGCGCCCGGCACCTGGTACTTGGCCGTCGAGCAGCGCGGCGGCGCGCTGGTGGCGCAGACCCAGGACGGCCGCCGCGGCGTGCTGCAGGACACCTCCGGGATCCAGCGCGGCTGATCCGCACAGGACCGCGTACGGCCCCTCTCCCTTCCGGGCGAGGGGCCGTTGTCGTACAGTCCGGAACTCGATCTGACATACCGTCAGGAGGCTCGCATGCGGCTCGGGTTGGCACTCGGATACTGGGGGCGGGGGCCCGCCCCGGACTATGTGCCGCTGGCGCGGGAGGCGGAGCGGCTCGGATACCACTCGGTGTGGACGGCGGAGTCCTGGGGCTCGGACGCGTTCACCCCACTCACCTGGATCGCCGCACAGACGTCAACGATCAGGCTGGGTACGGCCGTTGCCCAGATGGCGGCCCGCCCGCCGACCACCACCGCGATGCACGCGCTGACCCTGGACCATCTGTCGGGGGGCCGGGTGATGCTGGGGCTCGGCCTGTCCGGGCCGCAGGTCGTGGAGGGCTGGTACGGCCGCCCGTTCCCGAAATCACCGCTCACCGCGACCAGGGAGTACGTGGACGTCGTGCGCCAGGTGCTGCGGCGGGAGGGGCCGGTGGAGGCGGCGGGGCGCTTCCATTCCCATCCGTACCGCGGGCCGGACGCCACCGGTCTCGGCAAGCCGCTGAAGCCGATCACCCACCCGCTCCGAGCCGACCTGCCGGTCCTGCTCGGCGCCGAGGGGCCGAAGAACGTCGCCCAGACGGTCCGGATCGCCGACGGCTGGCTGCCGCTGTACTGGGCACCGAGCCGGCCCGAGGTGTACGGGCCCGCGGTGGCCGAGCTGCCGGAGGGCTTCCTGGTCGCCCCGATGGCGCAGGTGAAGGTCTGTGACGACGTGGCCGCCGGGCTGCTGCCCGTCAAGGCCATGCTCGGCTTCTACATCGGCGGAATGGGTCACGCGGCCCGCAACTTCCACGCCGACCTCATGGCACGCATGGGGTACGAGGAGGAGGCGCGGCGGATCCAGGAACTGTTCCTGTCCGGGCGGCGCGAGGAGGCCGTGCTGGCCGTGCCGGACGCGTTCGCCGACGAGATCTCACTGGTCGGCCCGCGCGAGCGCATCGCCGAGCGGCTGGAGTTGTGGCGCAAGGGCCCGGTGACCGACCTGCTGGCCCTGGCCCCCGACCCGCACACCCTGCGGGTGCTCGCGGAGCTCAACTCCTAGGCGGCCGCGCAGGGCGTCCGGACGCAGGACGCCGCGGCGCGGGAAACGGCGCCGGGTCCCCGGCCGAGCCGGACACCCGGCGAACGGCACGCGCGGACTCCGGCGCCGAACCCGAACCACGTTGCTCAGTGGGTGAGTTGAGATGCCGAAGGCACCTTGTTGGTGACCGGGGCACCGGCGCTCTTTCCGGCATCCTTCACGTTGTTGATGACGTCGTTGAACGAACTGGCCGCGTTGCCGTCGCCCTTGCGGAGCTTGGACGGCAGGTCCTTCAGCGCGTCGATGCCGGACGAGAGCGGCGCGACGGCCTTCGACAGCAGCGGGTCGCCCTCGGCGTTCCGCTTGGCGGCCTGCAGCCGGTTGTACGCGAAGGTGCCCGCGAGACCGGCCTTGACGAGGGCGAAGGTACGACCGTGGGCGCCCTTCTTGAACTTGCCCGCCTTCCAGGGCTTGACGATCCACTGGTAGGTGGCACCGGCCGCGAGTGACGCGTTGGCGACGAACCGCGTCTTGGCGAAATTCTGTTTCTCGGCGGACGTACTCGGACTGGGCGTGTCGGCCACGGGCACCGCGGCCATGCCGGTGTCGGTGGACTTGCTCTGCGTGCTGCTGCACGCGGTCACGCCGGCGACGAGTGCGCAGCAGAGCGTCAGCGCGACGACCAGGCGCCGTATCGGTACGGGCACGGGGTCCTCCCGTGTGTCTCGATGTCCTCCCCGAGCGGTTGCTTCCTCCGGCAGCGTCACCCAGATGGAGGCGCCGCGCCACTCGGGGGAACCCGGTTCAGGTTTCAAGGACCGATCGACGGCAACCCGGAGGGCATGTCCCCTCGATATCGTCACAATCAGGCCGGCACGGTCGTCGCGGTCGTCGCCGACATCATGGCCCTCATACTGGGCCTCTGGATAATGATGTACCTGTTGGACGCGAACCGGGCGAACAGCCTGGTCCAGTTCATCCACAACGCGGCCGCCTGGCTGGCCGGCTGGTCACGCGACCTGTTCACCTTCGACGAGGCGTGGGCGAGGGTGGTGGCGGGATACGGCCTGGCAGCGGTCGTCTACCTGTTCATCGGCCACGCGATCGCCAACCGGATGCAGCGGCACTGAACCGCGCCCCCACGGGGCGCGAGGCCGTGTCGGCGTGCGGCTCCGCCCCGTGGCGCAACCGGCCGTACGGCGCCGCACCCGCCGTACGCCGCCGCCCCGCCCCTCAGGCGCAGCAATCCACCTCGAGCCCGGAAGGCAGCCGCCCTCCTCCGAACACCGCACACGTGGCGTCATGCCCCCCGAGCGCGGCGACCGCCAGCAACAGCGACCCCGCCGTCCACGTGGTGAGCTCCCGCGGCCAGATCGCGTCGTCCTCGAAGACGTATCCGGTCCAGTACAGCCCCGACTCCGCGTCCCGCAGATGCTGGATCGACTGCAGGATCTCCAGCGCCCGGTCGGACTCCCCGACCGCCCACAGCGCGAGGGCGAGTTCGGCCGACTCCCCGCCCGTCACCCACGGATTGGGCACGACGCACCGCACCCCGAACCCGGGTACGACGAACCGCTCCCAGTCCTTCTCGATCCGCGCGGCCGCCTCCGCACCGGTCAACGCCCCGCCCAGCACCGGGTAGTACCAGTCCATCGAGTACCGGTCCTTGTCCAGGAACCGCTCGGGGTGGCGCCGTATCGCGTGCCGCAGCGCGCCCACCGCCAACTCCCAGTCCGGCTGCGGCTCTTCGCGCTGCTCGGCGATGGCGAGCGCACAGCGCAGCGCGTGGTGGACCGATGAACTCCCGGTCAGCAGCGCGTCGTCGGTGGGCCTCCCGCCGTCCTCGCGCCGCCAGCCGATCTCGCCGCCGGGCTGCTGCAGCCGCAGCACCCACTCGACGGCCGCGTACACGGCGGGCCACATCCGGTCGAGGAAGGTGTCGTCGCCGGTGGAGAGGTAGTGGTGCCAGACGCCCACGGCGATGTAGGCGACGAAGTTGGACTCGCGGGCGCGGTCGGTGACGTCGTCGTGCGCGCCGTCGGCGTAGGCCGCGTACCAGGAGCCGTCCTCGTTCTGGTGCTCGGCGAGCCAGGTGTAGGCCCGCTCGGCGGCGGTGTGCTCACCGGCCGCGTCCAGCGCCATCGCGGCCTCGGTGTGGTCCCAGGGGTCGAGGTGGTGCCCCCGGAACCACGGGATCGCGCCGTCCTCCCGCTGCACGGCGAGGATCCCGCGGACGGTCGCGGCAGCCTGCTCGGCGGTGAGGACCCCGGGCAGGACGAGGTGTTCTGTCCGGGGGGTGGTCACTTGGCGGCCACCTCGGCGTCCGACGGGGCGCCGGTCCCGGTTTCGGTCCCCGTCTCGGTCCGGGGCAGGTGCGGCTTGGTGGCGTAGACGACGAGGCTCTTGCCCATCACCGGGTTCAGCGCCTGCTCGGCGAGGCGCGTGGCCAGCGGCTTCTTCATGATGTCCCAGACGAGCAGCTTGTGGTAGGCCCGTACCGGCAGCGCCTTGTCGTTGTCGACGCCGAACGCGCACTTCAGCCACCAGTAGGGCGAGTGCAGCGCGTGGGCGTGGTGGCTGCCGTACGGCCGCAGACCGGCTTCCTTGATCTTCCCGATCAGCTCGTCGGCCTTGTAGATGCGGATGTGTCCGCCCTCGACCTCGTGATAGGCGTCGGAGAGCGTCCAGCAGACCTTCTCGGGGCCGTAGCGCGGCACGGTGACGGCTATCCGGCCGCCGGGCCTGAGCACGCGCACCATCTCGGCGAGCACGCCCTTGTCGTCGGGGATGTGCTCCATGACCTCGGAGATGATGACGACGTCGAAGGACTCGTCGGGGAAGGGCAGCGCCAGCGCGTCGCCCTCCATGGCGGTGGCCGTCGCGCCGGCCGGGGCCTCGCCGGCCTCCGCCATCGCCGCGAACCACTTGGCGACCTCGCGGATCTCCTCTCCGTTCTGGTCGAGCGCCACGACCTGGGCGCCGCGCCGGTAGCACTCGAAGGCGTGGCGTCCTGCCCCGCAGCCGAGGTCCAGTACGCGGTCGCCCGGGGCGAGCGGGAACCGGGAGAAGTCGACGGTCAGCACGTGGCCCTGCTTTCACTCTCGTGACGAACACCAGCTGAGGCCGCGGAGCGGCCGGGATTGCGGGGCGCGGAGCGGGCCACGGCCTCGGTCGCGGAGCGGCCGGAAGCGGCGTCCGTGCCGCCCGCGGAGCGGGCGATCGCCTCGCGGTACCGGGCCACCGTGCCCTCCGCGGCGCGCGCCCAGGTGAAGTGCCGTAGCACCCGCTCCCGGCCGGCCCGGCCGAGGCGCGCGCGGAGTTCGGGGTCGCCGAGGAGCCGGCTCAGCCCGGCGGCCAGCGCGCCGGCGTCGCCCGGCGGCACGGCCAGGCAGGTCTCCCCGTCCCGTCCGGCGACCTCGGGAATCGCACCGCCCGTCGTCGCGAGCAGCGGGGTGCCGGTCGCCATCGCCTCGGCGGCGGGCAGCGAGAAGCCCTCGTAGAGCGACGGCACGCACGCGACCTCGGCGGACCGGACCAGGTCGACGAGTTCGGCGTCGGAGATGCCCTTCACGAACTCGACGGCGCCGTCGAGGCCGTACCGCTCCATGGCCTGCGCGACGGGCCCCTCGGTGGGCCGCTTGCCGACGACGACGAGGTGGGCGGCGGGGTGCTCGGTCCGTACCTTGGCGAGGGCCTCGACGAGGAAGACCAGCCCCTTCAGGGGTACGTCCGCGCTGGAGGTGGTGACGATCCGGCCGGGCACCTGGGGTACGGCGGGATTCGGCGCGAAGAGGTCGGTGTCGGCTCCGATGTGGACGACGTGGACGCGGTCCTCGCGTACGCCGAGATGGTCGACGATCTCCTGGCGGGAGGTGCCGGAGACGGTGAGCACGGAGGGCAGCCGGCGGGCGACCCGCTTCTGCATCCGGGTGAAGGCGTACCAGCGCCGTACGGAGTACCGCCGCTTCCAGCCGTCGGCCGCGTCCAGCTCCAACTGCCGGTCGACGGTGATGGGGTGGTGGATGGTGGTGACGAGAGGCGCGCCGACGTCCCCCAGCAGGCCGTATCCCAGCGTCTGGTTGTCGTGGACGACGTCGAACTCACCGGCGCGGGCGCGCAGATGGCGGCGGGCGCGCAGCGAGAAGGTCAGCGGTTCGGGGAAGCCGCCGGTCCACATGGTGGCCACTTCGAGCGCGTCGACCCAGTCCCGGTACTCGTCCCGCCCGGGCGTCCGGAAGGGGTCCGGGGAGCGGTACAGGTCGAGGCTGGGCAGCTCGGTGAGGGTGAGCGCGGGGTAGCCCTCGTCCAGGACGGGGTACGGCTGTGAGCCGATCACCTCGACGCGGTGCCCGAGGCGGGCCAGCTCGCGGGAGAGGTGCCGTACGTAGACGCCCTGGCCACCGCAGAACGGGTTCCCTTTATAGGTGAGGAGCGCGATGCCGAGCGGTCGCTCGCCGTCGGCGGCGGGTTCCTCGTCGGTACCCGTCCGCCTGGCCTCAGCGGTCACTCTGGGCCCCCTTCTCCCTGCACTTTCCCGCGAGATTACGCCGGGACGCTAATCTAGAACAAGTTTCAGACTTGATCGTTCAAGAGGCTCTGAATCTACCGGCAGGTAGGGGCGGAGTGAGCAGTGGATCAGGTGATTCGCGCCACGACGCGACCCCTGCCATGCTGTCTGATCACTCGCCCTGAGCACTGCCCTCACCGACTGTCACGGACGGGACCCATGCCTGCGGAAGCCAAGGTGGACATCGGCGCCAGATCGGCCACCCCGCCGCTCACCGAGCGGCAGGAGGCCCGGCGCCGCCGGATCCTGCACGCGAGCGCCCAGCTGGCCAGCCGGGGCGGTTTCGACGCGGTGCAGATGCGTGAGGTGGCCGAGTCCTCCCAGGTGGCGCTGGGCACGCTCTACCGCTACTTCCCCTCCAAGGTCCATCTGCTGGTCGCGACCATGCAGGACCAGCTGGAACACATGCACGGCACGCTGCGCAAGAAGCCGCCGGCGGGCGAGGCGGCGTCCGAGCGGGTCGCCGAGACCCTGATGCGGGCCTTCCGGGCACTGCAGCGCGAGCCGCACCTGGCGGACGCGATGGTCCGCGCGCTCACCTTCGCCGACCGCAGCGTCTCCCCCGAGGTGGACCAGGTCTCCCGGCAGACGACGGCGATCATCCTGGACGCGATGGGCCTGACCGACCCGTCCCCCGCCCAGCTCTCCGCCGTCCGCGTCATCGAGCACACCTGGCACTCGGCCCTGATCACCTGGCTGTCGGGGCGCGCCTCCATCGCCCAGGTGAAGATCGACATCGAGACGGTCTGCCGGCTGATCGACCTGACGGAGCCGGGCGCGAAGCCGTAGCCCGCGCGGGCTCGGGGCATGCGAAGACCTACGAGACGGGTTCCCTTCGCCGGCATGGTCCGGATCAGGTGATGGGGGTCGCCGTCAGGCCAAACCGCCGCCTTCCGACCTCTCAGCCCGACCGTCGACGTCGGCACCGGCGGATGCTTTGTGCATCTGCGTCACGCCTGAGTCGGCTACGCCGCTCGGACTCCCTCACTCGCCTCGTAGGCTGACTTCAGGATAGAACGCGCAGAGGGGAATAGAACACCCCAATGGTGGATTTTTTACACTTTTCCTGATACACGCCCCGTGCGAGCGCCTCCGGCGCGCAACCCCACCACCGCCGGCACGCGATCCCACCGGCTCCGGCCCGCTACCCCACCGTCTGCAGCCCGCTCCAGCTCCGCCCGAGCGCGGTCTCCCCCGCCCAGCGCTCCAGCAGCAGCCGGGCCTCCGCCTCCGGGGCCGCCAGGGACACCCGCTGGGCCCCCGCGTGGACCTTGCGCGACTGTTCGTGGGTGCCCTCGCTGCAGCAGGAGCAGAGCATCTCCAGGCTGCTCGCGGGTTCCGCGCCGAAGTCGTGCTCGACGAAGAGGGCGACCAGCGCGTCGAGGTCGGCGGCCTCGCCGGCGTTCACCGTCACCTCCAGGGTCGGCAGCCCGGACGCCCGCAGGAGGAGCAGTTCGTCGAAGACGGGGAACTCACGGCCTTCGACCACCCGGCGCCCCGTGGGCTCGCCGTCGTGCACGACGATCTCCCCGAACCGCCGTCCCGCCGTCACCGGCACGTTCATCACCCTCCCCCGCGTCGGGCACAGCCGGTCGATCCACACGACCTCCCGCTCGCCACCGGTGTCCAGCCGCACACAGGCCGCCCCGAACCGCCCGTCGATCTCCCCCTCCCCCGCCGGGAGTTCGATGCCGAAGCCGGCCCAGGCGTCCCGGGCGGTGGCCCAGTCGCCCTGGATGGTGGCCGCGATGCCGAGGTTCCAGAAGGCCGGGTCGCCCTCGCCGCGCGGAGCACGGGCGGCGGCCTCGCGGCCCAGTGCGTAGGCCTTGGCCCAGTTGCGCAGGAACTTGTGGGCGAGCGCGGCGTCGTACCACCACACCGCGCTCCGCTCCTCGTCCGGGAACCGCGCGAGAACCTGCTCGAAGAGCCCGGCGGCGGACAGCCACTCCTCGGCCTCCCACGCCTCGTAGGCCGCTTTGATCAGGCCCTCGGCCTCGGTCTTGCGCACGTTCCCCACCCTGGTCGGCCCGTCGGACCGCAGGAGCGTATCCCAGGCCACCGACAGGCCGGGCCTGCCACCGACGGGCCACGCCCGGCCGTTGGCAGGCCGACGCCAGGCCGCCCCGTCAGCTGCCGGCTCAGCCCCCGGATCAGCCACCGGATCAGCCACCGAGTCAGCCCCCGCATCAGTCCCCGGGGCGAAAAGCCTCTGGCCGGACCCCTGCCCCCGATCGGAGAATCTCCCCCATGGCACTCATCCACCGCACCACCCTCAAACCCACCAAGGTCGAACTCCTCGCCGGCTGGCTCCCCACCCGCCCCTGGTACCGCGGCCCCGCCGCACCGGAGTTGGTGAAGGCCGGCGGGTTCCGGCTGGACGACCCGGAGGGTGAGGTGGGGATCGAGTTCATGATCGTCACGGCGGGCGCGGACGCGTATCTCGTACCGCTCACCTACCGCGGCGCCCCGCTCGACGGCGCCGAGCACGCGCTCCTCGGCACCATAGAGCACGGTGTGCTCGGCACTCGCTGGGCCTACGACGGCTGCCACGACCCCGTGCTGACGGCCGGGTTGGCGGCCCTGATCGAGGGACGTGCCGCGGCGCAGGCACAGAGCATCACCGACACGCCCGACCGGGAGGTCGCCCGTGGGTACGCCGCAGCGGGCCCGCTCCCCGGCCTCGGCGCCCCCGTCGACACCGACGAGAGCACCGAGTTCGCCGTAACGGACGAGGACCTGGTCCTGCGGCTGCGGCGGGTACTGACCCCCGGCTCGCTGCCGCCCGCCGACGCGGCCGGGTACGTCACCGGAGCCTGGCAGCAGCCGGACGGCACCCGGACCAGGGCACTGTTCGCCGCTCTCGAACCTCGCTAGTCCGCGGCCGGAAGCCGGTCCCGGGCCGGGGGCTACCCCTCGGGCGGAAGCCAGACATCGGCCGGAAGCTACTCCTCGGGCAGAAGCCAGACATCGGCCGGAAGCCAGCCCCCAGACGGAAGCCGGCCCCCGGCCGGGGGCTACTCCTCGGGTGGGAAGACGGGTTCCCCGCTGTCCAGCAGGGTGATGGTGATCGCCTCCACCGGACAGTTCTCCGCCGCGTCGAGGATCCTGCCGTTGGCGTCCGTCTCCGGGTCCACGGGGTGGGACTGCATGGCGGAGTCGAGGCGGAAGGCCCCGGTGGCGCGGTTGACGCACTGGGCCGAGCCGATGCAGATCGACCGGTCGACCTCGACGTGCCAGCGGTCACCCATGGCGGCCCCTCACCCCTCCCAGCCGGCCGGGAGGTGGATCATCTTGTGTTCGAGGAACTCGCTGTAGCCCTCGGGCCCGAACTCCCGCCCCAGACCGGAGTTCTTGTAGCCGCCGAACGGACCGAGCATGTCCAGGCTGAAGGTGTTGACGGAGTAGGTGCCGGTACGGACCTGCCGCGCGACCTCGATGCCGTGCTCCACGTCCGCCGTCCACACGCTGCCGCTCAGCCCGTAGTCCGAGTCGTTCGCGATCTTCAGGGCCTCGGACTCGTCGCCGTAGGGTAGGAGGCAGATCACCGGGCCGAAGATCTCCTCCCGGGCTATCCGCATGGAGTTGTCGACGTCGCCGAAGAGGGTCGGCTCGACGTACCAGCCCTTCTCCAGACCCGCCGGACGGCCGCCGCCCGTGAGGATCTTGGCGCCTTCCTCCTGGCCGATCCGGATGTAGTCCAGGTTCCGCTGCTGCTGGCGGCGGGCGACGAGGGGGCCCACCTGGGTGGCCGGGTCGAGCGGGTCGCCGACCTTCAGGGCGCTCGCCGCTGCCGCGAGGGCGTCGGCGAACTCGTCGTAGCGGGAGCGCGGGACGAGGATGCGGGTCTGGGCGACGCACGCCTGGCCGTTGTTCATCCAGGCCGCGGGGACGATCCCGGCGACGGAGGCGGCCACATCGGCGTCCGGCAGGACGATCGCGGCCGACTTGCCGCCCAGCTCCAGGGTCACCCGGGTGAGGTTCCTCGCGGCCACCTCCATCACCCGCTTGCCGGCCGCGACCGAGCCGGTGAAGGAGACCTTGTCGACGCCCGGATGCGAGACGAGATACTCACTCACCTCGCGGTCCGCCGGGAGGATGGACAGCACCCCGTCCGGCAGTCCGGCCTCCTTGGTGATCTCACCGAGTATGTAGGCGTCCAGCGGCGACTCCGGGGACGGCTTGAGCACCACCGTGCAGCCGGTGAGCAGCGCGGGGGCGAGCTTGGCGGCGGCCACGAACTGCGGCACGTTCCAGGGCACGACGGCCGCCACGACCCCGACCGGCTCCCGCCGCACCAGGATCTTCCCCAGCGCCCCGTCGCGCGTCTCCTCGTACGTGAAGTCGCGTGCCACCCTGATCGCCGCGTCCCACACCATCATCGCGCCGAGCGCCTGCGCGAGCACGCTCCACGAGTACGGCGAACCGTTCTCGGAGGAGATCACCCGCGCGATCTCCTCGTGCCGTACGGCGATCGCGTCCTTGATCCGAGTGACGACCTCGACCCGCTCCGCAAGGCTCATCCGCGGCCAGGGCCCCTCGTCGAAGGCCCGCCGCGCGACCCCGACGGCCCGGTCCACGTCCGCCCGCGAGGCATGCGGCACCCGCCCGAAGACCTCCTCGGTGTGCGGCGACACCACCTCGATGACGTCCTTGCCCAGCGGGTCGGCCAACTCCCCGCCGATGAACAGCTGCCCATGTTCCAGGAACTCGGTCATGGCGCCCCGCCACCCTTCCTGACGATGTTTCAGAACTGATACCAGTTCTAGTTAAAGTAGTCCACGGACAGGACAAGAATGCCCCTGACCAGCGGTTTCCCGATGATCAGGGGCGGGTGCGAAAGCCGTGGGCCGTCAGGGGGCCGTCGGGCCCTTGTGGGCCGTCCGGTACATCTCGTCGACGGCCTTGCGTGTACGCGTCTCGCTGCTCGGCATGAGATGGGTGTAGGTGCGGAGCGTGAACCCGGCGTCGGCATGGCCGAGGTAGGCGCTCAGGGCCTTGATGCTCTCCCCGGAGTCGAGGAGCACCGAGGCGTAGAAGTGCCGTAGCGCGTGCATGCCGTCTTAGCGGGCTTCCTTGTACCGCTCCGCCACGCTGCGGCGACGAGAAGATCACGATCAGCCTCCGACACAGCCGCGGCAGCCTCTTGAGCGCGTGCGGCTACAGCCTGAGTGTGCAGCCAACGGTTCCCGAGCTGGGGAAGCAGAGACTCGGCGAGCTCGGCCGCTCCCTGCGGCGTGTCCAGTGCAGAAGGCATGCCTGGAACGGTAGCCGAGGCGAGTGCTGAGCCGACAGGCCACGATCGAGCGGTTTCGATCAATGGGTGCGGTACAACTTTCCCTACTTCATCAAGTGCGGCTCGCTCCTGTCTCCGCCCCGCTCCAGCCCGGCCGGCGCCCGTACCGCGCTCAGAGCAATCAGCCACCTGACGCCAGAGAGGGGCTACGTCGTGGCTGGGGCGGTCGGCTCCGCGGCTTTAGGCAGCCACTTTGGCGCGAGCCTCGAAGATCACGGCCCCAACGTCGTGCTTTACCGGGCAGGTCCACAGACTGCCCGACGCGCCGGAAGCTTACGGGGCCATGATCACTCGCGCCAAAGCAGCTCCAGCCCAAAGCCGCTCCGCCGACCTAGATTATTTAGCCTCACGTAGAGGCAGCGGGGGCGATAGATGATCAAGGTCGATTTCGTCACTACGTCTGTATCGCTCGAACGAGAACTCTTCGCTCGTTGAGAGATCGCCTCGGATCCGCCCTTCCTCCACAGCCGTGCGGACGGAAGAAGGCTCACTTACTGGCGGGATACACAAGGCTGCAAGTGCATCCGCGAAGCCCCCCCAAAGCCAGTACCTTTCAGCCGCACCCATGAGCTTTTCTCCGCCTTTCAAGCGGAGAGCGATCTCTGCAACCTTCCTACGAAGGTTCCCTTCGTTGTCGTAGAGCCAGCCGGCCAGATCTCCTGGAAACTCGGGGAGCTCGTCAGGTTCAAAGGAAGCAATAACACCCGGATTTAGTACGACACATAGCGTCAGGGCGTATGGGGTAGTTTTCCACCCCTCTTCGCACTCCAAGCGGAGTGAAACGACATGATCAAGTGCCCATCCTACCGGACTGTCGAGATTCCCGTCCTTTCCCTCGACAATTTTTTGCAGAGGTCGAAGCCAAGGGACAACTTCGTCAGGAAAGGCGAACCGCGAAAAGCGTCTTCCCACCCTTTGGCCAAAACGTCTCACGTCATCGATCTGCAAGACACCCGGCCGAGCACTGACCTGCGAAAGAATAGATTTATCGAGAGTTGCCACAAAAGTGAGGTCGGCGAAGCTTTTTTCGCCCAACTCGGGAATGTGGACAAGGTTGGGCTGCCGCCCGTTTCTTGCAGGCTTAGCGTCGATATCGTTGAGTGAGATGATGCGAGCCACGTGCAGGGTGGGGCGTTTCCGAAGAACGAGGTCGCACGTCTGCGTAACTACTACTACACCTTCAGGAGTAGGCTCTTCGCGAACGAGACCATCATTTGTCAAGACGGGAACGTATGCGAGATCAAGTACGTCGCCCTGTCGATATTTATCCAGATCGTCCGGCATGGATGCCGTCGGTATGGACTGAACTTCAGCGGAGGTCGATTCTGAGATCCTTCGCCCCAGGCTGAAGATCCTTTTTATCAGCGAGGGTGCGCGCCTGACACTTGATTCACCACCGGGCTGCTGCCTCGGTGTACGGCCTTGCTCACCCATGCTGCGGCGAACCCCCGACGTTCAGTCAGCATCCTGTCCAATTAGCTGGCTTGCAGTGTAGCCGACTTCATTAACTACTGTCCCAGACGGACGATGCCGAGCCTTGAACGCCTCCACGGGGCTAGGCCCGTTGGGGTTGGGTGCAAGGAGCCAGGTGCGCACGCGTTCAGGACTTCTAACGGGTGCACGGTGAACCAACGTGGCAAGGTTGGTGACCAGCTCGACATGACGAGCATTCATCCGGCCGCCAGAAGCCCACAGGTGCACGGACCGGCGGCTCACCCCGAGGATCTTGCCAAGTTGCTCCCACGTCAGCCCAGACTGGTCGTGCAGCTCTCGGATGAGTTCAGCGGTGTCTGGTTTGGGGGTGTCCTCGCCTTCAGCGTTGGGCGCATCACTGGCCGTGCCGCTGACGGAAACATCACCAATCGGAACGCTGAATTCCGCTACGGCGTCGATTGGGCGAGTCGTATGGTCGCCCAAGGTCAGGGCATCAGCCGACGGAGCACCGATAAAGCAGGACGTCGTCATGGACGCTGCAAGGATGAGGCCCGTAGCCCAGATCCTGGGAGCAGGATGCACTGGATGCGATGCGGTGTAAGGAAGCGCGCTTGAGGTCGATTCAACGTCAAGGTCCCAAGCCGAACCGTCTCCGGCCGCAGTGCTGATCTCGATCATACGTCGCCCCCAAATTCTCTTAGGAATTTCAGAGTGACAGCCCACCTGAGGAACCGATAGGACCTCTCTGCAAGTTGCAATGCCTCAGCCTGGATGGCTGCAGGCGAAGAACCGCTTACTCCGCCCTGTCGATATGCATCTAGATCGAGAACATAGCTGCGCTCTGGAATTACTGGCAAACCAGGATCGAAGCCGGAATTCTCGGGAAGGTTGCCCCACTGGGCAACTAGTCCCGTGCCGTCATTTAGAAGAAATGAGGCTTGTGAGACCGCATGCTGCAATTGGGCGTTGCCGAGTGATGCAGAGGAGAGGCCAAGGATTTCCGAACGGAAGAGATCTCCTAGGTGAAGCAAGGAGGTGCCTGTGAGCTGGTTGGTGTATCGGACTCCAATCCGATCGAACGAAGGAATCGCCGCGATTCGCTGCAATACTTCCACCACGGAAAGCAATTCCTTGCAAAAATCCCCGCGACCGACATAAGCGGTCGTTTCAAGGGAAATTGCCCCATTTGTCAGTGTAACCGTTCTGGTCTTATCTGCTGACCTCAAACGCCAAACGGTCTGTGACGTGGGCTGTGAGGCTACCTGTCCTCCGCCTACGAGGAGATTGAGCTCAGTAGACGAATCAGAGTATGGGTATGCGTCGCTTAGTGCCGCAGCGAACGCATCGGATGCCGACGGCGACTGCAGTACGGACATGCGTTCGAATCGAAGCTGGGATAGCACCCTCACGAGGGGTGCATCCGGCAGACGTACTTCTTCGTACGGCTCGTCGCCGAACGGTTGGCTAAGTTGACGGGCTCCCATACTTCACACGTTACTTCACACTGGAGGTCGCCGTCACGAGGGTTGCTGGAACCTTTGGGCTAGCTGGGTGTATGATCCGCGGCTCTGGTTGACGTCTCTCGCTGTTGATCGTGGGGGTCCGCGCACGTCAGTCAACGCATGCCACGCTGGCAGCGATGCAGTCTTACGTCTCCTGCCCAATATGCAGGCGTCATTCACGGGCGCTAGCACCCACCGGGTTCAGACTGCCGACGTCAGTAGTCTGGCGTCCTTCGGCGTTGCCGGCCTTCAGGCCGCCCAGTGGCGGTAAGCACCGTGGGAGCCTGGTCCACCGCACCACAGCCGCACCAGATAGGGCGGGGAACCACGGTGAAAGCGGTCGAGCGCGAGGAGGTCTCTTCTGGGCCGTTCCCCCAGGTCAGCACCCGAACCGCCCCCAAACGCTCGCAGCTCCCAAGCTGATGTCACGAGCTACGCAGGCCAGGGACGCTCCGTCAGCGTCGACCAGTAACCTGCGACGATCAGCCGTGGCACGCCTGGAGGCTTCGTGGAAGCTACCGCTCTCGTCAGTCCTGATCGGTTGTGGTCAGCGCAGGAGGTCTTGATGCGCCCGAGCCCTGTCCCAGCGACGGCAGGAGTCTACGGGTGGCACTTCAAGCAATCTCCCTATGCGGACCTGGACGCCGGGCGCCTTCTGTATGTCGGGATAGCCCCGCGGCACATGGCGAACCGCGCCAGCACCCAGAACCTGCGCAAGCGGGTGCGTTACCACTACCGGGGCAACGCGGCCGGCTCAACGCTGCGGCTCACCCTCGGATGTCTGCTCGGACTTGAGCTGCGCCGCGTGGGCAGCGGTAAGCGAATGACCTTCGGCAAGTCCGGCGAAGCCAGCCTGAGCCAGTGGATGGCGGACAACGCGCGAGTGTGCTGGATCGAGCAGAGCGAACCATGGGACCTGGAGTCCCAGCTCATCTCTCAGCTCGACCTACCGTTGAACCTCGACCAGAACCGCCACAACGCGTTTCACAGTCACCTGAAGGAGCTACGGGCCCAAGCACGCCATCGAGCCCGAGAGTTGCCCATCAGCGCGTAGTCCGCCGAACGGGCCGCCGCGCCCCTGTCTGGGCCGTCCCTGGGCCGTCCGAGGTCGCTCGACAGCGGCCAAGGACGACCAACGACGACCACCAGGCGCACGAGCCCGCCGCCCCTGACCAGCAAAAACCCAGCTCACCCAGATCCCCGGCAACACCCAGGGCAAGAAGAAGTAGCCCCCACATGTAACTCCACTCGGCTTCCCACTCTCTCCGTAGGTGTCTGCCAGGCCAACATCGCACTCAGTCGGTGGCGAAGAGAGCCTGGCTCTGTGTTCTACTCCGGTGCGCCACAGCGAGCAGTGGTGAGGGACGCGGGGTGGGCTACAGGACCTCGGCGGGTGATTTTGCTGTTTTTTACTCACGGGACGTCGTATGTTCCTACGCTTGGCCTCCAGCAGCTTTGGGTGACGGGCAGTCAGGAGTGTTCGTGAGCGCGGAGATCGTTCAGTTGGTAGAGGAGGCCGGGCCGTATCTGTCGGCTGCGGTGGGCGCGTACGGGGCAGCGGTGCTCGTGCGAGCCGGAGGCGTGATGGTGGATGCTGCCGTCGAGGGCACGGCGGGGTTGGGGCGGCGGATTCTTCAGCTCGTGTGGCACCGGCGGGACGAGGAGGGCCGGGCGGCGCTGGAGTCGGCGGTGCGGGAGGCCGCCGAGGAGCCGGAGGACGCGGATGCGGCGGCCGCGCTGCGGCAGCAGATCAAGCGAGCTCTGCGGGAGGACGCGGAGCTGGCACGTGAGCTGGCGGCGCTGCTGCCAGCGCAGGGTGGGTTGACGGTGAACGTATCGGGGACGCGGGCGATCGGCGCGCAGCACATCGGTATCGCGGCTTCCGGTGACAACACTGCGATCCATCCGCCGCGGCAGTGAGCACGCCAGCCCCGCGGGAGCCAGCCCGGGTGAACGTGTCCGGGGAGCGGCCGATCGGGGCCGAGTCGATCCAGGTCGCGGTCAGCGGCGACAACACACGGGTCGTGGTCCTGCCGAAAGAGGCCGTGAACTCGGCCCAGACCGTGACAGCGCCAACGCTGGCCGGGTTCCTGCCGAGAGCGACATCAGGGGTGTTCGTCGGCCGTGAGCGGGAGCTGACCGAGCTGCGGAAGAGGCTGACGGGCGAGGGCTCCGTGGCGGTGGTGCAGCCGCAGCGGACGTCGGCGCAGACGATCACCGGGCTCGGAGGCGTGGGCAAGAGCGCTTTGGCCCTGCACTACGCCGCCCGCTACCGCAGCACCTACACACTGGTGTGGTGGATCACCGCCGACTCCCCCGAGTCGATCCTGACCAGCCTCGCCGGGATCACCGAACGGCTGTGCCCGCAATGGGCCAACACCGCCGAGCCGGACGAGCGGGCGGCATGGGCGATCACCTGGCTCCAGGCCCACCCCGGCTGGCTGCTGATCTTTGACAACGTCGAGGACCCCGAACACCTCGGCCCCTACCTGGGCACCCTGCCCACCGGACACCACCTGGCCACCAGTCGCAGGGCCACCGGATGGCACGCCCTGGCCCCCGTCCTGTCCTTGGGTCTGCTACCTCCGGACGAGGCGACCGACCTACTGTGTGCCATCGCCTTCCAGAACGGTGCCGCCAGTGGCCGCCAGCGCGAGGCGGCAAAGCGGCTCGCCGAAGACCTCGGGCGGCTGCCCCTGGCCCTGGAACAGGCCGGCGCCTACGCCTACCGCACCGGTACCGACCTCGACACTTACCGCACCTCTCTCGCCCTCGTCCTGGACGACGACCGCGACGTCCCAAGCCCAGAGCGGACCATTGCCCGGATCTGGGACCACACCCTCACCGCCATCACCGACCGAGACCCCCTGGCCGTCACCCTCCTGCACGCCATGGCATGGCTGGCCCCCGACGACATCCCCCGCACCCTCCTCTCGCCCCTCGCTCCCAACCCGATCGTCCTGGGCAACGCCCTGGGTGAACTGCACAGCTACAACATGATCGGTTTCACCGCCGACCGCCAAGGCGTCACCGTCCACCGACTCGTCCAGACCGTGCTACGCAACCGCACCCCTCCCCAACCACAGAACGGCACCCACCCCCCGGCCCCCGGCCGCACGGAGGCCGAACAAGCCGTCCGGCACGCCCTGCCCACCCCACCCCAGGACTCGCAGCCCGAAGACACCCCCCTGTGGGAACGCCTGCTCCCCCACATCCTCGCCCTGGCCGAGTCCACACCAGCAGACACCACCGCCTCCGCCGAAACCGCCGACACCTATCTCCAGGCCGCCCAGTACCTGTACCGGCAAGGCCGCGACGCCCACAGCACCACACTGCGCACAGAGGTTCTCACCCAGTGCGAGGAGGCCCTCGGAGACGCCCACCCCGACACACTGACCGCTCGTAGCAACCTTGCTGGCGCCTATTGGTCGGCAGGAAATCTAGGAGAGGCAATTTCGTTGATGGAAAATTCTGTCGCCCGGTGTGAGCAGGTGTTCGGCGAGACCCATCGCGAGACTCTGGTCAGCCGCAGCAATCTTGCCAGTGCTTACCAACAGGCGGGGAAGTCCAAGCTGGCCATTCCATTGATGGAGACCAACGTCGCCCAGTGCGAGCAGGTGCTCGGCGACACCCACCTCGACACCCTGATCAGCCGCGGAAATCTCGCTGTTGCTCTTTACGAAGCGATGGATCTGCAAAGGGCAATTTTATTGATGGAGACTAACGTCGCCCAGTGCGAGCAGGTGCTCGGCGACACCCACCCACAGACCCTCACCAGCCGCAACAACCTCGCCAACATCTACCAGCAGATAGGGAATATGGAACAGGCGATTTCGTTGATGGAGACTAACGTCGACCAGTGCGAGCAGGTGCTCGGCGACACGCACCCCGACACCTTGGTCAGGCGCAACAACCTCGCCATGGCTTACGAGCGGGCGGGATACCTCGAACAAGCAATTCTGCTGTGCGAGACCACTCTGGCCCAGCGCGAGCAGATACTCGGCGACACCCACCCTCAAACCCTGATTAGCCGCAACAACCTCGCCATCGCTTACGAGCGGGCGGGATACCTCGAACGAGCAATCCCGCTATACCAAACCACACTCGCGCAGCGCGAGCAGGTACTCGGCGGCAACCATCCCCACACCGTGCAAAGCCGCATCAACCTCGCCCATGCTCTCCGAGCCCAGGCTGCACCGTGAAGCAAGTAGTCCTAGTGTCGCGTCCCACATTCGACGTCGGATGTACAACTCGCCGCCAACTCATCAGTGGTCATCGAGCCGTGGACCATCCGTGACTGGTTCCCCCTGGTCTGCCATTGGCAGGGGCGTGACCTGCTGCGTTGCCCGAGACCCAAGCGGCCTCCGAAGTCGCGGGCGCGACAACCCAGCCGGTGAACTATGCGACGACGCGGCATCATGTGAGTGTCCAACTGCGTGACAACGCCTGCGAACACCGGCGGACAAGCGCGAACGTCTGCGGACCACCAGCGCAGGTGAAGAGGACACCACCTCAAGGGCAGAGCCCCATCCAAGTTGCTTCGAGACGAAGAGGTCATCGCGCAAGGTGCAACCCATCGCATCCTCCGTCGAGACTTGCTCTGGTTGACGGCCGACAGCGTGGCCCAGGCCGGTAGGGGTATAGCGAGGCACACGCGCCTGCGCGGTCGGCTGACCCGCCATCGTGGCGGACTGTCGTCGGCTGAGGCTCAGACACTCCTGGGCCCAGCTCCGCCAAGGAACGTTCGAGACGAAGGCACTGTGCCATTCGCGTGCCAGATCCGGTGGGGAATCACGGGGAACAGCGGGAACTCGCCCCGGGTACGACCAGGACTCCAGCATCACTCCGCCGCAGGTCAGCGCAGCAACCGTCGCCAAGAAACCCAAGCTTCCCAAGCTGATGGTCCGACAGCTCAGTACGGCCGCGGAATCTCTTGCTCATCCAACGCAGCCTCGTACCGCGTCAGCAGAGCATCCAGGTTCGCCAGAAGAAGGCCGGCACAGTCTCGAGTCTCATCCACGTCACCCCGCGCACATGCCTCCGCCGCCTCGACCACGTCACCGCGCGGGATGCGAAGAGAGTCGCCCTACATCACGACCCTGGGAAACCGTCTACCCGGCATGCGAACCACAGCATCGTTGACGCCATTGGTGAACAACTCGACCTCTATGCACTCCATCGGCCCATCCATCCTGACGTGATCAGTTAGAATTCCTAACGAAATGATCTTTGGCGTCAGAGGTCGAAGTCTGGCGAGGAAGCAACACGGCTGGTCCGGAGCACCTGGGCAAGGGTCGAAAGCGCTTCGAAGACACCAAGGACCTCGCTGAGGAACTCGAGATACGTCATCCCTGAGGGGCTCTCATCGCTGACGACGCGGCCTGTCTGGAGGTCGTGATGTGCTGTCGCGTGCCCAATCGTGTTCCGGCGGCGATTATTGAGCAAGCTCTCAAATGATTCCCATCCTGGCACTTGTGCCACATATGCAATCTTGTAGGCATTGGATAGTCTGTCGAACTTATCGAGGTTCTTGGGGCGCTGCTTCTCGGGTACACGGTCGGGGTGGACGTTGCCGAAGTCGTCAGGGTTCCCGCGCTTCACCGAGTTCTGAGCTGCGACGAGCGGCCACAGGCACTTACATGCGAGCTCGAATCCGTGCTGGTAGAGGTCCCTCACCAGCGAGAACTCGTCACGATAGAGCACTAGTTCGTCGAAGGCATCCTTGTCGCCCGGCCCGAAGAACCTCCCGAGGAGCCCCATCTCCCAGGACTCGTGATGCTCTACGAAACGGTTCAACTCGGTGAAGACATCTCGCTCCAGACTCGCCGAGGACTGTCCTCGACGCCGAAAGGTCAGAAGGTGATCCCTGTGTCGTTCGATCGCTGCCGAGTGCTTCCGCGAGAATCGGCTGATCACGTTCGCGCTGGTGGTCCCCGTGGTCCCCGTGATCACCGTCGTCACTGTTCCCATGGCCTGGTAAGCGACAGTCGTTCGCTCGTGGCTCGTGCTCGGTTGCCGTTTGAGCCCAAGCTGCTGCTGTGCGATGCGAGCGAACATATCGGTGTTGCCCTGGAGATAGTACTGAAACAGCATGCGAACCTTGGGCCACATGACTTGGCCCGCCTCGAGCGCCGCATGCCGTTCGGACCTGAACTCCATGAAGGTGTCGTCGCCGAGGGCCTGGACGAGCGTCAGCGTTGGGAAGGCCCCGTTCGGGGTGAACGAGTCGGCATCGTAGCGCGACGGCACAAACGGATTGATAGTCACGACGCGTGTATCAGGAGATTCTGGCGCGGAGCCGCTCAGCACCTCGCACTCGATGTCGATACGGTGGTTTTGGAGCTCAGTGCCCGACATCGAGCCTCGGATCGGCAGTCCGCAATGCGGGCACGGCAGATAGAAGCGCGTTCCGCGGGTCGGTTCCACGCCCAGCCGGGCGACGAATGCTTCGCCACATCCGTGGCACTTGAGGTGATAGCCGGAGATCACGGGACCAAGCTACTCCGTCTCGACGTGCCCCCGCTCTCTAATTGATGATGGCACGAGGGACCGACACCATCAGGGCGTGAAGGTCGGCCCCCGCTCCGTCTCAGTTTCCGTCTCATTCAGCGCCGTTCAAGACCGTTCAGGCGAAACCACGAGTCGGCTGCAACCCACGAGCGGCCTCCCATGAACCCAGCTGAACACCCCTGCACGCGACCCACCGCCCCACCAACACAGTTGGAAAGCGTGCGCCCTACGTCACGTTTCCTGGACGGGCCCTGCGCCGCCTGAAGCAGCGCGCTAGCATCCCGCATGCCCATTCCATGGAGATCCAGCGTGGACGTCTTCGCGCGCATCTTGAAGCAGCGTGCGATCGAGCCCGATGCCGTACGCGATGTCGACGCCGCCTGGGATGCCTTCGGCGAGTTCCTCCAGATCGAGGTCCAAGGGATCGAGCGGACCGAGAACGACGGTGACGGCTTCATCGTCGAGTGGGGCAGGTGGGGCTGGAACGACGACCAACCTTCGCTGTCCTTCGGGCGACTGCTTGCCGTCAACGATGCCAGCGACCGTGATGACCCCGACTGGCAGCCGGAGTACTGGAAAGTGGAGCTGCAGCTCATCTTCGCCGAGGACCCGGCGTGGGCGGATATTGACAGCTTGGGACATCAAGACACCGGGTTCGACTACGACGAGATCGGAGCGCCCAGGACGGCTGCGCTGGGAGAGATGCGTCGGTTCATCGAGTCCTACCCTCAGTTGGCTGCCATGTGGCGAGCCGAGCCCACTCGCAGCGGCTTGGCCCTTGAGCAAGCGGGGTAGCTGCCGCGCCCCGTACAGCACGGAAGTACAGCAACCACAGCGACCGCCTCCGTCCAGTAGCCACCGTGCAGGACCGCGCAGCAACCACAATGACCGTTTCTGACCGATCCACTTTGAGCTACGGATCAGAAGGCTTGTGAAATCCACGGCTGACATCAACGAGGGCGAACAGACACGGACCCCGGCACTGATCGACGGGCCGACCAGGGCGAGATAGCACCCGCGAGCAGGACCGAACCGCGCGCGTGATCGAACTCCTAATGCGGTGGTCACACGGCGGCGCCACCGACGGCAGTGACGGCGGTGCTGGCGGCAACGACGGCGGACGGCAGCGGCACTCGGCAACCCGGCACGGTGCCGGCATAGAACGAGCGGACCGCCTCACCAGGGCATGCCCGCATCTTCTAAGCGCCGGACCACAGATGCCGTACAGCAGTCAGTGCAGCAACCACCGCTTCGCGGGCTGGGCCGTATCTGGGCCGTCCGGCAGTGACCAACGTCGACAAGCGGCGACAGGTGGTGCGGACATCAGCGCAGGTCAGCCCAACATCCCATAGTGTCGGTCGACTTGAGCACCCATTGAAACCAGTTCTAGTTATAGTGAGCAATGGCCGTGAGGCGGTGCGGGGGCGGAGGGCGACGAATGGCGAACAGTCAGGGCGAGCGGGACGAGTCCGCGGCGGTGCGGCCGGAGGTGACCGTTCACGATCACGGCGGGGGCGTACGGTCCGTCGAGGTTCCCATTCCGGACAATCCCCTCGGCCACACGCTGGTGTACGTCGTGGACACCGATCGTGGGCCGGTCCTTGTCGACACCGGCTGGGACGATCCCGGGTCGTGGGACGTGCTGGTGGCGGGGCTGGCGGCGTGCGGTGCGGGGGTCGGCGAGGTGCACGGGGTCGTCATCACCCACCATCACCCCGATCACCACGGGCTGTCGGGGCGGGTGCGGGACGCCTCCGGGGCCTGGATCGCCATGCACGCGGCCGACGCGGCCATCGTGCGGCGGGCCCGGGAGACCCGGCCCGAGCGGTGGTTCACCTACATGGCGGCGAAGCTGACGGCCGCCGGTGCGCCCGAGGAACACGTGGCACCGCTGCACGGCGGACCCCGGCGACGCAGCTCTCCGCCGGGCCTGTCCCCCGCCCTTCCCGACCGGGAGATCCTCCCCGGTGAACTGCTCGGCCTGCCCGGCCGCCGGCTGCGCGCCATCTGGACGCCGGGGCACACGCCCGGCCATGTCTGCCTGCACCTGGAGGAAGAGCACCCGGCCCGGCTCCCGGGCCTGGGGCGCCTGTTCTCCGGCGACCATCTGCTCCCCGAGATCACCCCGCACATCGGTCTCTACGAGGATCCCGACGACGCGACCGTCACCGACCCCCTCGGCGACTACCTCGACTCCCTGGAACGCATCGGCCGTCTCGCCCCCGCCGAGGTCCTCCCGGCCCACCAGTACACCTTCACCGACGCGCCGGCACGGGTACGGGAGCTCCTGGCCCACCACGAGGAACGCCTCACCGCCCTCCGCACCCTCCTGCAACAGCCCCTGACTCTCTGGGAGCTGGCGGTACGCATGGAGTGGAACCGGCCCTGGGAGCAGATCCCCTACGGATCGCGGAACATCGCCGTCTCGGAGGCGGAGGCCCATCTGCGGCGCCTGGTGAAACTGGGGCTCGTGGAGCCGGTGACGGGGAGCGAGCCGGCCACCTACGTGGCGGTGTAGCGGAGCCCCCCGCCGTCAGGCGTGTCGGGCACGAGGACGGACGGATACCTCCTGTCACAGCGGCCCGCCGGCGGTCCTCGGAGTCGTAGGACGGACCCGTTCAGACCTGGTTGGCGGGCTGGTTGACGGCCGCCTCGGATGTGATCAGCATCTCCGCCAGGTCGGCGAGGGTGGTGAGTTGGCGTGCGTTCATCTGCGGGGCGCGGGCGGCCAGCCGGACCAGGCCGCTCTCGCGCAGCCGGGACAGCGGGTCGGCCTGTGCCTCCAGCCCCTGCAACACCGGCTGGAGCGCCTCGTACAGTGCCTCGGGCTCGTCGGCGGTGAAGAAGCCGGGCGGCAGCCCGAAGAACCTCCTCAGCCGGTCGGTGTGTTCGAGGCCCGGCATGCCGCTCTTGCGCCACTCGCTCAGCCACTGCCTGCTGGTGCCGGCGATCGCCGCCAGCTCGCCCAGCGAGTACCGCTTGCCGTCGGGCCGGCGCCGGTTCTCACGGATGAAGTCCAGCCGCTGCCGCACCCGTTCGGCCAGCCCCGCCTCGGGCGCGGTCCCGCCGGCGAGCAGTTCGGCGACGGTCCCGACGGGGATCCCGGTGCGGTGGGACAGATCGGCCACGTCCAGCACCTCGGACAGCCGCCCGGGCCGTCCGGTCAGCTCCCCGAGCCGTGCCAGTACGCCGGTCAGCGGGGCATGGGCGTCACTCACCAAGGTCCCCCAGGAGACACGTCGTTGACCGATCGGTCAGCCGAGCAGTCGGTCGGCCGAGCAGACGCGAGGCTATCGAATTCCCCCATCCGGCCACCAGACATGACAAGGGTCACTGCGGAACGGGGCAGCAATCGTTGACATATGACGACTCGCCAGAAAGGATCGGGAACGATCACGTCACCAGGCCATGGTCGAACCGACCCGCCCCGGGTGCCGCCTATGGGGGAGCGGCATCCGGGGCGACCAGCCGCCCCGCCTCCTCCCGGAAGGTGAGGCGAACGGATGTCGCAGCCCGTCCTGCTCCTCGGTGCCGGCCGCCGGTGCGCGTACGACGAGTTCGTGCTGACGCGCATCGCCGCGGCCCGCCCCGTGGTGCTGGTGGACGCCGCGCCGCCCGACTGGGCACATCCGTGCCTGGCCGGTCACCTGGCGGCGGACCCCGGCAAGGACGGGGCGACGGCGTCGGCGGTGGTGCGGTTCGCGGCCCGGCACCGGGTCCGCGGGGTGCTGGCCCACTCGGCCGGTCACACGGTCGCCGCGGCCAGGATCGCCGGGCAGTTGGGGCTGCCCGGCCCCTCCCCCGCCACGGCCGCCGCCTGCGCCGACCCGGCCGTACTGCGTGCCTCGCTCGCCGTCGGCACGGTCCCCGTCGACGACCCGGGTACACCGAGGGTCTGCGCCGAGACCGTCGTCCTGGACGGCGAGATCCGTATCGTCGCCATCACCCGTACGACCCTGGGCCCGGCGCCCGCCCGGCAGCCGCTCCGGCACACCGTGCACGCCCACGACGGCCTGCTGCACAACCGTTTCCTGCGTCTGGCCGTCGACCGCGCCGTGCACGCCCTCGGCCTCACCCGGGGTGTGCTGCACATCGGATTGCGGCTCACCGACCGCGGCCCCCGGGTCACCGACGTCACCCCGTGCCTCCCGGGCGACCTGATCCCGCTCCTCGTCAAACGCGCCACCGGCGTCGACCTCGCGCAGGTCGCCGCCGCCCTGGCCACCGGCGAGGTGCCGGACACCACGCCCACCCGGCAGCGGGCGGCCGCGATCCGGTTCGCCTACCCGGCCGCCACCGGCCGCCTCGACCACCTGACCCTCTCCCCCGACGCGGCCGGCGAACCCGGCGCCGACCGCATGATCCTCACCCAGGACGCCGGCCACCACGTCACCGCCGGGCCGCACGCGACCGTCGACGACCGGCTGGCGCTCTGGGTGGCCGTCGGCGAGGACCCCGCCGCCTGCGACGACGCCCTGCGCCGGATGGGCCGCCACCTGTCCGCGGGCATCGCCCCGGTCGTGACAGCGGCCTAGGGCACCGAGTCCGACCCGCGGTTACGTCAAGGTTCGTATCAACTTCTCCGCCGCGCCGAGCAGTTCGACCTCCCGGCGGCTCATCGTCGGATTGGCCGCCCGTCGCCGCAGGGCCTCCGCCAGCCCCTCCTCGGTCAGTTCGCCCGGATCGGCGAGCAGGCCCGCGAGCAGTTCGCGGGCCACCGGCAGCTCACCCACCGCGACCTGGGCGAGGATCACCGCCGACATGGCCCAGTCGAGGCCGGGCGGCCCGTCCTCGGCGTTGGTCCAGTCGATGACCCGGGGTCCGTCGGGGGTCAGCATCACGTTGTCCGGATGCAGGTCCAGGTGGAGGACCCGGGAACCGGGGTCGGCCGGGTCCCGCCCGGGCACGGCGTGCAGCCGGCGCAGCAGCGAGGCGAGCAGCGCACCGCCCTCCGCCGGGCCCATCTCCCCGGCGAGCAGCGCCGCCAGCATGGTCGGCCCGGACAGCCGTTCCATGACCAGGTCGGTACGGGACCCGGCGGGCCGCACCCGGGGCACCGGGTACCCGTGCTCCCGTACGTACGTCATCACCGCGCCCTCGGCGGCCGCGTCCCCCCAGCCGTCCCGGTCCCGGCGCAGCACCCACGCCTCGTCGATCTCGTACACGTCGGCCGAACGCCCCGAACCGAGCAGTCTCCCCGTCATGGCATGACCATAACCAGCGGCGACGACCCACAGCCGCCCCTCAGCTTCGATTCGGCGGCCGGTAAGGTAGCCGGGTCGTCATCACCCGTACGGGGGAAAGCCGGTGCAAACCCGGCGCCGCTCCTTCCCCGGTTCCCGGCTTCGCCCGAACCGGGGGACACCCCTGCCCGCGAACCGTCGCACCGACGGTGAGCCGGACCGCCCCGCGCGGGACGTTGATCGGCTCATGTGCGCCGGCACCCGTCGGCGCACGGCACCGTCGAGGTTCACGGAGCCGAGCAGCCGGGGTGTCCCGTGCCGCCCGGCTCCCCCGCAGGGAGAGGCACCCGCCGATCATGACCGTCCTCCGCCGCAGCGCCGCGGTGCTGGCCGCCACCGCCGTCATCGGCGCCGCCACGCCCGCCATGACCGCGACGGCCGCCGACGACCCGTCCCCGTCCGCTTCGACGGTGCTCCCGTCGGGGCTGTTCGGCGGTACGGACCCCAAGTACGACGGTGTCTGGCGCCAGTCGCTCGCCCTGCTCGCCCAGCACACGGTGGGCCTGACCTCGGCCGCGAAGGCGGTGGACTGGCTGGCCGGGCAGCAGTGCGCGAACGGCTCGTACGCGGCGTTCCGTGCCGAGCCGACCGTGGCCTGCGGTGCCAAGGTGACGGTGGACACGAACAGCACGGCCGCCGCCGTACAGGCGCTGGCGGCGGTCGGCGGGCACGACGACGCCGTCGGCAAGGCGGTGACCTGGCTGAAGGCGCAGCGGAACAAGGACGGCGGCTGGGGCTACTCCCCCGGCTCGCCCAGCGACACCAACTCCACCGGCGTGGTGATCGGCGCGCTCACCGCGGCCGGCGAGAGCCCGGACAAGGCGGCGGCCGACCTCCTCGCCAAGTGGTCCCTCCGCTGCGACGAGGCGGGTGGCGGCGGCCTCGCCTACCAGCCGGACAAGAAGGGGAAGCTGGCCGCCAACGCGGACGCGACGGCCGCCGGGGTGCTCGGTCTGCTCGGCAAGGGGTTCGCGGCGACGGCCGGGAAGGCCCCGGAGACGGGCTACTGCGCCAACTCCGACAAGGCGCTGACGCCGGCGGACGCGGCACGCAACGGCGCCGCGTATCTGGGGCTCACCATGTACGAGCAGGGGCACCTGGTCTCCGCGCTCGCCGGCGCCAAGCCCCAGCCGGACTACGGCAACACCGCCGACGCGGTCGTGGCCATGGCCGCGCAGGGCTCGACCAAGCCGGCGCGGAAGCCGTACGCCTGGCTGGAGGCCCACGCCGTGCCGTGGGCCAAGCAGAGCGGACCCGCGGCCTACGCCGAGCTGATCTTCGCGGCGCACGCGATGGGCGCGGATCCGCGCGACTTCGGCGGCACGGACCTGGTGACGGCGCTCAACGCGACGGGGCCCGCCCCTGCGGCCGCGGCCGAGCACACCGAGAAGAAGAAGGAGTCGTCGGGCACCAGCGTCTGGTGGATCGTCGGTACCGGGCTCGTCGCCGGCATCGGCATCGGCTTCCTGTTCAGCGGGCGCCGGAAGCAGCGGCAGCCGTGACCGGCGTCCGCGTCCGCCGTGCGGCGCTGCTGGTGATGGCCGCGCTGACCCTGCTGGTGGCCGCGGCGCCCGCGGAGGCCGCCGGTTACCGCTACTGGTCCTTCTGGGAGCGGGACGGTTCGCGGTGGACGTACGCCACGCAGGGACCCGCCACGGCGCGGCCGGACGACGGCGCGGTCGAGGGGTTCCGGTTCGCGGTGAGCGAGGACTCGGGGGACGCGTCGCAGCCGCGCGGGACGGCGGACTTCGGGACGATCTGTGCCGACACGGCCGCGGTCCGGGGGCAGAAGCGGGTGGGGCTGGTCATCGACTTCGGTACGACGGCGGACGCGCCGTCGGCGCGGCGGCCACCGGCGCGGCGGACCGCGTGCGCGGTGGTGCCGGACGACGCCACGGCCGCGGACGCGCTGGCCGCGGTGGCCAAGCCGTTGCGGTACGACACGAACGCCCTGCTGTGTGCGATCGGGGGGTATCCGGAGAAGGGGTGCGGGGAGGAGATATCGGCGAAGGGCGCGTCGGACAGCGGGCCGTCCCTGGGGCTGCTGGCCGGGGCGGGGGTGGTCGTGGTGGTGGCCGCGGGCGCCTTCTGGCAGGCGCGGCGGCGGAAGAATGCGTGATCGTCACGGTGCGGGTGTGCGGGGGCTGGTCGCGCCCCGCGGCGGAGCCGCAGACCGGTACAGTCCCGTGCCCCTGACGGGGCGCACGCGCGGGCGGGTGAAACCCCCCGTGCCCCGGTCCCGGCGTACCCGCACGCTGCACCCCGGTGCCTGGTGGCTCTGGGCGCTCTCGCTCGGGGTCGCCGCCTCGCGGACCACCAACCCGCTCCTTCTCGCCCTTCTGGTCACGGTCACCGGCTACGTCGTGGCCGCCTGCCGGAGCCGGACGCAGGGGGCCCGTGCCTACTCCGCCTTCGCCAGGCTCGCCCTCGCCGTGCTGATCGTCCGGCTCGTCTTCACCGTCCTCCTCGGCTCCCCCGTCCCCGGCTCGCACACCCTCGTCACCCTCCCCGAGATCCCGCTCCCCCACTGGGCGCAGGGCATCCGGCTAGGTGGCCGGGTCAGCGCCGAGGCGCTGGTCTTCGCCCTCTACGACGGTCTCAAGATCGCCACCCTGCTGATCTGCGTCGGCGCCGCGAACGCGCTCGCCGATCCGGCCCGTCTCCTCAAGTCGCTGCCCGGCGCCCTGTACGAGCTGGGCGTGGCCGTGGTCGTCGCCCTCACCTTCGCGCCGAACCTGATCGCCGACGTCCAGCGGCTGCGCGCCGCCCGTAGGCTGCGCGGCCGTCCCGACTCCGGCATCCGGGGTCTGCTCCAGGTCGGACTGCCGGTCCTGGAGGGCGCGTTGGAGCGCTCGGTCGCCCTCGCCGCCGCGATGGACGCGCGCGGTTACGGCCGCAGTGCCGACGTACCGGACCGGGTCCGTCGTACGACGGCCGCGCTGACCCTCGGCGGGCTGCTCGGCGTGTGCGCGGGAACGTACGGGCTGCTCACCGCCGAGGGCGGCGCTTACGGGCTGCCCCTGCTGCTGGCCGGGGTGGTCGCCGCGCTGGCGGGGCTGCGGCTCGGCGGCCGTCGTTCGCTGCGCACCCGCTACCGGCCGGACGCGTGGGACGCGCGGGCCTGGCTGGTGTCCGGGTCGGGTGCGGCCGTCGCCGGGCTGCTGGCGCTGGCCGCGGTGCGGGATCCGGACGCCCTGCAGCCGGGGGTCGTACCGCTGGTCGCCCCCACGCTTCCGCTGTGGCCCGCGGCCGCCGTGCTGCTCGGCCTGCTGCCCGCCCTCGTCGTGCCGAAGGAGCCGTCGTGATCCGTTTCGAGGACGTCTCCGTGACGTACGAGGGCGCGGCCGGACCGGCCGTCCGGGGCGTCGACTTCGAGGTGCCGGAAGGTGAACTCGTCCTCCTGGTGGGCCCGTCCGGTACCGGCAAGTCGACGATCCTGAACTCCGTCAGCGGGCTGGTGCCGCACTTCACCGGCGGCACCCTGCGCGGCCGGGTCACCGTCGCGGGGCGGGACACCCGGACGCACAAGCCGCGTGAACTCGCCGACGTCGTCGGCACGGTGGGGCAGGATCCGCTCGCCCACTTCGTGACCGCCACGGTGGAGGACGAACTCGCCTACGGGATGGAGTCGTTGGGGATCGCTCCGGCCGTGATGCGGCGGCGGGTGGAGGAGACCCTCGATCTGCTGGGGCTCGACGGACTGCGGGACCGGGCGATCGCCACGCTCTCGGGCGGGCAGCGGCAGCGGGTCGCGATCGGGTCGGTGCTCACCCCGCATCCCTCGGTCCTGGTGCTCGACGAGCCGACCTCCGCACTCGACCCGGCCGCCGCCGAGGAGGTGCTGGCCGTGCTCCAGCGACTGGTGCACGACCTGGGGACCACGGTGTTCCTGGCCGAGCACCGGCTGGAGCGGGTGGTGCAGTACGCCGACCGGGTCGTGCTGCTCCCGGAGCCGGGGGCCGCGCCGGTGTGCGGCACTCCGGCCGAGGTGATGGCCGTGTCGCCGGTGTGTCCGCCGGTGGTGGAGCTGGGGCGGCTGGCCGGGTGGTCGCCGCTGCCGATGACCGTCCGGGACGCCCGGCGCCGGGCGGGCGGGCTGCGGGAGCGCCTCGCCGGGCGGGCCCCGGAGCAGCCGACCCCCACCGACTCCGCGCCCCCCGCGCCCACCACCGCCTCACCCCGCGCCGGGCGGCCCGGAACCCGGGGACCCGCCGCCCCGGCGGCCGCCGACGGGGCCGCCGCGGCCCCCGCCGCTCCGCTCGCCGAGGTCCGTGCCCTCGCCGTCCGCCGGGACCGGGTGGACGCGCTGTGCGGTGTCGGTCTCACCGTCGCGCCCGGCGAGACCGTCGCCCTCATGGGCCGTAACGGCGCCGGGAAGTCCACGCTGCTGAGCGCCCTGGTCGGGCTGGTGGAGCCGGGCTCCGGGACGGTCCGGGTCGGCGGGGCGGTGCCGCATCGCACCCGCCCGCGTGACCTCGTACGCCTGGTCGGCCTGGTCCCGCAGGAACCCCGTGACCTGCTGTACGCCGACACGGTCGGCGCCGAGTGCGCGGCCGCCGACCGGGACGCGGGGGCGGCCCCGGGAACCTGCCGTGACCTGGTGTCCGGGCTGCTCCCCGGGGTCGCCGACGCCACCCATCCGCGCGATCTGTCGGAGGGGCAGCGGCTGGCGCTGGCGCTGGCCGTCGTACTGACCGCCCGGCCGCCGCTGCTCCTGCTGGACGAGCCGACCCGGGGCCTCGACTACGCGGCGAAGGCCCGGCTGGTCGGCGTGTTGCGCGGGCTCGCCGCCGACGGGCACGCGATCGTGCTGGCCACCCACGACGTGGAGCTGGCCGCCGAGATCGCGCACCGGGTCGTACTGCTCGCGGAGGGCGAGGTGATCGCGGACGGTCCGACGGACGACATCGTGGTCTCCTCGCCGTCCTTCGCGCCGCAGGTGACGAAGGTCCTCGCGCCGCAGCGGTGGCTGACCGTGGCCCAGGTGCGCAGGGCGCTGGCATGACCGGCCCGGTACGGCTCGGCCCCCGCTCGCTGGCCGCCCTGCTCCTCGTCGGTGCCGTCGGCGTGGTCGCCGTCGGCTGGCCCTTCCTCGCCCCGCCCGGCTCCCGGATCACCTCGCACGCCCAGGACGCGCCCTGGCTCTTCGCGGGCCTGCTGCTCCTGCTGGTCGCCGTGCTCGGGGCGACGATCTCCGAGTCGGGGCTCGGTCCGAAGGCGGTCGCCATGCTCGGCGTGCTGGCCGCGACCGGCGCGGCGCTGCGGCCGATCGGCGCGGGCACCGCCGGGATCGAGCCGATGTTCTTCCTGATGGTGCTGAGCGGGCGGGTGCTGGGGCCGGGCTTCGGGTTCACCCTCGGCTCGCTCACCATGTTCGCGTCGGCGCTGCTCACCGGCGGGGTGGGGCCGTGGCTGCCGTTCCAGATGCTGGCGATGGGCTGGTTCACGATGGGCGCCGGGCTGCTGCCGGGGGCCGGGCGGCTGCGCGGGCGCGGTGAGCTGGCGCTGCTGGCGGGCTACGGATTCCTGGCCGCGTTCGGCTACGGCATGGTCGTGGATCTGGCCGGCTGGCCGCTGCTGGCCGGCACCGCCTCGAACATCGCCTTCGACCCGCACGCCGGGCCCGGCGCCAATCTGGCCCGGTTCCTCGCCTACAGCCTGGCCACCGCCATGGGCTGGAACCTGGGCCGGGCCCTGTGCACGGTCGTCCTCACCCTCGTCCTCGGGCCCGCCCTGCTGCGGGCGCTGCGCCGGGCGACCAGGCGGGCCGCCTTCGAGACCGCGGTCACATTCGACGACCCCGGGGCGTGAGGCGTCGTACGCACCCGGTGACGTGACCGGTGAAGCACCCCACATGACGCACGTCACCTACGGCCCGGATTAGTAGTCAGGCTTTTCCTGAATGTCCGTTTTACTAACCCCTCTGACCTGCACTTTGAGAGCCGCGTCACACAACGGGCCATCACCGCCTATGCGACCACAACTAGTAAAAGGGGTGATTGCGGACGGGTTTGCGGCCTGCTTCTCTGGACGACGTCGCCAGGCACCACCGGCTCCCAGCGGGCCACGGAGCCGACGCACACGGCCACCGCCCACGGGTGGTTCCGGAGCGCGGCGACTCCCTGTCCCCGACGAACGAGGTTCTCCGTGTCCGTGTCCATCTTCCGCCGCATCGCCTCCCCGAAGAAGGTCCTCACCGCCGCCGCCGTGGCCGCCGCCACCGCCGGTATGGCGCTGAGCGCGGCGCCCGCCCAGGCCGCCACCGGCTCGGCCTCCTCCGCTCAGGCGATCGCGCACAAGATGATCCCGGACGCCGCACAGTTCAACGCGTTCAGCAAGATCGTCTCGCATGAGAGCGGCTGGAACCCCAGCGCCACCAACAGCTCTTCCGGCGCCTACGGCCTGGTCCAGGCCCTGCCGGGCTCGAAGATGGCGTCCGCCGGGTCCGACTGGAAGTCCAACCCGGCCACCCAGATCAAGTGGGGTCTGGACTACATGAACTCCCGCTACGGCAGCCCGACGGCCGCCTGGAGCTTCTGGCAGGCCAACGGCTGGTACTGAGCCGGCCGACCCGCTCCCCCCGCACCTCGGCACCCTCGCCCCCCTCCTCCCGGGCGAGGGTGCCGACGCATGTCCGGACGTGGTGGACTGATCCCCCGGAGCCACCCGACCCCGGGCCCACCGAGCCGCCCGGTCCGGCGCGACCCACCGGAGGAGCGATGCCCACGGCGACACCGCCCCGCGATCCCGAGACCCGCGGTGTGCGGCTGGTTTTCGTGCTGCTGGCCCTGACCGTGCTGAGCGGCCTGATCGACGCCGTCAGCTATCTGGGCCTCGGCCATGTCTTCACCGCGAACATGACCGGCAACGTGGTGGTCCTGGGCTTCGCGGCCGCCGGGGCGCCCGGCTTCTCCGTGCCCCATTCGGCGGCCTCCCTGGCCGCCTTCCTGGTGGGCGCGGCGACGGGCGGCCGGCTCACGGCCCGGTTCGGCGGAGGTTCCCGCCGACGGTGGATGCGGGTGATCCTGGCCGCGGAGGCGGTCGTGGTGGCCGGGGCGGCCGTGGTGGCCTTCGCCCGGCCCGGCGGCACGGCGACGACATACACCCTGATCGCGCTGACCGCCTTCGCGATGGGACTGCGCAACGCCAACGTCCGCAAGCTGGCGATCCCCGACCTGACGGCGACCACGGTCCTGACGACGACCCTGACCGGCCTGGTCTCCGAGTCGCACCTCGGCGATGCCACCAGGCCGCACTCCCCGCGCCGCGTGGCCGCGGTCCTCGCGCTGATCGCCGGCGCGGTCCTGGGCGCCTGGCTGGTCCTCCACGAGAACCTGGGGATCCCGCTGCTCGTCGCGGCGGTGGTCGCCGGGGTGCTGGCGGTGGTGGCGTCCGGACGGGAGTGACCGGAGCGACGGCGGTGAGCGGCACCGGTGTCTCGGGGGAGGCAGGAACGGGGCGTAGGGAGGGGGTTGCTCCTGCCTCCCTCGGGGCGGGCCGGCGGCGCCGGGAGCCGTCGGCCCGGGTCGAGGGGTTACGCCGTGGTGACCTGGAGATGCTTGACCCCGTTGATCCACGCCGAGCGCAGCCGGTCCGGGTCGCTGACCAGGCGCAGGGTCGGCATCGCGTCGGCTATCGCGTTGAAGATCAGGTCGATCTCCAGGACCGCGAGGGACTTGCCCAGGCAGTAGTGGGGGCCGCCGCCCCCGAAGCCGAGGTGGGGGTTGGGGTCGCGGGTGATGTCGAAGGTGTCGGGGTCGGTGAAGACCTCGGGGTCGTGGTTGGCCGAGGCGTAGAAGACGCCGACCCGGTCGCCCTTGCGGATCAGCTTGCCGCCCAGCTCGGTGTCCTGGGTGGCGGTGCGCTGGAAGGAGTTGACCGGGGTGGCCCAGCGGACGATCTCCTCGGCGGCGGTCGAGGGGCGCTCCCGCTTGTAGAGGTCCCAGGCCTCGGGGTGGGTGAGGAAGGCGTGCATGCCGTGGGTGATGGCGTTGCGGGTGGTCTCGTTTCCGGCCACCGCGAGCATCAGCACGAAGAAGCCGAACTCGTCGGAGTTCAGGTTGCCCTCGTCCTCCGCCGCCACCAGCGTGGAGACGATGTCCTTGGCCGGGCACTGCTTGCGGTCGGCGGCCATGTTCATCGCGTAGGCGATCAGCTCGGTGGCCGACTCGGCGCCCACCTCCTCGGTGATCGCGTACTCCGGGTCGTCGTACGAGATCATCTTGTTGGACCAGTCGAAGATCTTGGCCCGGTCGTCCTGGGGGATGCCGATCAGTTCGGCGATCGCCTGGAGGGGGAGCTCGCAGGCGACCTCGGTGACGAAGTCGAAGGGGCCGGAGTGGGCGCGGGCCGCGTCGGTGATCGCCAGGGCGCGGGCGCGCAGCCGGTCCTCCAGGGCGCGGATGGAGCGGGGGGTGAAGCCGCGCTGGATGATCTGGCGGACCCGGGTGTGCTCGGGCGGGTCCATGTTCAGCAGGATCAGGCGCTGGGCGTCGATCGCGTCGCGCGGTATGTGCTCGGTGAAGCGGATGATCGCGGTGTTGAGCCAGGACGAGAAGATCTCGGGGTGCGTGGAGACGTACTTGACGTCGGCGTGCCGGGTGACGGCCCAGTAGCCGTCGTCCGCGAAGCCGGCGATGCCGTGCGGCTGTTCGATCCAGCGCACCGGTTCCGCCCGGCGCAGCTCGGCGAACTCCGGGAGCGGCACCCGGTGATGGAGCAGGTCGGGGTCGGTGAGGTCGAACCCGTCGGGCAGTGCGGGACAGGGCATGGCGACTCACTCCCACCGTGTACGAACCTGGATGCGTATGTCGTGCGAGACCCATCTGACGGTCCATCAGATGAGGCCGGTTGCCGTGAAGGTAGTAACGGGTTCTACAAGTCGCAAGGGGTGCGGTCACCCCAATTGCGTGCACCCCCCTTGCGGTTGCGGACAGGCTGTCAGCAGACTGCACACAGAACTAGTACGCGTTCTAGTTCTGCGTGGCGGGCCGGGCCGGGACGCCCCTGCGCCGCGCGGGTGACCGAGGAGAGGACCGAGCCCCCATGGCCGCGGAACCCGTGATCGTCGAAGCCGTACGCACCCCCATCGGCAAGCGCGGTGGCGCGCTCGCCAATCTCCATCCCGCCTATCTCCTGGGCGAGACCTACCGTGAACTCCTCGGCCGCACCGGCATCCCCGCCGACTGCGTCGAGCAGATCGTCGGCGGCACGGTGACCCACGCCGGCGAGCAGTCCATGAACCCCGCGCGTACGGCCTGGCTGACCGTCGGGCTGCCGTACGAGACCGCGGCCACGACCGTCGACTGCCAGTGCGGCTCCTCGCAGCAGGCCTCGCACATGACCGCGAACATGATCGCCGCCGGGGTCATCGACGTCGGGATCAGCTGCGGGATCGAGGCGATGTCGCGGGTGCCGCTCGGCTCCGGCTCCAAGCACGGGCCGGGCAAGCCCTTCCCCGACGAGTGGAACGTCGATCTGCCCAACCAGTTCGAGGCCGCCGAGCGCATCGCCCGCCACCGGGGCCTGACCAGGGAGAACGTCGACTCGCTCGGGCTGCTCTCGCAGGAGCGGGCCGCACACGCCTGGGCCGAGGAACGCTTCAAACGGGAGACCTTCGCCGTGCAGGTGCCGACCACGGAGGAGGAACAGCACGCCGGGCAGGGCATGTGGCGGCTGGTCGACAGGGACGAGGGTCTGCGCGACACGTCCATGGAGGCGCTGTCCGGCCTGAAGCCGGTGATGCCGACGGCGGTCCACACCGCGGGCAACTCGTCCCAGATCTCGGACGGCGCGGCCGCCATCATGTGGGCGTCGAAGCGGATGGCCCGCGCCCTGAAGCTGCGCCCGCGGGCCCGGATCGTCGCCCAGGCCCTGGTCGGCGCCGACCCGCACTTCCACCTCGACGGCCCGATCGACGCGACCCGGGCCGTGCTCGGCAAGGCCGGCATGACCCTCAGGGACATCGACCTGGTCGAGATCAACGAGGCGTTCGCGTCGGTGGTGCTGAGCTGGGCCCAGGTCTTCGAGCAGAGTCTGGACAAGGTCAACGTCAATGGCGGCGCCATCGCCCTGGGGCACCCCGTCGGGGCCACCGGGGCCCGTCTGATCACCACCGCCCTGCACGAACTGGAGCGCACGGACAAGGAGTTCGCCCTGGTGACCATGTGCGCGGGCGGCGGCCTGGCCACCGGGACGATCATCCAGCGGCTCTAGGACCTCACCCGGGAGCCGGTGTCGGCACCGGCTCCCGCGCCTTCTCCGGCACCACCGCCCTCACCGTCCGGGCCCGCGGCCCCTGGAGCAGGTAGCCGACGCCGAAGCCCGCGCCGACCACCGTCGCGCCACCCACCGCGTCCAGGACCCAGTGGTTGCCGGTGGCGATGATCGCCGAGACCGTCAGGAGGGGGTGCAGCAGGCCGAGGGCCTTCAGCCACCACTTCGGGGCGACGACGGCGATCACGATCCCGCACCACAGCGACCAGCCGAAGTGCAGCGAGGGCATCGCCGCGTACTGGTTGGTCAGCTCGGTGAAGGTGCCGTAGTCGGGCTTGGCGAAGTTCTGCGGGCCGTGAACGGTGTCGATGATGCCGAGCCCCGGCATCAGACGCGGCGGGGCCAGCGGGTAGAGCCAGAAGCCGATCAGGGCGAAGGCGGTGGCGAAGCCCAGGGCGGTTCGGGCCCAGCGGTAGTCGACCGGGCGGCGGACGTAGAGGACCGCGAGAACGGTCAGCGGGACGACGAAGTGGAAGGACTCGTAGTAGAAGTCGAAGAAGTCCCGCAGCCAGCCGATGCCCTGCACGGTGTGGTTGGCCCAGTGCTCGATGTCGACGTGCAGGAACCGCTCGATGCCGAGGATCTGGTGCCCGTGGTGCTCGGCCCGGGCCCGCCCGGAGGTACCGTCCCCGTCCCCGGCGGCGGCCAGCCGTACCTGCTGGTAGGCGAAGTAGACCAGCCGCATCACGACCAGTTCGAGGAAGAGGTTCGGCCGGGTCAGGACCCGGCGCAGCCCGGAGGCCAACGGCACCCGGCGGAAGCGGGCCGGCACCGGCTCCGCGTAGTCCGTCGGGATCGGACGGGCGAACTCCGGGGCGGTGCGGGACAGGAACGGTACGACCGTGGCCGCGGCCAGGGCGGCCAGCAGGACGACGTTGTCACGCACCGGGACGAAGAGGGGCTGGTTCGGCAGGAGTGCCTTGGCGGGCAGCGTCATCACCATGACCACCACGACCGGCCACACCGACCGGTCGGCGGCGCGCCGTCCGGTCCGGCCGACCACCGCGAGCAGCACCCACAGCAGCTGGTGCTGCCAGGAGGCCGGCGACACCGCCACCACCGCGCAGCCGGTGATCGCGACCGCCAGCAGCAGCTGCCCGTCCCGGGCGTAACGGACCGCGCGACGCAGCGCTAGGACGGCCACGGCCGCGGCGAGCGCCAGGAACAGGACGATCTCCAGCGGGCCGCTCAGTCCGAACCGCAGCAGGGCGCCGTGCAGCGACTGGTTGGCGAGCGCGTCGGCCTCGCCGCCGAGGCCCACGCCGGCCGTGTGGTGGATCCAGTAGGTGGACGAGTCGTGCGGCAGCGCCGCCCAGGCCAGCGCCGTACACACGGCGAAGGTGACGCCGGAGGCGAGGGCCGCCCGGCGGCGGCCGGTGAACCAGAGCAGCGGGGCGAACAGCAACAGGGCCGGCTGGAGCGCGGCGGCCAGGCCGACGCACAGTCCGCCGTCGCGCTGCCCGCGGGCGGCGAAGCAGCCGAGCAGGACGAACAGCACCGGGATGATGCTGGTCTGGCCGAGCCAGAGGGTGTTGCGGACCGGCAGCGAGAGCATCAGCAGGCTGATGGCGACCGGGGTGGCCAGCAGCGCGGTACGGCGGCTCAACGGCTGCGGCAGCGCGCGGGCGGCGACCAGGCCGAGGGCGACCACCAGCAGCAGCGTGCCGAAGGTCCAGCCCCAGCCGAGGGCCTGCTCGGCGGCTCTGGTGAGCGGCTTGAGCACCAGCCCGCCGAAGGGGGACCCGGTGAACTGCGTCGAGTCGTAGAGCGAGCCCTTGACGTGCAGCACGCCCTCCGGGCCGACCCAGGTCTCCAGATCCGTCAGCCGGTCCCCGCTCGGCGTGCCGAGGACGACGGCCAGCTGCCGTACGGCGAGGATCGCGGCCACCGCCCACAGGCCGAGCCGGGCCATTCTGAACCGCGTCCCTGGCTCCGCTCCCCCGAACGCGTCTCCCGGTCTCCCACTGTGTTCCACGTTCGCCACGCCGCGCCGGCCTCCCGCCCCGCTCGTCCGCTCTGAGAACCCTGAGAACCCCTACGAGGCTCCCATTCCTTTCTGTGAGAGACGCGGGCGGCCCCCTCGCCACCTGACGTCCGGCCGCGTTTTGTCCGGAAGGCGACAGCGCGAAAGGGGTGCGGTTGCCCGTGTGCAGCGCGACAAGGATCACAGTGCGGGGTCCGCATACGGGCGCGGGAGCGGGCATACGTCCCTGCATACACCGCATTTAGCTGCACAATGCACGGATGCGTGTACGCGACGTGACGGGCCCAAGTCCTCCTATCGTCGCTTTTCGACCCGTCCGGCGCCGTACGGGCCGCGCCCCCGTCCCCGTCGAAAGGTAGGCGAGCCCCGTTTTGGCGACCGCCACAGCCGTCACCCCGTCCGTCAAGATCCCCGGCCCCCGCACGGCCGCGCCCGCGCCGACCGTCACCGACCCCGCGCTGGTGAAGCGCGCCGTGAAGGCGGCCGCGCTCGGCAACGCCATGGAGTGGTTCGACTTCGGCGTCTACAGCTACATCGCGGTGACCCTGGGCAAGGTCTTCTTCCCGTCCGGCAACCCGACCGCCCAGCTGCTGTCCACGTTCGGCGCCTTCGCCGCGGCCTTCCTGGTCCGCCCGCTCGGCGGCATGGTCTTCGGCCCGCTCGGCGACCGCGTGGGCCGCCAGAAGGTCCTCGCCGTCACCATGATCATGATGGCGGCCGGCACCTTCGCGATCGGCCTGATCCCCTCGTACGCGACGATCGGCGTCGGCGCCCCGATCCTGCTCCTCGCCGCCCGCCTGGTGCAGGGCTTCTCGACCGGCGGCGAGTACGCGGGCGCGTCCACGTTCATCGCCGAGTACGCGCCCGACAAGAGGCGCGGCTTCTTCGGCAGCTGGCTGGAGTTCGGCACGCTCGCGGGCTACATCGGCGGCGCGGGCCTGGTCACCCTGATGACGGCCCTGCTCTCCGACGGCGACCTCACCTCCTGGGGCTGGCGCATCCCGTTCCTGATCGCGGGCCCGATGGGCATCATCGGCCTGTACCTGCGGATGCGCCTGGAGGAGACCCCCGCGTTCACCGCGGAGGTCGAGAAGGCCGAGCAGTCCCGCCCGAAGGTCCCGCTGCGCGAGATGATCACCGGCCAGTGGAAGGCCCTGCTGCTGTGCATGGCCCTGGTCCTGGTCTTCAACGTCACGGACTACATGCTGCTGTCGTACATGCCGAGCTATCTGACCAGCGAGCTGAAGTACGACGAGACGCACGGCCTGCTGGTGGTGCTCGCCGTCATGACCCTGATGATGATCGTCCAGCCGTTCGCCGGCGCCCTGACCGACCGCGTCGGCCGCCGCCCGGTGATCGCCGCGGGCTGTGCGGGCTTCCTCCTGCTCTCCGTCCCGGCCCTGCTCCTGATCCGCCAGGGCAGCCTGCTGGCGGTCGCCCTCGGCATGGGCGCCCTCGGCCTCCTCCTGGTCTGCTTCACGGCGGCGATGCCGGCGGCCCTCCCGGCCCTGTTCCCGACCCGGGTCCGCTACGGCTCCCTGTCGATCGGCTTCAACGTCTCGGTCTCCCTCTTCGGCGGCACGACCCCGCTGGTGGTGACGGCCCTGATCGGAGCGACGGGCAACATGATGATGCCCGCGTACTACATGATGGCGGCCGCGGTCATCGGCGGCTTCGCGGCCTGGCGCATGACAGAGACAGCAGGCAAGCCGCTGCCTGGTTCCGCGCCGTCGGTCGAAGCGCCCCTTTAGGGGCGCGGGGCTGCGTCGATGTGCGGCTCCGCCGCGCGGGCGCGCTCGGCCCCACCCACCTGCGCTGTTCGAACGCTCCGCACTCCCTGCGCGTACCGTCGGTAGACAGACGGTGGCTGTCCGGAACAGGCCCAGGAACCATGCCCTCCGCTATACCGTCTGCAGTCGGTGATCCACACACGGGCGGAGGGCAACGGTTCATGGTCGGGCGCGCACGTGTTCTCGTGGTCCTGCTCACACTCCTCGGCATCCAGCTGAGCCGGCTCGCCGCCCCCGCCTTCGCCTGCGGCTGCGGCGCCCTCGTCCCCGGCGACCGGCAGCAGGTCACCGTCGGCCGGGAGGAGTCGGTCCTGCGCTGGGACGGCACCCGCGAGGAGATCGTGATGCGCCTGACGGTCGACGGCGACGCCGACCACGCCGCCTGGATCATGCCCGTCCCGCACCGCGCCACCGTCGCCCTCGGCGACCCGGCCCTCTTCGACGAGCTGCACACCCTCACCGCCCCGGTGCACCGCACCCGGTACCACCTCTGGCCCCAGAACGGCGACTGGCCCCTCACCACCGGGGGCACCACGCCCGCAGGCCCGCCCGGCGGCGCCGCGCAGGCCCCCCGCGTCGGCGTGGTCGACCGCCTGCGGCTCGGCCCGTTCGACGTGGCCCAGCTGACCGCCACCGACCCCGGCGCCCTGGACGGCTGGCTGCGCGGCAACGGCTTCCCGTCACCGCCCCGCCTGGACACCGCGCTGCGGCCCTACGTCGACCAGCGCTGGGAGTACGTCGCGGTCAGGCTCGCCCCCGAGACCGCGGGCTCCACGCTGAACGGCGCCCTCGACCCGCTGCGCCTCGCCTTCGCCAGCGACCGGCCGGTCTACCCGATGCGGCTGTCCAGGCTCGCGGCCACCCCGCAGTCACTGGGCCTGTACGTGCTCGCCGCGCACCGCATGGAGCCGCGCTCGGCGATCGGCGGCGAACCCCCGAGGGTCGTCTACGCCGGCCGTCTCAGCCGTCCGGCCGGCGATCTGCGCGAACTCGCCGCCGGCACCCCGTATCTGACGGCCATCGGCCAGGAGTTCCCGTACCCGTCCCGGATATCCGGCGACCACGTGCTGCGCCGGGCCTCCTCGGACACCCCCTTCCAGCAGGTCGTCTACGAGGACCGGCTGCGCGAGGCGGCCGGGATCCCGCTGTGGCTGCTGACGGTCGGCGGCGCGCTGCTGCTGGCCGTCACGGTCACCTCCGTGGCGGCCGTACGACGCTCCCGCCGCCCGGCCCCGCCGCCACCACCGCCGGTGCGGCCGCCACCGCCACCGGCCCGGCCCCCTGCGCCGATCGGCTGAGTTCCGTCCGGTACCGGGGCGGTGGATCACCGAGGCACCCGTCGCCTAAGTAGTGCTAAGCAGATAGCTGTCAGAGGGCAGTTACCGGACATCCGAAAGGCAGCGGACGCATGAGCGGCTCTCAGCTCTGGGACGACGTCGACTTCTACTTCACCAGCCACCTCTCGCCGGACGACGAGGCGCTCCAGGCGGCCCTGCGCGAGAGCGAGGCCAACGACCTCCCGCACGTCAGCGTGACCGCCAACCAGGGCAAGCTGCTCCAGCTCCTCGCGCAGATCCAGGACGCCCGGAGCATCCTGGAGATCGGCACCCTAGGCGGCTACAGCACCATCTGGCTGGCCCGCGCCCTGCCCGAGGACGGCAGGCTGATCTCGCTGGAGTACAACGCCCGGCACGCCGAGGTCGCGATCCGCAACATCGCCCGCGCCGGCCTGGAGCGGCTCGTCGAGGTGCGGGTCGGCCCCGCCCTGGAGTCGCTGCCCAAACTCGCCGACGAGAACCCGGCCCCCTTCGACCTGGTCTTCATCGACGCCGACAAGGCCAACAACCCGCACTACGTGGAGTGGGCGCTGCGGCTCACCCGCACCGGCAGCCTGATCGTCGTCGACAACGTGGTGCGCGGCGGCCGGGTCGCCGACGCCGACAGCGGCGAACCGGACGTGGTCGGCACCCGCGCCGCGATCGAGCTGATCGCCACCCACCCGAGGCTGAGCGGCACGGCGATCCAGACGGTCGGCAGCAAGGGCTACGACGGCTTCGCCCTGGCCCGGGTGCTCGACTGAGGGGTGCCGCTCAACCCTCGTGGTAGAAGCCCACGTTGACGCTGCGCGGGGCGGTGCGGTCCCGGACGACGATCTCGCCGGAGCCGCCCCGGGGCAGTGCGACCGTGCCGCCGTACCCGATGGCCTGGGCGTACTCGCCGACGGTCAGCAGCACCTCGGAGGACGGTTCGGCCTGGGAACCGCGCAGCCAGGTGACCTGCCAGCCGCCCTCGGGCCCACACAGGAACTCCAGGTGCACCCGGGAGACGAACAGCCAGTCGTCGGGCGTGGTGAGCCGGCAGGCGGAGGCATCGCGGCCCACTCGCAGCACGGCGCCCGGCTCGCTGGGCGCGTCGGCCATGAGCATCCCGGCCGTCTCGCCCGCGTCTCCGGACACGGAAGCCATGGTGAGTTCGAGCACGTGCGTTCCCCCTGCGCGGTTCCTGAATCGTTCCTGGATCTCCGGCGCATGATAAAACGCCCGGCGGGGTGGCGTCCGGCACAATGAAGTCATGACCGAGCGAAAGCCACCCGGGGTACCGTTCGAGTCCTGGGTCGACAAGCAGATCCGTGATGCGCAGCAGCGCGGTGACTTCGATCAACTCACCGGCGCGGGCGAGCCGTTGCCGGCCGACCTGGACACGCCGTACGACGAACTGTGGTGGATCAAACGGAAGATGGCCCGGGAGGGCCTGGCGATGCTGCCCCCGGCCCTCGCGTTGCGCAAGGAGGCGGAGGACGCTCTGGCGGCCGCCTACGCGGCCCCCTCGGAGCGGCTCGTCCGCGGCATCATCACCGAGGTCAACGTGAAGATCCGGGACATGATGTTCAAGCCGCCGCCCGGGCCCCCGCTGGGCAAGAAGCCGTACGACGTCGATGAGGTCGTACGCGAGTGGCGGGAGCGCCGGGCGGCGGCCGGGTCGGAACCGGACTCAGGTGGCTCAGGTGACTCGGGTGACTCGGGTGACTCAGATGTGCATTAGCCGGTCCGCCAGTTCGCGGTAGTCGCGCAGGGCCAGCCGGAGTTGCTCGGTGTCGGTCGTGCCGGGGTGGTCCCGGTCGGTCTCCTGCCAGCTGCCGCGCAGGGTACGGCGGCGCCGGTCGACGGCGTCGGTGAAGCGGGCGCTGAGTTCCTCGACGGCCCGGTCGGCCTCCTCCACGGCCGCGCGAGGCTCGTCGACGAAACCGGTGACCGCGTGCTGCAGGCGCCGTTCCAGCTGCCCGCACTCCTCGTTCGGCATCAGCCGCTCGTCACGCGCCGGGTCGTCCTTGGACATCCGCCGGTCGTCGTCGGGCATCCGCCGGTCGGCGTCGCGCCCCGGCCGGTCGGCGCGGGCCGCGTCCGGCGCATGGCCCGGACCCTGGCCGGCCACCAGCACCGCCGGCCCGGACGCCTGGTCCCGGTCGGCCCCACGCTCGGGCGCGATGTCCTCGCGCCCGGGGGTGACCCCCCTGACGGAGGCGTCGCCCCGGTCGGTCGAGCGCTCGGCGGTGCGCTCCTCCCGTCCCGGCATCGCCTCGTCGCCGGGATATATGTCGCCGCTCCCCTGCGGGCGGCCCTTCTCTGTCCTCGCGTCGGTCATGTCGGTCAGCTCTCCTTCGGACGGCTCCGGTCGGCGGACCAGGGCAGATGCGGATGGCGGCCGGTGTCGGCACCGACCCCGGCGTGGTGCCGGCCGGTGTCGTCGGCCGACGGGGCGACCAGGTCGTCGAAGAGGGAGCGGGCCTCGATCATGGCCGTACGCATCTCCTCGGTGCCCGCCTGGTTCTGCTGGGCCCCGTCCACGGGCGCCTGGGCGGCGCTGTGGACGCGTCGGTAGCCGTCGACGTGGTCGGCGTGGTGCACGGACAGCGCGGCGAGCTGGTCGTCGTACTCGGCACCGGCCGGGAAGCCGCGGGCGGCCGCCACTTCGGCGAGCAGCCGGTCGATCTCGGTCACGGACTCCCGAGGCGAGTCGACGAAGTGTTCCTGTGCGGTCGTCCAGCGGGCCGCGTAACGTTCGCGCTCCGCCGGTTCCAGCGGCCGCTCGTTCAGGTCGCCGTGGCGCTGCACCCGTTCGGCCAGCTCCTGCTCGGCCGCCTTGGTGTCGCCGTTGTGCCGGGCCACGGCCCGCTCGTACTCGGGCCCGAAGCGCTGCTTCAGGCCGTGCGGGCCATGGCTCCTGGAGCGCGCGGCCAGCACGGCCGCGACGACGACCACGGCGGCCACGATCACAATCGCGATGATCAAGCCTGTGGACATGGTTGCCTTCCGGTGTCTCGGCCCGACGGGCCGGCTCGCCCTCCGGGTGACCCGTACAGCGCCCCGCAAACAGCCCCGGACCGTGCGGCCGGACCGGGCCCGCACCGAATTCGGTTGCACGAACCCCCCGGACCCACCCGAGACTGCCGTCCATGACCACCTGGACGATCACCCCGGAACGCCCCGACTCACCCGTGGCCGCCGCCCTGTGGCGGGCGTACTACACGGAGGTCAGCGACCGCTGGTACCTGCGCCACGAGGGCCGGCGCACCGACCCGGCCGAGCTGGAACGCGAGATCGCCGCCCACCCGGGATCCGAACTCGCCCCGCCCGCGGGGCGGTTGCTGATCGCACGGTACGACGGTGCGCCGGCCGGCAGTGCGGGCGTACGGCTCCTGGACCCGGCCACCGCGGAACTCACCCGGGTCTTCGTGCAGGAGGGGATGCGCGGCAGGGGCGGCGCCGCGCTCCTCGTCGCGGCGGCCGAGGACGCGGCCCGCGCGCTCGGGGCCGGGCGGCTCGTGCTGGACACCCGCACCGACCTCGTCGAGGCCCGCGCCCTGTACGCGCGGCTCGGCTACACCGAGAGCGAACCGCACAACGACGACGTCTACGCCGAGCACTGGTTCCGCAAGGAACTCGTCAACTGACCTGCCGGGGGGCCGGGTTCTGGGGCTGTTCGCGTTCGGTGCCGCACAGTTCGTCGGTCAGGTCGCGCACCAGGCGGTCCAGGTCGGTGGACCGGTCGGAGCTCCACCAGTCGCCGAGCAGGTCGGCCAGGGACTCCTCGCGGGCCTTCGCGAGCCGTTCGGCGGTCGCACGGCCCTGCTCGGTCAGGGTCAGGTCGAGGCCCAGGCGGTCGACGAGGTGCCGCTCCTCCAGCTGGCGGGCGCCCTCCAGGACGACGGTCATCGGGACGACCCCGCGCTCGGCGAGCCGGCCCGGCTCCACCGAGCCGTACCTGCGGATCCGCAGCAACAGCCAGCCCGCGGCGGGCAGCAGGTCCACCCCGGCCCGCTCGTTGATCTTCCGGTAGATCTCCCGACGGCCCTCGCGGGTGCCGAGCAGTGACAGGGCCCGGCAGCACTCGTCGTACGACGAGCGCTGCACCGGGTTGGGCGGGATGGTCTCCGACACGTCCGGCGCGGTGACCGAGCCGCGCAGCCGGTCCTCCTTGAGGAACCAGGCCAGGACGAAGCCGAGGGCGGCCACCGGGGCGGCGTACAGGAAGACGTCGGTGATCGAGGACGCGTACGCGTGCAGGGCCGCCGGGCGCAGCGCGGGCGGCAGTTCGGTGATGCCGCGCGGGTCCGCCTTGAGGGCGTCCGGGGTGACACCGGCCGGGAGGCGGACGCCCCGGAAGGCGTCGGCCAGCTTGTCGGCGAGGCGGCTCGCGAAGACCGAGCCGAAGATCGCCACGCCGAAGGAGGCGCCGATGGAGCGGAAGAAGGTCGCGCCGGAGGTGGCGACGCCGAGATCCTCGTACGAGACGGAGTTCTGCACGATCAGCACCAGCACCTGCATGACCAGTCCGAGGCCCAGGCCGAAGACGAAGAAGTAGCAGCTCATCTCGAGCGTCGAGCTGTGTTCGTCGAGCCGGTGGAGCAGCAGCAGGCCGAAGGCGGTGACGGCGGTGCCGGCGATCGGGAACACCTTCCAGCGGCCCGTGTGGCTGACGATCTGGCCGGACAGGGTGGAGGACAGCAGCAGGCCGATCACCATCGGCAGCATGTGCACACCCGACAGGGTCGGCGAGATGCCCTGCACGACCTGGAGGAAGGTCGGCAGATAGGTCATCGCGCCGAACATCGCGAAGCCGACGATGAAGCTGATCACGGCGGCGAGCGTGAAGGTGCGGATGCCGAAGAGCTTCAGCGGGAGCACGGGTTCGGCGGCCCGTCGCTCGACGGCCACGAAGGCGACGGCGAGCAGCACCCCGAGCACCGCCAGCCCGATGATCTGCGGCGACCCCCAGCGCCAGGTCGTCCCGCCCAGCGAGGCCACCAGTACCAGGCAGGTGGCGACGGCGGCGATCAGCAGCGTGCCGAGATAGTCGATCCGGTGGCGGGCGGTCCTGCGCGGTATGTGCAGCGCGACCGCGATCACGGCGAGCGCGACCACGCCGACGGGCAGGTTGACGTAGAACACCCAGCGCCAGCTCAGGTGCTCGGTGAGCACCCCGCCGAGCAGCGGCCCCAGCACACTCGTAGCGCCGAAGACGGCACCGAACAGGCCCTGGTAGCGCCCTCGTTCACGCGGCGGCACGAGGTCCCCCACGATCGCCATCGACAGCACCAGCAGCCCGCCGCCGCCCAGCCCCTGCAGGGCGCGGAAGCCGATCAGCTCGCCCATGTTCTGGGCCATCCCGCACAGGGCCGACCCGACGAGGAAGATCACGATCGCCGCCTGGAAGAGCCGCTTGCGCCCGTACTGGTCACCGAGCTTGCCCCACAGCGGGGTGGCGGCCGTGGAGGCCAGCAGGTAGGCGGTGACCACCCACGACAGATGCTCGAGCCCGCCCAGGTCGCTGACGATCGTCGGCAACGCGGTCGACACGATGGTCTGGTCCAGCGCGGCCAGCAGCAGGCCGAGCAGCAGCGCACCGATCGGGACGAGCACGTTGCCGGGTACGTGCTCCGCGTCCTTCGCCTGGGTGTGCGTCATGTCCAGGGCCATGGAGACCTCCCGGAGTGCTTTCAGCCATCTTCCATCGTGGAGGTTGTCGCCCGGTATGGCCCGTCGAACCCTCTTCGCCCCCTCTGAGACAAGGGGATCCGGCGAACGTACGTGTGGGTGTGCGGCATAACCTGTGGAGTTCGTGAGGGGACGCGGGGGACCCGAGGGGAGGGGACGAACACCGTGACGGACACGACCGGGGGCCACCGGTGCCCGGAGTGCGGGGCGCCGAGAGGGGCGGACAACACGCCCTCCTGCGACTGCACCCGACGAGCATCGGACGCACTGCGCGACGCCCGTACGGCCGAACAGGCGGCCGCGGAGGACTTCGACCCACTGCGGATACGGCCGTACGTCGATCTTTCCGGGGCTGGAGCCGGGACGGAGGCCGGGACGGAAGCCGGGGCCGACGCCAGGGACGGAGCCAGGGGTGGTGGTGATGCCGGGGCCGATGGGGGGAGAACCCAGCCGCCGACGGTGGTCGGGTCGGCGACGACGGCGTTGCGGGTGGTGCGGGAGCCGGCGGGCGCCGGTGCGGAGCTCGGTGAGGCTTCCGTCGCCTCTCCCGGCCGGGGAGAGGCCCCTCGGCGCCGGCCCCGGTGGGTGCTGGTCCTGTCGATCGCCGGGGCGGTGTTCGGGATCCTCGCGGCGGCCGGTTTCGCGAGCGGGCTGTTCTCCCATGTGACGCCGGCACGGGACACGGCGGCGCCGAAGGACGTCCGGGCGAGCGTTCCCGACGTGACGCCGAGCACAGGGTCGCCTTCGGCGGCGGCGCCGGTGACATCGGCGAGGGCGCCGGCGCCGGCCGTACCGGCCGCGTCCGCCGACGCGAGCGCCTCGCCGACGGCCTCGCCCGCACGGACGGTGAGCGCGAGTCCGTCCGCGACCGCGTCCCGCTCCGCCACGCCGACCCGGTCGGCGTCGACGACCGGCACGGCGGCCTCCGCCCAGCCCACGTCGGCGCCGGTCCTGCGCCTCGGAGACAGCGGCGCCGAGGTGACGGAGCTCCAGTTGCGGCTGGCGCAGCTGAGGCTCTTGTCCGGGAGGGCCGACGGCCACTACGACCGCGAGACCGAGGACGCGGTACGGACGTACCAGCTGGCGCGGGGGATCCTGACGGACGAGTCGGGGGTGTACGGGACGGCCACCCGGACGGCCCTGGAGTCGGAGACGACGGAACCGTAGGGAGGGGGTGGTTGCGGTTGTCGGTCAGGTGCGGGTGGGTGGGGGCAGAGCGCGCAGTTCCCCGCGCCCCTTCCCGGCATTGATCCTGAAGCCGACTTCGAGGACAACCCCCCTGGGGGCGCGGGGAACTGCGCGACCAGCCCCCACCGGGCCCGCACTCGCCCACAACCGCACCACCCCCACCGCCGCCTCAGCCGACATACACCCGCAGGGAGCCGTCGGCCGCGGTCTCCACCCGTACCCCCGTCAGGTCCCGCACCACCGCGTCCGGCCCGTGCACGCCCGCCCGGGCCCCGACGCCCACCACCCGCATCCCCGCCGCGCGCCCCGCCGCGATCCCCGCGCCCGAGTCCTCGAAGACCACGCAGTCCGCCGGGGCGACGCCCAGCTCGGCCGCGCCCTTCAGGAAACCCTCGGGGTCCGGCTTGCTCGCGCCCACCGACTCCGCCGTGATCCGCACCGCCGGCAGCGGCAGCCCGGCCGCCGCCATCCGCGCCGTGGACAGCGCCACGTCCGCCGAGGTCACCAGGGCGTGCGGCAGCCCGTCCAGGGAGGCGAGGAAGGCCGCGGCGCCCGGGACCTCGACCACGCCGTCCATGTCGGCGGTCTCCTCGGCCAGCATCCGCGCGTTGTCCGCGAGGTTCTGCTGGACCGGCCGGTCCGGCAGCAGCACCGCCATCGACGCGTGCCCCTGGCGCCCGTGGACGACCTTCATGACCTCGTCGCCGTCCAGCCCGTACCGCTCGGACCAGCGCCGCCAGATGCGTTCGACGACGGCGTCCGAGTTGACGAGGGTGCCGTCCATGTCGAGCAGGAGGGCGCGGGCGGTGAGGACGGTGGCCGTCATCGGGCAGCTCCTAAGCAGGCCGGGCAAAGCAAAACAGAGCGGCCCCGCCCGCCGGTCAGGGAAAACGAGCGGGAGCCACTTTGTTTCTCCACGGTACAAAACGGAGCGGCCATCTGGCCACCGCCGTCGCCGACCGTTCACCGATTCTTCAGCTCGCCGGCCCCCCGACAGGGCACGTCCGGCTCAGCCCGCGATCGCCTCCCACAGGCTCCACACGCCCAGCGCCAGCATCAGCACGGCCGCGATCTGCGTGATCAGCCGCAGCGGCACCTTCTTCATCAGCGCCTTGCCGCCGACGATGCCGAGTCCGGCCACCGCCCACAGGCCGAGCACCGCGCCGAGGCCGACGGAGAGCGGGTCGTCGTACCGGGCCGCGAGGTTCGCCGTCATGATCTGCGTGAGGTCACCGAACTCGGCGACCAGGATGAGCATGAACCCGGTACCGGCGACCTTCCAGAAGGACTGGTCGGCGGGCTTGCGGACCTCCTCTTCCTCCTCGCCCTTCTTCAGCAGCAGCACGGCCGCGCCGCCGAGGAAGAGCACGCCGGTCAGGGCGTGCACGATCTGCTGGGGCAGCAGGGTCAGCACACTGCCGGCCGCGACGGCGAGCACGACGTGCAGGAGGAAGGCGGCCGCGACGCCGGCGAAGACGTAGGACGCCCGGTAGCGCGTGCCCAGGACGAGGCCGGCGAGCGCGGTCTTGTCGGGCAGTTCGGCGAGGAAGATGACGCCGAAGACGAGCGCCGTCACGGTGATGCTGATCAAGGGTCCTCAATCGGTCGGGGCCACCCCACCGAGAGTGCTGCACTTCGCGCGGAACACACGACACCTCGGCACGGCAGCACACATGGATCACCCGCGCCGCTGTACGGCACAGGCATGCACTGCTTGCCGAAGGTCTCGCTGGCGGCCTCGTGATCGAGGTCCGCCTCCGGGCGCCGGCTCAGACGGGCTGAGCAGTATGTCGACGGTCCGGCGAAGAGCTACTCCCCTTCAACGCCCTCCACGGTACGTGACCACCACACCGATTTCCAAGGCCGAAGATCCCGCCTGTGAGTCACGTCGCACACCTTGTCGTGTCATGCACACGTCACTAGCTTCTTACCCAACGCTCACTCCCCGGCAACACGACGGCGCGAGCATTCCCTCGCCCGCGCTCCAACATCCCACCCCCACAAGGGAGTTCCCATGCCGAAGTTCTACGCGCGTCGACGCCTCAGCATACTCGCGGCGTTCACCGGCCTGATAGCCTCCGTCGCCCTTTTCAACTCCCCGAGCGCCTCGGCCGCCCTCCCCACCCCGGTCAGCGCGTCCACCGCCCGCACCTACCTCGCCTCGCTCACCGTGGCGACCGAGGTCAGGACCGGCTACGCGCGCGACCTCTTCCCGACCTGGGACACCATCAGCGGCACCTGCAACACCCGCGAGTGGATCCTCAAGCGGGACGGTTCGAACGTCGTCACCAACTCCGCCTGCACCGCCACCAGCGGCAGCTGGTACTCCCCCTACGACGGCGCCACCTGGACCGCCGCCTCCGACGTCGACATCGACCACCTCGTGCCGCTGGCCGAGGCCTGGGACTCCGGTGCCCGCAACTGGACCACCGCGCAGCGCGAGGCCTTCGCCAACGACGTCACCCGCCCGCAGCTGCTCGCCGTCACGGACAACGTCAACCAGTCCAAGGGCGACCAGGACCCGGCCACCTGGATGCCGTCGCTGACGTCGTACCGCTGCACCTACGTCCGCGCCTGGGTCCAGGTGAAGTACTACTACGGCCTCTCGGTCGACTCCGCCGAGAAGAGCGCGCTCACCAGCTACCTCTCCGGCTGCTGACCCGACCGGCGGACAGCCCGGCGGACAGCCGGGCGCACAGAAGGTCCCGCTTCCCCCGCGTTCCGGCCACGCTCCACCCCCCTTCCCGCACTCTTTCCCGTGTCGAAGCCTCCCCGCCGACCTCCGCCGTTCCGTACCGTACGGGGCGACGGAGGCGAACCGACCGGGAAAGAGGGCGGGCGAACGTGGCCGGACTGCGCCTGGGACCACTGCTGAGGTACACCGACGGCTCGTCGGCGACCGTCTGGGTCGAGACGAGCCGTCCGTGCACCGCCGAGGTGCGCTGCCCGGACGGGGCCGGCGGCAGCACGAGCACCTTCCAGGTGGCCGGCCACCACTACGCCCTGGTCCCGGTCACCGGGCTGACACCGGGGACTTCCACGCCGTACGAGGTGGTCCTGGACGGCACGCGGGTGTGGCCGCTGCCGGGCTCCCCCTTCCCGGCCCCGGTGATACGTGCGCCCGCCGAGGGCGACGAGCTGCGGGTGACCTTCGGCTCCTGCCGCTGGGCCGCTCCCCCGGCCGACGGCCAGGACCCGGTCGGCCCCGACGCCCTGGACAGCCTGGCCGCACGCGTCGCCGCCGGCGGTGAACGGCCGGACGTCCTGCTGCTGTTGGGCGACCAGGTGTACGCCGACGAGACCTCGGCGGCGACCCACCACTGGCTGGCCGCCCGCCGCGACCTGTCGGAGCCGCCCGGCGCCGAGGTAGCGGACTACGAGGAGTACACCCGCCTCTACTACGAGTCCTGGCTCGACCCCGAGGTGCGCTGGCTGCTGTCCACCGTGCCCAGTTGCATGATCTTCGACGACCACGACGTCATGGACGACTGGAACACCTCCGCCGCCTGGCTCGCCGACGTACGGGCCACGCCCTGGTGGCAGGAGCGGCTGCTGAGCGGGCTGATGTCGTACTGGGTGCACCAGCACCTGGGGAACCTCTCCCCCGCCGAACTGGCCGCCGACCCGCTGTACACGGCCGTATGCGCGTCCCCCGACGGCACGGACGAGTTGCGCGCCTTCGCGGCCAGGGCCGACACCGACCCGTCCTCGGTGCGCTGGAGTTACCGGCGCGACTTCGGGCGGGTGCGGCTGCTGATGGTGGACACCCGGGCGGCCCGGGTACTGGACGAGGGCAACCGCGCCATGCTCGACCCCGGCGAGGCCGAGTGGCTGCGCGAACAGGCGCTGGCCGACCGGGAGTCGTACGACCATCTCCTGGTCGGCACCTCGCTGCCCTGGCTGCTGCCGCATCTCATACACGACCTGGAGACCTGGGACGCGGCCCTGTGTAGGGGCGAACGGGGCGCCCGCTGGGCCGGGTTCGGGGAGCGGCTGCGCCGTGCGGCCGATCTGGAGCACTGGGCGGCCTTCCCGGTCTCCTTCGCCGAACTGGCCGGCCTGATCGCCCGCACCGGCTCGGGTCCCGGGGCACCCGCGTCGATCTGTGTGCTCTCCGGGGACGTCCACCACGCCTACGTCGCCGAGCCCGTGTGGCCGGCCGGCACCGGGCCCGCCGCTCGTGTGCTGCAACTCACCTGCTCACCGGTCCACAACTCGGTGCCGCCGACGATCCGGGTGGGGTTCCGGTTCGGCTGGAGCGCCCTGGCCCGGTTCCTCGGACGGCGGTTCACCCGGCACGGACGCTGTGCGCGACCGCCGGTGACCTGGCGGAAGCGGGGCGGCCCGTGGTTCGGCAACCAGCTCATGACGCTGACCCTGCACGGCCGTTCGGCCCGGCTGCGGCTGGAGCGGGCCCGGCGGAACGGGACGCTGGAGACCGTGGAGGAGTCCACCCTCACCGCCCCATGAGGGACATCCGAGGCGAGTGGGGCGCGCGTTGGCTTCTGTTAATCGCGACGGCATGATGAGGCGGACCGTCCGCTTCCTGATCCCGTGCGGGCGGTGTTCCTGCCCAGCGCCCCACACGCCCGGGAGTCACGTCGTTGTCTGCCTCGCCCCAGGAATCCGCCCCGGTCGCCGTCGCCCTGGTCGGCGCCGGCCCGCGCGGCACCAGCGTCCTGGAACGCCTCTGCGCCTCCGCACCCGAGCTGCTGCCCCCGGGATCGCGCCTGACGGTCCATGTGATCGACCCGGCGCCGCCGGGCCCGGGCCGGGTCTGGCGCACGGCGCAGTCGGCGGAGCTGCTGATGAACACCGTGGCGAGCCAGGTGACCCTGTTCACCGACGACAGCGTGGAGTGCTCGGGCCCGGTCCGGCCCGGCCCCAGCCTGTACGAGTGGGCGGCCGGCGAGCTGGGCCCCGACGACTACCCGACCCGCGCCCACTACGGCCGCTACCTGGAGTGGGTGTTCGCCAGGACGGTCGCCCGGGCACCGGAGGCGGTCCGCGTGGAGACCCACCGCGCCCGTGCCGTACGGCTCGCCGAGGACCCCGACGGCCGCCAGACGCTCACCCTCGACGACGGCCGCGCCCTGCCCGGTCTGGCGGCGGTGGTGCTGGCCCAGGGCCACCTGCCGGCGACGGCGACCCCCGAGGACCACCGCCACCTGGCACACGCCGCCCGGCACGGCCTGCGCCACATCCCGCCCGCCAACCCGGCCGACGTCGATCTCACCCCGATCGCCCCCGGCGAACCGGTGCTGCTGCGCGGCCTCGGCCTCAACTTCTTCGACCACCTGGCCCTGCTCACCACCGGCCGGGGCGGCCGTTTCGCCCGCACCCCCGACGGCGCCCTGCGCTACACGCCCTCCGGCCGCGAGCCCCGCCTGTACGCGGGCTCCCGGCGGGGTGTCCCCTACCAGGCACGCGGCGACAACGCCAAGGGTCCGTACGGGCGGCACACCCCACTGCTGCTCACCCCCGAGGTGATCGCGAGCCTGCGCAAACGCGCGGACTCCGGCGAGGCACCCGACTTCCTCGCGGAGGTCTGGCCGCTGGTCGCCAAGGAGGTGGAGACGGTCTACTACACGGTCCTGACCGGCGACCCGGACCTCACCGAGCGCTTCCTCACGGCCGACGGCCGGCCCGCGGAGACCGCCGTACTCGACGCGGCCGGTGTCCCGACGGCGGACCGCTGGTCCTGGGACCGCCTCCAGCGCCCGTACGGGGAAAGGGAGTTCGCCGATCCGGCGGACTGGCGCGACTGGCTCCGCGGGCACCTGCGCGAGGACGCGGCACAGGCCGCCCTCGGCAATGTGCGCGGCCCGCTCAAGGCGGCCCTGGACGTGCTGCGCGACCTGCGCAACGAGATACGGCTGGTCGTCGACCACGGCGGCCTGACCGGCGCCTCCCGGCGGGCCCACCTGGACGGCTGGTACACCCCGCTCAACGCGTTCCTGTCCATCGGCCCGCCCCGCCGCCGCGTCGAGGAACTGACCGCGCTGCTGGCGGCGGACGTGGTGGCGGTGCTGGGCCCCGGTCTGGAGGTGGACCGGGCCGACGGCGCGTGGCTGGCGCACTCGCCGGAGGTCCCCGGCTCGGCGGTCCGGGTGACCACGCTCATAGAGGCCCGCCTCCCGGAGCCGGACCTGCGCCGCACCGCCGACGAACTGCTGGCCGGGCTGCGGCGCGAGGGCGCGTGCCGCCCGCACCGGGTGGACGGCCACGAGACCGGGGGGCTGGACGTGACACCGCGCCCGTACCGGCTGAGCGACCGCGACGGCCTGCCGCACCCGAGGCGGTTCGCCTTCGGCGTGCCCACGGAGGGCGTGCACTGGGTGACCGCGGCGGGCGCCCGGCCGGGCGTGGACTCGGTCACCCTGTCGGACGCCGACGCGATCGCACGAGCGGTCCTGCGAACAGCCACGCCGAGGTCCGAAGAGCAGCCGGGAGCGGAGCGGGCGGCGCGGGACGCCGGGCGGGACACGCCGGTGGCCGCTTAATCCTTTGCGGATTTCGCAAACCCCCCGTGAAACTCCTGTCACACCCTCCGCGTACGCTGTATGGCTGACGTCGGGGGGCGCAACAGGACAATCACGGGGGAACCGTCGTGTGGGAAAGCATGGGGTCGCTGGAGGCCGGGCCATGGATATACGCCATGGTGGCCCTCTCCGTGCTGCTTGATGTGTTCCTGCCGGTCCTGCCCAGCGGTGTGCTGGTCATCACCGCGGCCACGGCAGCGGCGGCGGGCACCGGGGCGGCTCCCGGGCGCGTCCCGCACGTCATACCCGACATCCTCGCGCTGACCTTCTGCGCCGCCGCCGCGTCGGTCCTCGGCGACCTGGTCGCCTACCGGCTGGCCTGGCGCGGCGGGGCCCGCCTGGACCGTGCGATCGCCCGCTCCCGACGGCTGAGCAGCGCGCAGGAACGTCTCGGCGAGGCCCTGTCCCGGGGCGGCGGCGCCCTGGTCGTACTGGCCCGCTTCGCCCCGGCCGGCCGCTCGATCGTCTCCCTGGGCGCCGGCGCCGCCCACCGCCGCGTCCGCGAGTTCCTCCCCTGGTCCGCGCTGGCGGGCCTCAGCTGGGCGGTCTACAGCGTCGCCCTCGGCTACCTGGGCGCCCAGTGGCTGGGCGCGACCTGGCTGGCGACGGCGGTGTCGGTGGTGGCGCTGTTCGGGGCCGGCGCGGGAGCGGGGTTCCTGATGCGAAGACGCCCGGCCTGACCCCTGCTTCCCCAGTACTTCGAGGGTCCGGGAGCGCTGCGAAGACGCCCGGCCTGAACCCTGCCTCCCCCAGCACTTCGAGGGTCCGGGAGCGCCCGGGAGCCCAGCGGCCTCAGCCGGCGGCCTCGCGCACCGCCTGCCCCCGCACCTCCAGCCCCCCGAGCAGCGCGGCGGTGGCCTCCGCCACCGCGTCCACCGCCCGCTCGAACACCTCCCGGTTGTGCGCGGCGGGCGCCCGGAACCCGGACACCTTCCGTACGTACTGCAACGCGGCAGCACGGATCTCGTCCTCGGTGGCCTCCTCGGCCAGCTGAGGCGGACGCAGGGTCTTGATACTCCGGCACATGTCCCCAGTCTCCCGCAGTCCCCTTCCTTCCTGCGAGGATCGTCCTGAGGCGGCCACCGCTCCCGGGGCCGACCGACGAGAGGACAGCCCCCATGACGAACACCCCGAACACGCCGGACAGCCCGGACAGTCCGCCCGGTGCCCGGCTCACCGTCGCCGTTCTCGGTCCCGGCGGCGTGGGCGGCCTGCTCGCGGCCCTGCTCTCCCGGGCCGGCCACCGCGTACTGTGCCTGGCCGGCGAGGAGACGGCCCACACCCTGCGTACCGCCGGAATCCAGGTCCGCAGCGCCCTGTTCGGCGACTTCACCGCCGCCGTGGACGCCGACACGGCCCTGCGCGAACCGGTCGACGCCTGCCTGATCACCGTCAAGGCCACCGCCCTGGACGCGGCCCTCACCCGCATCCCGCCCACGGCCCTCGGCGACGGCCTCCTCGTACCGTTCCTGAACGGCGTGGAGCACCCCGCGCTGCTGCGCGCCCGCTACGCCCCCGACCGCGTGGCCCCCTCCGTGATCCGCGTCGAGTCGACCCGCACGGCCCCCGGCCTGGTCGAACACACCAGCCCCTTCGCGGAGATCGACCTGACCGGCGCCAAGGTCCCCCGCCCCCGTCTGGAGGACCTGGCCGCGGCCCTCACCGCGGCCGGGCCGGCCACCCGCGTCCTGGACGACGAGACCACGGCCCTGTGGGCGAAGATGTCGTTCCTCGCGCCCTTCGCCCTGCTCACCACCCGCTACGGTCTCCCCCTCGGCGAGGCCCGCACCCGGCACCGCGACGAACTGGCCTCGCTGGTCGCGGAGACGGCCGCGGTCAGCCGCGCCTGCGGCGCCCCGGTCGACCCGGCCCAGGCCCTGTCCCGCTACGACGCCTTCCCGCCCGCCGCCAAGTCCTCGATGCAACGTGACGCGGAGGCCGGCCGGCCCCTCGAACTCGACGCGATCGGGGGCGCGTTGCTGCGCGCGGCGGACCGCCACGGGGTACCCGTGCCGGTGACGGCCCGTATCGTGCGCGAGTTGCGCGAAGCCGGGCACTGAGCGGGTCGAGCGAAGTCGGCTGCGGTGCGGTGACGCCCCGAGGGGGCGTGGGGTGCGACCGGCCACGACGGCACCGCGGCCGAACGACTGCACGTCACGGCGCCTCCGGCGAAGCGCTCAGCGGCCGTCCCGCCCGGGGGTCCTGGCCGCGGCGATGAAGGCGGCCATCCTCTCGCGGCTCTTGACCCCCGGCGCGGTCTCGACGCTGCTGGAGACGTCCACGCCGTAGGGGCCGAAGGCCTCGATGACACCGGCCACGTTGTGTTCGTCGAGGCCGCCGGCGATGACGACCTTCCCGGGCACGTCCGCGACCCAGGCGGGGATATCGGCGAACACGCCGCTGCCCGCGCTGGCGTCGTAGAAGAAGTACTGCAGCGCCTCCGGCCGCTCGGGCGGGGTGCCGGAGGCGAGGGCGAGGTTCGGGACGGCGGCGGTCTCGTAGATCTGGACGGTGTCGAAGTGCTCGGCGACCTCGGCCGTCTCGGCGTAGGTCAGGGCCACGGCGAAGACCGGGATCCGGCCGCGGGCGTACCCGGCGAGTTCCACGGCCCGCTCGGGCGGGCAGTACCGCTTGCTCTTCGGGGTCACCACGATCCCGACCGCGTCGTATCCCAACTCGACGGCCCAGTCGATCTGCTGCTCCTGGGTGAGCCCGCACACCTTCACGAACGTCGACTGCTGCCCGCTCATCCTGTCCTGTGCTCCGTTCTCCCGCCGGGCGGGAACGCGATCTCCGCCTCCAGGCTCTCACTCACGGGCGGGGCACTGTCAGTGCCGGCTGCCAGGATCACCGGCATGACGGACACGATCGAGGAGTGGCGGTCGCTCCTGGTGCGGTGGAGCCAGGAGTGGGCGGACGCGCGGGACGGGGAGACGCCGGAGGACGGGCGGCCGGCGCGGGACGAGGAACCGCTGCGGACGCGGTGGCTGGGCTTCCCGCCCGCGCCCGAGGAGCGGATACGGGCGATGGAGGAGCGGCTCGGGCAGCGGCTGCCGCCGTCGTACCGGACGTTTCTCGCGGTGAGCGACGGCTGGCGGCACGCGGGCGGTTTCGTCTGGCTGCTGGCCGGCACCGACCAGGCCCGGTGGCACGAGGACGCGTCGGGGCTCTCCGAGTACTTCCCCGGGGAGCTCGACGAGGACCCCACGCCCGAGGACGTACTGCTGGCCGGGATGTGGGGGCGCGCGCTGCAGGTGGACGTGGAGTCGGACGCCACCTACGTCCTGCTGGACCCGGGGGACGTGGACGCCTCCGGCGAGTGGGCCGTATACACCTGGGCACCCTGGCACGCGGACCAGCCGACGCGGTACGGCTCGTTCGGCGCGTTCATGGCGGCGATGTACCGGCAGTTCCACAGTCTCGCGGCGAGCGGCCCGGAGCGGGCGGGGACGGGGACGGAGTTCGTCAACGCCACCACCCGGGCCCAGGACGCGGCCGTCGAGGCGGCGCGGCTGGACGCGCTGGGCGGGCGGTACGAGCGGGCCGAGGCCGCGCTGGCGGAGGCGCTGTCGTACGGCAGGCCGCGGGCGGCGGGGCTGCGCGACCAGCTCCGCCGGCTGCTCGGGGAGACGTACATGGTGTACTTCCGCGGCCTGGCGGCCGACCCCGTGTATGTTCCGGAGGCCGTGCCCGTGCTTGTGGCCGAGCACGCGCGCATGCGCCGGGACCAGGAGCTGTCGCCCTATGACCTGCCCGGCGCGTCGGACGCGGTGCGCGAGGCGGCGGGCGGGATCCTGCGCCGGATCCGTGCGGGCACCTTCCGCTACACCGCCGAGGGCCTCTTCGGACGGGCCGTCGAGGAGGCGCGCGAACAGGCGCGCTGGGGCGAGACGGACGCGGCCTGGCACACCCTGCGCGCCGCGCTGCCCGAGTGGCGTCCGCTCAGCGCCGACCATCTCGCCCCGTTCGGCCTGTGCGCCGACCCGCTCCTGGCACCCCTGATCACCCCGGAGCGCGGCCGGGAGCTGCTGGCGACGCCCCGGGCCGGACAGCCGGGCGAGGCCCCACCGCCCACCGCCGACCTGGACCCGCCGGGTCTGGCCTGGCTGGCGGACGGAGACCCCGGGAACTTCCTGACGTCGTACCGCTTCCTGCTCGTGGAGGGGGTGGCACCGGCCGAGCTGCCCGCCTTGCTGGGCGCCGACCGGGCCGCCGTCCTCAATGACCCCGCGACGCTGTGGGAGGCGCGGCAACGCTTCCGGGGCGGTGAGGAGGTTCCCCCCTGGGCCGACCGGGCGCTGACGGCCGTGGGCCGGGCGGGGCCGGGCTGGAGCTTCGCCTTCGCACCGAGCCCGGGCGGACGGTTCGACGAACGTCGGTTCGTCTCCCCGGGCCTCGCCGCCTCCGCGGACACCCGCGTGGTGACGGTGTGGAGCGAATCCGGCCACGGACACCCGCCCGTCTTCCACCTCTCCGTCGCGGAGAACGGCGCGGAACGCTACGGCTGCACGCTCCGCGACGCCAGGTCCGACACCCGGGGTCCCGTACCGGAGGCGTTCCTCTCCCCCGCGGGCGCGTCCGCCGAGGCCCGGCAGCGCCGCGCCCTGGCGGCTCTCACGGCCGAACTCCACGTCGGCCTGCCACGGTTGGCCCTCACCCGGGGCCGCCTGCACACCTTCCGCACCCGCCCGTGGAACCGGCCTCCGGGGCCGGGAGAGCCGTACCTGACGGTCCGGGTGGACCTGGGGCGGCCGTAGGGGCTGAGCCTGCCGTCTCGGTGTCAAGCGCCCTGGACGATGTCCAGGGCGCTCAGCCGGGCATTCCGGCGGGCGGGCCACTGAGCAGCGACGACACCGACCGCTCGATATCCGGTACTTGACGTCACTACAGGGGCGTCCGGGGCGCGCGCGTCCGTAGGCCGCTGTCACGGTACGGTGTGCGGCAGTCGATCGCCTGTTCTGTGATCGCTGACCCACGAGGGGGTTTCATGAATCACCGCCGCCTGCGCCACCGCCGCAGAATGATCGCCGTAGCGGTCGGCTCGGCGGGTGCGCTGGCCGTTGCACTGGGTGTGGGGCTGACCTCGGCGATGGCCACCGGGACGTCGTCCGCCACGCCTGCGCCCACCGCGTCCTCGTCCGCCCCGAGCACGCCCTGGGCACCCGAGAACGACGAGGCGCCGCTGGGCCGCCACAAGGCCCTGCAGCCCAAGACCCTCGCGGCCGGCCGCACGGCCTCGAACGCTCTTCAGCTCAAGATGCCCGCACCGTCGGGGAAGTACAGCGTGGGCATGGTCGGCCTGCACCTCGTCGACACGTCCCGTACGGATCCGTACGTGGGCGGTACTCGCGAGTTGATGGTGTCGCTCTGGTATCCGGCCACCTCCACGTCCGGGCACTATCAGGCGCCGTGGATGCCGTCGATCTCCGGCGCCCACTTCCTCGCCACGCGCGGGCTGTCGCCGCAGCAGGTGACGCTGCCGACCACGGCGGGTCATGTGCTCGCCCCGGTGAACACCACGCTCGGCAAGCTGCCCGTCCTGCTGTACTCGACCGGGCTGCACTCGGACCGCGCGATGGGCACCGCGCTCGTCCAGGACCTCGCCAGCCGTGGCTACCTCGTCGTCACCGTCGACCACACCCACGACGCCAACGAGGTGCAGTTCCCGAAGAGCCGGCTCGAGGTCAACAAGATGCCGGCGGGCGCCCACTCCTCCGACACGCTCAAGGTGCGCGCGGCCGACATCAAGTTCGTCATCAACAAGCTCAACACGCTCAGCACGGGCGGCAACCCGGACGCCGGTAAGGCCACGCTCCCCTCCGGGCTGACGAAGTCGGTCGACATGTCCCGCATCGGGATGTTCGGCTGGTCGCTGGGCGGCGCGGCGGTCGACACCGCCATGCAGCTCGACAGCCGTATCGACGCCGGTGCCAACCTGGACGGCCAGTTCTTCGGGACGGCGCCGAGCAAGGACCTGAAGCGCCCCTTCATGCTCTTCAGCTCCGGCAGCCACAACCGCAACAACGACTCGTCGTGGCGCACGCTGTGGTCGCACCTGAAGGGCTACAAGGTCGACATCAAGCTCAAGGGCGCGGCGCACCTGTCCTTCAGCGACAACGAGTGGATGATCCCGCAGGAGGCGCGCCTGCTCGGGCTCTCGCAGGCGCAGATCCAGCAGCAGTACGGCACGATCGACCCGAACCGCGCGATCGCGGTCCAGCGTGTCTACCTCGCGGCCTTCTTCGACCAAGAGCTGCGCAAGCAGCACAGCACCCTGCTCGACGGGTCCAGCAGCAAGTACCCGGAGATCTCTTTCGTCCCCTGACCGAACAGCCGGCCGGACATCCGAAGGGCGGATCCTGCTCGTGGGTCCGCCCTTCGGCTCGCCGTGGGCCCGCATGTGTCGGCCGTCATATCCGGCGGCCTGGTTCACACGTACGAAACAGGCGTGAAAGTGTGACGGTTATGTAATCGCGTGGCGCTAGAGTGTTCGAGCTGTAGAACGTTCGGGCGCCCGGCGCCAATTGACAAAGGACCTCCTGCCCTGCCCTCCGCCCCTCGGGCGCCGCGCCGACACCGCACCCGCCGCCGCGCCGATATGCCGATGCTCGGCGGGGTGCGCCCGCCGATCGCCTCACTCGTCGTACTCCTGCTGGTGGTCGCCGCCCTGACCATGATCGCCCTCGACGGCATCCGTTCCGCGGGTGTGCCGCAGGCGGTGTCGGACGGGGAGCAGCAGATCGCCGCCGACACCGCGCTGTCGATGCGCACCACGATCGACGCCGAGGCGAGGACGGTACGCCGTACGGCCAAGGCGTACCCGGCGACGAGCACATCGACCCCCGCGACCACGCTCAAAGCACTGACTTCTGCCAGGAAGGGGATCCTGGGCAGTGCGCTGCTCGACCCGAAGACCGGCAAACTGCTGGCGGTCGGCGGCAAGACGGTGCAGCTCGCCGGGGTGGACGTCGCCAGGACGGCCTCCGGGCACGGGGCGATCCCGCCCCGGCTGGTGACGTCGGACGGGACGCGGCAACTGCTGTACTTCGCCAAGGTCACGCTGCCCGCGCAGCAGGAGGACGCCAACCAGGACCAGAACCAGGTCCCCAGCGGGCCCGACCGGCAGTGGCTGCTGGTGGTCTCCGAGGCGCTCCCCGCCCCCACGGCGTACGGCGACGGACGCACCGCCGAGGTGCTGGACGCGAGCGGCACCGCGCTCGCCACCGCGTCCCACGGCACGGCGTCGCCGGCCGCCGCCGACAGCGGTCTGCCCTCGGCGGCGGCCCGCGCGGCGAAGGGGTCGGGGCATGACACCGACGCCTCGGGAAGCCTGCTGGGCGCCGCCACGGGCAACCGGCGCACGGTGGCCGGCTGGGCCCAGGTCGCCTCGACGACCGGCCCGGGCGACACCGACGGCCTCGGTCTGGTGGTGCTCACCTTCCGCGCGGTGCCCGCCACGACCACCGCCGTCGACTACTCGGGCTTCGCGCTCCAGGCCGCGGGGGCGCTGGTCGTGCTCGCGCTGCTGCTCGGGCTGGCGCTGCACTTCTTCCTGCAGCGGCCGCTGCTGCGGCTCTACCTGTCCGCCGGCCGTCTGGCCCGGGGCGCGACCGAGGCCGGGCCGACCGCGTGGGAGGAGCTGTCCCGGCCGGTGCCGGTGAACGGCTTCGGGGAATTGGCCCGGATCGGGCGGGCACTGGAGTCGCTGCGCCGGCAGCTGCTCGGCGAGAGCGGCCCGCAGGAGTTCCCGGTCCGGCGCGGACCGGGCTACCGGGCGCTGGCCGGGGTCGGCGTGCTGGTGCTGGTCTGCTGGGCGGCGCCGATGATCTTCGTGCTGAACCGGGCGGACACCGCGACCGCGGTGCCGGCTTCGGTCCTCGCCGTCCAGCAGACACGCACCGAGATCGCGTCGAACCGGGTCCGGCAGTCCCTCGACCAGCTGTACACCGACCTGAGTGACGCGGCCGCAAGCCTGCCGGGCAGCAACCGGGCCGCCCAGACCGAGGCGCTGCGGCGCACCCTCGCCGACCACAAGCAGTTCCGCTCGCTGTATCTCCTGGACAGCTCGGGCGGCATCTCGCTGCGCGTGGGCGGGTCACCGCTGCGCACCATCGCCCACGTGCCCGGCGGCGGCGGGATCACCACCGTCAACACCTCGGGCCGGATCCCGGCGATCGCCGCCTACACCCAGGTCCGGGCCGCCAAGGGCAAGACCCCGGCGGCCGGCGTGGTCCTGTTCGGCGAGATCGACGTGAAGGCACTCAACTCCATTCTGTCCAGACCGAAACTGGGCAGCGTCTGGGTGACGGACGGCGACGACAAGGTGCTGGCGGCGAACGTGGGCTACCGCGCCTTCCAGTCGCTGCCCGACTCCGGTCTGAGCCGTCTCGCCCGCGCCACCCAGGGCGCCCCGGGGACCGCGGGCACCGCGACCTCGCGAGTGCTCCGCACATCCTCCGGCCCCTCGGTCGACGCCGCCGCGCCGCTGGCGCAGAGCGGTCCGACGGCCCGACTCGGCTGGCACGTGGTGACCGCGGAACCCGCGGCAGCACTCCAGATTCCCGCGGTGCAGGCCGAGCAGCGCACCATGCTCGCGGGGATCCTCGGCCTCACCCTGGGCGCTGCCTGCCTGGGCTGGCTGCATGTCGTGGTGGTCCGGCCGCTGCGCTCGGTCGCGGTGCTCGTCGAGCGGCTCGCCGGCGGAGACCGCCGCACCGTGCTGCACCCGGTCAACCACGACGAGATCGGCTCGGTCACCCGCAGCCTGGAACTGATGCGCCAGGCCCTGGCGGACCGCGATCGGGCGGCCAGATCCGGCCAGGCCGCCGGGCCCTTCCCGTCCCTGCCTCAGACCACCCTCCAGCGGTAGAAGGACGGAATCGGCATGCTTTTCCTCTATGTCATAGTCCTGCTGTGCTGCGCCGGGCTGTGGGTCGCCGGAATCATGGAGCAGCGGCGGCACTTCGCCTCGCTGGAGCAGATACCGACGCGGGTGCTGGTCAACGGCATCCGCGGCAAGAGTTCGATCACCCGGCTGTGCGCGGGCGCGCTGCGCGGCGGCGACCTGGTCACGGTGGCCAAGACCACCGGCACCGCGGCCCGGTTCATCCATCCGGATGCCACCGAGGAGCCGGTGTACCGCAAGTTCGGGCTGGCCAACGTCGTCGAGCAGATCGGCATCGTGCGGCGGGCGGCGGCCTACCGGCCGGACGCGCTGGTGATCGAGTGCATGGCGGTGATGCCCGCACTGCAGGAGATCAATCAGGAGAAGCTGATCCGTTCCACGATCGGCGTGCTGTGCAACGTGCGCGAGGACCATCTGGAGGAGATGGGGCCGACGCTGGACGATGTCGCCCGCTCGCTCTCCCGCTCGATGCCGGTGGGCGGGGTGTGCGTGACGGCGGAGAAGGACCGGCTGCACATCCTCCAGGAGGAGGCCGACAAGCGGAACTGCCGTCTGATCGCGGTCGATCCGGAGTCGGTGACCGACGCCGAGCTGCGCGGCTTCAGCTGGTTCACCTTCAAGGAGAACGTGGCGATCGCGCTGGCCGTCGCCGAACTGCTCGGCGTGGAGCGGCAGACCGCGATGCAGGGCATGTGGGACGCGCCGCCCGACCCGGGCGTGCTGTCGGTGGAACGTTACGTCACCCCTGAAGGCAAGCAACTGCGGTTCGCCAACGTCTTCGCGGCCAACGACCCCGAGTCGACGCTGATGAACGTCCAGCAGCTGGAAGATCTGGGCGCGATCCGACGGCCTCTCAACGTGGTCATCAACTGCCGCCCGGACCGGGTGGAGCGCAACGGCCAGATGGGCGCGATCGTCCCCGGCCTCGCCCCCGAGACGGTGTTCCTGATCGGCCACCCGACCAAGAGCGCCCGCGACGCGATTCCGGCCGGCTTCACCGGGCGGGTGGTGGATCTCGGCGGCGACCGCCGGGATCCCGAGGAGGTGACCGAGGCGATCCTCGCGGAACTCGGCCCGACTTCCTCGATGGTGGCGATCGGCAACATCCACGGCCAGGGCGAGCTGTTCCTGGAATGCCTCGCCGGGCTGCCGCTGGACGAGTCCGAGGATCCGTTCGACGCCGTTCCCCAGGGCGACGGCCTGGACCAGGAGACCATGCAGATCGCGCTGGTCCGGCCGCAGGTCGCGATGGGCCGGCCGCCCGAGCCGGAGCCGTACAGCTGGGTGGCACCGCTGGAGACGACCCACAGCTTCCACATCCCGAATCAGCGGGAACTCGCCCGCCAGTTCGCCGCCCGCCACGGCCGGCCCGACAGCCAGAGCACCACGGACGACCCGCGCCACTCCTACGATCAGCCCCAGTCCACGAGGAACCCGTGATCCCCGCCCATCTCACCGCACAGACCGCCGCACTTGGGATCGCCCTCGGGCTGGTCTTCTCGCTCGTCTGCTACCTGACCACCAACCTCTCCCCGGGAGGCATGATCACCCCGGGCTGGATCGCCCTCACGCTCGTCACCGACGTGCAGTTGGCCGGGCTGATGGTCGTCGTGGCGGTGCTCACGTACTTCACGACGAAGCTGCTGCAGCGCACCGTGATTCTCTACGGCAAGCGGCTGTTCGCCGCCGTGGTGCTGAGCGCGGTGCTGATACAGACCACCGTGATGCTCGCCCTCAGCCACGAGTTCCCGCTGCTGTACACATCACAGACCCTTGGCTTCATCGTCCCCGGTCTGGTCTCCTACCAGATGGTCCGTCAGCCGATGGCGGCCACGGTCATCTCGACCACGGCCGTGACGCTGGCCACGTACGTGGTGCTGGTCTCCGGTCTGCTCATCGGCGTCCTGCCCACCGGGTGACCTGCCCACCACCCTCACACCCCGTACTTCCAGGAGGATCGGCCATGCACTCCCACTCCGCCGGCAGAGGCAGCCGCCCGAATCGCCGTGCTCTGCTCGGGACGATCGCGGGCGTGGCGGCCGCCGGGGTGACGGGCGGGTACGCCTGGAACCGCCTCGGGCACGGCAGCAGCGACGACGGCGACGGCACGGCCGCCGACGGCACGGGCACCGGTTCGAGCGCCGGGAAGCGGACCTTCGAGCGGCTGTCCGCCCCCGACCGCACCGTGGTCCGTGCCGCCGACGGCGGCACCCTCGCCACGTTCACCGACGGAGCCCGTACGGCCGTGCTCACCGGGCGCACCCGCAGCTTCAGCGAGCCGCGGACCACCGAGGCCAAGGTGACCACGGACGCCTGGGTACGGGTGCTGCCGCACCCGTGGCAGCGGGGCATGGAGAAGTCCGCCTGGTTCGAGGGCTGGTTCGACAAGACGCTCGGCGACACCAGCCCGGACGTCTTCGCGGTGGCGTTCCAGTACAGCAGCGCCGGGGCGCCCGACAAGCACAACGCCAAGGGTGTGCGCTACGCGGGCACCGCGCACTTCGGCCCGCGCAATTCCGAGGTCAACAACCCGTTGGACTTCGCCTACCACGACGAACAGTCCGACTTCTACGACTATCTGGGCGTTCCCTGGACCTTCCCGGACGGCTCCCGCGTGCAGCCGGAGCAGGCCCGCTACGGCGACGTCGACTGCTCCGGCTTCCAGCGTCTGGTGTGGGGCTACCGCATGGGCATCCCCCTGCACAACACCAACACCAAGGGCACCGGCCTGCCGCGCCGCGCCTTCGCCATCGCCGCCTACGGTCCCGGCCGCCTGGTGATCCCGCACACCGGCACGAAGCAGGCCACCGACCTGGGCATCCTGCAACCCGGCGATCTGGTGTTCTTCGCCATCATCAAGGACCGGCCGGACTTCATCGACCACTGCGGCATATACATGGGCCTCGACGACCAGGGCCGGCACCGCTTCTACTCCAGCCGCTCCGCCGCCAACGGCCCCACCCTGGGCGACCTGTCGGGCCGCTCGCTGCTGGACGGCACCGACTTCTACGCCCGCGGCTTCCGGTCCGCCCGCCGCCTGTGATCCCGCCGCCAGTGCACCGCGGCTCCACCTGACCTGCTGATCCAAGGACCACTGCCATGACCGCCATCCCCGCCGCCCGGCCCACCGGCGCGCACCGAGGCCGCCGGGCGGCGAACCGCCGATCCGGCCTGCCGGAAGACGCCCCGCGCTGGGAGCGCCCGGCGCTCGCCGCGGTGCTGGCCGTCGCCACGCTGCTGTACTCCTGGGGCATCGGGCACGCCGCGCTCCACCCCTTCTACGGTGCGGCGATACGGTCGATGGCCGGCAGCTGGCGGTCCTTCTTCTTCGGCGGGCTCGACACCAGCGGTTCGGTCAGCATCGACAAGCTGCCCGGCGCCCTGTGGCCCGACGCCGTCTCCGTCTGGCTCTTCGGCCCGCACACCTGGGCGGCCGCTCTTCCGCAGGTCGTCGAGGGCGTGCTCACCGTATGGCTGTTGCACCGGATCGTACGGGCCTGGGCCGGGCCGTTCGCCGCGCTGATCGCCGCGCTGGCGCTCACCGTCACCCCGGTCACCGTGGTCCTCAACCGGGCCACCATCCCGGACACCGCGCTCACTCTGCTCCTGGTGGCGGCCGCCGGAGCACTGCAGAAGGCGGTGCGCACCGAGCGGCTGCTGCCGCTGATCACCTGCGGGATCTGGGTCGGGCTCGCCTTCCAGGCGAAGATGCTGCAGGCGTGGCTGGTGCTGCCGGTCTTCGCCGCGGTGTACCTGGTCGTCGCGCCCGGAACGCCGTTGAAGCGGGCTCTGCGCGTCCTGCTGGCCGGTGCGGTCGCGCTGGCGGTCTCCTGCTTCTGGGTGCTGATCGCCTGGGCGACACCGGCCGCCGACCGCCCGTACCTCGACGGAACGTCCGACAACAACCCGTTCGCCCTGGTCTTCGGCTACAACGGCCTGAGCCGCTTCAGCAGTGACTCGACCGCGTTCGGTGCCGTCGCGGGCACCGCCACCAGCCGCACCACCGGCAACACCGGCTGGGACATGCTGATCAACCAGACGGTCGGCCCCCAGGTCGCCTGGTTCCTGCCGCTCGCCGTGCTCGCCGCGGTCCTCGGCATCGTCTGGCGCGCCGGTCAGCCGCGAACCGACATGCTGCGCGCGGGATTTCTGATGTGGGGCGGCTGGCTGGCCGTGCACGCCGTGGTGTTCAGCGCCTCCAACGGCAACCACGCCTACTACATGGCCGTCATCGCCCCGGCGCTCGCCGCGCTGGCCGGCGGCGGGCTCGCGCTCTTCCGGTCGGAGTACGAGTCGGCGTACGCGCCGAAGGACGGGTCGGGGCACGAACCGGAACACGGATCGGAGTACGAGCCGGAGCAGGCATCGGACCACGGATCGGACCACGAGCCGGAGCCCTGGTCGCCGTACCTGCCGGCGTACGGTTCGCAGGGCTGGTCGCCGCACGTGTCACCGTACGAATCCGAGCACGGGTCGGCGCACGAATCGGAACCCCGGTCCGAGGGCGAATCGGGCGGCCGACGGCACCTGGCGCTGCCGGCGGCGATCGTGCTGACGGCGGCATGGGCGCTGGTGCTCGACTGGCCCACCCGATTCGTCTCCTGGCTGCTGCCGATCGCCGTGATGCTCGCGCTGTGCGGCGTGGTGGGCCTGTGGACCCGTGGCCCGCGCACCTCCTCACGGATGGTCCGCGCGGCCCTCGCCTCCGCAATCGCGGCCATCCTGGTCGCACCGGCCGGCTGGGCCGCCTCCAGCCTCGACCCGCTCTACGCGGGCGCCGCCACCGCGCCGATAGCCGGTCCGGTCGGCAACGCGTACTACGACAGCGTCCGTCAGCACCACGCTCCGCAGCGGATAGGTCTCGACAAGCCCAGCGCCCGCGACACCGCCCTGCTCGACTACCTGACCGAGCACCGCCACGGCGAGAAGTACCTGCTGGCCACCCAGGCCGCCTACGGCGCCGAGCCCCTGCTGCGTGCGAAGTCCGAACCCATCCTCGTCATGGGCGGCTTCACCGGCAACACCCCCTTCCCCACCGCCCGGCAGCTCGGCAGCCTCGTCGCCGCCCACCAGCTGCGCTACGCGCTGCTCACCAGCCAGCGCCCCACCACCGCGGTCACGACCTGGGTGAAGTCCCACTGCGCCCGTGTCCAGCCCACCGCCTACGGCCGCAGCGCCGGCGGCAGCTTCACCCTCTACGACTGCAACGCCCAGAAGTGAGCCCGACGGGGCCGCGCCCGGAGCAGCCGCTCGATCCCTGCCGACCCGGAGAGCTCGCGGGGCCCGCCTGAGCCGGACGCGGTCGGCACCGCACGTCCGTTTCTGCGGGACGCCGGGGACCAGCGCTGGTCCCCGGCCACCCGACCATGCTCGAACACATGAACCCCATGGACGAGCTCGCCTCTCAAATTCGAACAGGCGTACCATTGCCGCGTGGCTGCGACCTATGACTTTCCGAGTGACCTCCTCGCCGGTCAGGAGGAGCTGCATCAGGTCCGGGCCGAGCTGTCGGCCCTGCTGAAGCGGCTCCCCTGGTCGGTCGAGCCGCTGGACGGCTTCAGTGACGACGGCGGCTGGCGCAAGGTGGAGCGCCCCGCCTCCCCGGGCTGGACCGAGGACGAACAGGCCGAAGTGGAGAAGCTGCGCCGCCGCGAACACGAACTCGCGGTGTTCGTCAGCGGCCACCGCTTCTGGGCGGAGATAACGGCACCGGACCGCATCGACGCCCGAAGCCGCCTCAAGCACGCACACGGGGAGGGCTGAGAACGCGAGAAGACCCCGGCCGATCCGGCCGGGGTCTTCTTCGAAGTGGGCGCGGACGGTTTCGAACCGCCGACATCCTGCTTGTAAGGCAGGCGCTCTACCCCTGAGCTACGCACCCGAGACGATTCGACAGCCTACATCGTCCCGGACTCAGTCCCGCAATTCCGTTTTCCGGGTCGGGCAGGCGCAGCGATTCCATGGGCTGAGCGGCACGGATCGAGTCCGTGGTCGGAACCATCGCCTCCTGGCCGGCGAAGTGATCACGCGAACCGCGAACTGACCGACCCGTGTGTTCGCCTTTCCTGGGTGGGAGAATGTCAGCACCGCCAGCACACAGGGGCGCACCACGGCACGGGAGAGGGAGAAGTGACGGCGACATCGGCGACTTCGGCGGCATCCGAGCAGTCGTATTCGCGTCCCGTGCAGGCCCGGCGCTCCCCGCTCCGGGATGTCCTCGGCCTGATGAGCCTGCCGTTGCTGGCCGTGCTCGTGGTGCCCGGGGCGTTCGCCGGTGGCGGCACCCGGCGGTGGTTCGGGGGACGGGCCGAGAGTCAGCGGGCCGAGGCCCAGGCGGCCAGGGACGCCGCGGCCAACGCCTTCTACGAGCTGGACACCGCCCAGCGGGATCTGCGGATCTCCATAGAGACCATCTCCGCCGTCGACGACACTCCGGCCGCCCGTCGTGCCGTCTCCGACTTCGAGGCGCTGGGACGGCGGATCGACGAGGTCAGCAACCGGTACATCCAGGCCATCGACGCCTACGACCTGGACCGCGACGACCTGGAGGCCTCGGTCGCGTCGCGGGCGCGCGGGGAGATCTCCGGGGCCAAGGACGAGCTGGTCCGGGTCAAGGGGGAGCTGGACCGGTTCGGGGAGTCGCTGGGGCCGCTGCTCGGCAAGGCCGAGACGCAGCTGGCACGGCTCGCGCCCGCCGTGGAGCGGGCCCGGCAGGCGCTGCTGGCGGCCAGCAACGCGCTCGATGCCGTACGGAAGACCCAGATCAGGGCCGACGATCTGGCGGCCCGGCTGGCCGCGCTCGCGCCCGAGCTGACCAAGCTCAACCAGGGCGCCGGACAGCATGGTGTACAGACGACGCTGGAGCGGGCCGGGCGGGTGCAGCGGGAGGCCGAGGCCATCCGGGTCGAGGCCGAGCGGCTGCCGGAGAAGGCCGCCGAGATCGATCACCGGCTGGTGAGCCTGCGGACCCGCGCGCAGGCGCTGACCACCCGGGCCGGGCAGGTCGACCCGGTGCTGAGCGAGCTGCGGCGACGGTTCTCGGCGGCCTGCTGGCAGGACCTGCAGCAGGTACCCCGGCAGGCCGTGGAGAACGTCCGGCAGGCCGAGCAGAAGCTGCAGGAGGCACAGGCCGCGCGGGACGCGCAGAAGTGGGCGGACGCCACCTCGCTGCTGTCGACCGTGCGGGCGCTGCTGAACGGCACCGACGAGGCGGTGTCGGCGGCCGGCGACCGGCTGACCCGGCTGAATGCCGTACAGAAGGATCCGCGGGCGGAGATCGAGCGGACCCGGTTCGCGATCCGGGACGCGCAGCGGCTGGCGATGGCCGGGCGGACCAGCCCGGATCCGCGGCACGCGCGGCCGCTGGACGACGCGGTGGCCCGGCTGGAGCGGGCGGCCGGGTCGCTGGAGGGGCGTCATCCCGACTACTGGCACTTCCTGACGGAGACGGAAGCGGTACGGCAGTCGGTCGCGCGGGTGGTCGGGCAGATCCGGGAGGACCGGGGCACCCCTCACTGAGGCGTTTGCCGATGACCCGCACCGGGCGGATATTGGAAGGCGACCCGCATTCGAGAGCAGGAGGCGGAGATGGCCTCACACTCACACGCAGCGCACCCGGGGACACGGCGGCGGATCATGTTCGACGAGGCACTGCCCGTCGACCACCGCCTGAACAGGATCTACCGGATCGGTGCGGGCCTGATGGGCCTGTTCCTGGTGGCCTTCGGGATCCTCGGGCTCACCAACAACATCGGTTTCTTCGACACGGGCGGAAACACCGCGATCGGCCTGAACACCAACGGCGCGCTGAGCGTGCTGTCGATCTGTGTCGGGCTGCTGCTCTTCGTCGGCATGGTGATCGGCGGGAACTTCGCCTCCACGCTGAACATGGTGCTCGGCGTGCTGTTCATCCTGAACGGCTTCCTGTTCCTGGGCCTGCTCGGCACGGACTCGAACTTCCTGGCCTTCGGGATCCAGAACGTGCTGTTCAGTTTCGTGGTGGGCCTCGTGCTGATGGTGTTCGGGATGTACGGCAGGGTCAGCACGAACCTGCCGCACGACAACCCGTACTGGCGGGCCCGCCACCCCGAGGCGGAGCAGCGGGCCGGATCAGAAGCTCAGGTGCCGTAATGACTGCCGCCTGGGACGCCGGGCCGTGCATCGGGGACGGCCCGGGAAGACGAAATCCTCCCGGGCCGTCCCCGTCATGGCAGGACGGTGTCGGTGGAGCGCCGCCCGGTCAACTGCGCAGGTGACGGATCAGCTCCGCCACACCGCCCGCCACTGCGCCGCCACACAGGCACACCAGGAGCGACCGCGTCGACGGCAGTCCCCTGTCGGTGATGAAGCCCTCGATCAAAGCGCCACAGACACCTGCGAGTACGAAAAGCAGGATGCGTCCAGCGCTGGATGCCATCGTCACCTCACCAGTATCCGTAGTAGACCAGGATGAAGTAGGGCCAGGAAATGCCCCACTTGCGATGGGTGCCGTACTTGAAGATGAACACCTTCTGCCGGGGCGACCAGTGGTCGCCGATGTACGAGCTGAGGAGGCCCGCGACGGCGCCCGCGAAGAATCCGCCCACCGCTCCGGCGATGCCCCAGACCGCGCCCTGCGCGATCGCACGCTGGTCGGCCGTGTTCAGGACCAGTGCGATGTACGGCTTGTTCCGGTAGATCTTGAACAAGCCGTTCAGGTCAAGGGCGTTGACCGGATCCTGGCTCACATAATCGTAGGCGTTGGCGCTGCCTCCGAAGACCGGGTCGGTGGTGAGGAACCGTCCTGCGGTCGGTACGTAGAGGCGGGCGCCCATGAGAAGGTCCCCGGTGGGCGTCTCGCTGGAGCGCTGCTTGCCGCCCAGCCAGCCGTAACGCGAGGTGCTGGTACCGGTGAGCGGATTGCCGTACTCGTCGGCCGCCATCACCAGGACCGGGGTGGCGCTGTCGTTGACAGGCAGCACCATGTTGATGTCACCGTGCAGATTGGTGAGTTGCAGCTGGAAGTGCCCCGTCGCCGAGGAGTAGATGGCGCTGAGGTCTCCAGCCATGTCGTTGATGTTGCGCGTGTAGGCGCTCGTGCTCTCCCGAATCCAGGAGGGCGAGTCCGAGGTGCCGTCGTAGTGGTTGGTGCGGGCCGCGCTCTGGGTCCAGGTGCCGGACGTGTTGGTTTCCGACGTGTAGGACCGGATGCGGCCTGCGGGGTCCAGCTGCCAGGTGACGCGGCTGCTGCCGGAGGTCTGCTGATAGGCCAGGTCGTTGGCGTAGTACGCGGTCGTCGTCCCACTCGGTTCAGCGGTCGTGCGGCCGAGGGCGTCGTAGGTGTAGCCGCTGTCGACCAGACGGTCGGCACTGTCGTAACTGTGGCTGACCGTGGTTCCGCCGCTGGTGGGGCAGGCCGCCTTGGCAGCGCCGACGGCCGTGGTCAGGCCCGTGCGGTTGGAGTCCTTGTCGAAGGCGTAGTGCCGCGTGGTGCAGGTACTGGTCGCGCCAGTGCCGGCGCTGGTGGTGAGGACGGTCTGGCTGACGTCCGAGAGGCGCGTCGCGGCGTCGTAGGAGTACGTGTTGTTGACGCCGAGGCCTCCGGTGGTGGACTGGGCCCGGCTGACCTCCAGCCCGGTTCCGGAGTACCCCGCCTGGTCGGAGAGCAGCACGTTCCCGTTCGCGTCGGTGTAGACCCGGGAGGTGGCCTGTCCGGTCTCGTCCGTGGTGGTCTTGAGGGTGATCGACCCCGGCAGGGACTCCGTACTCAGGTTGCCGTCGGCGTCATAGGTGGCGCTGAAGGCCCCGGCGTTGGAGTCGGTCTGCGTCGTCGGCACACCGCGCGGGTCCTTGCTGGTGTCGTAGGTGTAGGTGGTGGTCGACGGCGCGGTGTCGGTGGTCTGCGTGGGGCGGTCCAGTGCGTCGTACTGGACCGCGACGGTGTTCCCGTCCGCGTCGGTCGACGACATCCCACGGCCGAGTTGGTCGTAACTCCAGGTGTTCGAGGCGCCGTCCGGCGTCGAGACCTTGGACTGCTGACCGTTGCTCGCGTTGTATGCCGTGGTCGTCGTCTGCACGGCCTGGCCGACACCGCCGGAGACCGCGACCGTGCTCTTGCGGCCCGCCGCGTCGTAGGTGGTGGTGCTGATACGGGTGACGCCGTTGGCGGTCTGGGTCACCGTGCTCGGCGAGCCGTACAGGTTGTACGTGGTCGTCGTGGTGGCCCGCTGGCTCGGGTTGGAGCCACCACCGGTGATGGCGCCGGCGGGAGCGGTCTGGCAGACCAGGTCGGCCCACTCGGGGTGGCCTCCGCAGGGACTGCTTCCGGTAGCGGTGTAGTAGGTGGTCGTGGTGGTGCCGGCGTCGGAGCCGGTAGTAGAGGACGGCTGGGAGTTGGAGGTCACCTTGCCGGCGGAGTTGTACCCCGTCGCGGTGGTGATCGCCAGGCCTGACGGGTCGACCGTGGTCCTGGTCGCCTGTCCCAGCGTCCAGTCGTAGGTGGTCCTGGTGGTGCGCGTGTCGGCGTCCGTGGCGTAGCCCGCGATGGTGCTGCCGGTGACGGCAGTGGTCACCAGGCCGGACGCGTTCGCGGAGCCGTCGGTGGGACGGCCTTCGTCGTAGGTGTTGTGGACGTGTGTCCGGGCGGCTACGACGGAGCCGGCCGCACGGGCGGCGCTGGTACCCGAGGCGGCCAACGCGTGCTCCAGAGTGACCTGGTGCAGCGGGCCGTACATGTCGGTCAGGAGCTGGCCGCTGCTGTCGCGGACGTTCACCGTGGACAGCAGGGTGGCACGCTGCGCGGTGGTCATCGCTGCCAGTCCGAGCACGTTGAGCTCGGTGTCGGTGCTCGCGGCCAGGGCGAGTTCACGGTTGGCGGCGGTGAGTTGGCGAGCGGCGTTCCCGAGAGCGTCGTAGTCGGTGGTGGTGATGTGCCCACCGGGAGTGGCGGTGTTGGACTCACGCCCGTTGACATCCAGGTAGTGGATCTCGGCGCGGGTGTAGGAGCTGGAGGTGAGGTTCCCGGATCCGGTGTTGGAGGTGGGAACCTGATCGGGGGGGAAGATCGCCGTGGCGTCGGTCGGCGCATCGGCCTGAGCCAGCGAGGCCACGTCCGAGGCGCCCATCGCGTAGGGGCCGCCCCCCGAGGTGGTGCGGGGCACGTCGTAGACGACGGTGGTGGTTGCCGTGCCGTTGGTCGACGACGCGGAGCCCGGGGTGAGGGTCGGGCGGGAGACGCTCAGCAGGCGTCCCGCGTTGGTGTCGCCGTTGGTGCCCGCGGTGCCGTAGGCGAACGTCCAGGGGAGCTGGCCCGGAGGCGTGAGTGTGGCCACCCGGCCGGCCGAGGTGTAGGTGTACGCGGTCACGAGGTTGGGCGTGATCTGCGGGTTCCACTCCTGGCGGAGGGCGCCGGTGGAGTCGTACGCGTACTGGGCGACGGTCTTGGAGGTCTCCGTACCCGTGGCCGGGTCGGTGGCCCACATGACGATCATGCTGACCTGGCCGGTGTAGTCGCCGAACGTACCGCTGGTCGTGCCCGTCGCGGTGGTTGCGGTGGCATAGCTCAGCTGCAGGACCCGGCAGCCCACTGCCGGCGTCGTCGGGGTGAGGCAGGACGCGTTGGTGTCGGAGATCGCGGACGTGGGTGCCGCCATCCGGGCCAGGCGCATCGTGGTGGTGCTGCCGCTGGTCACGGAGTCGAAGCGGTAGCGCACCGAGGTGCCGCTGCCCGGCGGGCTCGACGAGGCGACGGCCCACACACCCGCCGTGGTGGAGGACTTGGCGAAGACCGTCGTCGTTCCCGAGGTGTCGGTCAGCGTGTAGGTGTCCGCGGAGCTGCTGTAGCTGAGCGTGTACGCCTCAGCGCCGGGCTCCGGAGTCCAGGACCCGCTGCTGGTCTTGGTGAACGAGACCTGTGAGCCGGCCGAGCCGACGAGTTCCACGGCGGTGGAGGTCACCGGACGGATCTCGGTGTAGTCCGTCAGCGCCGTCGCGGAAGCGCCCGCCAGTTGCCAGCCGGGCCCGAAGGGCGCGATCTGACCGGCCGGCGGGGTCCCCTGGGGGGTGCGGGAATCGAGTGTCTGGCCGACCGACATTCCGAGGACGGAGGTTGCCGGGCCGGACAGGGTGTAGTTGCCGGTCGACAGGTTGAGCGTGCCCGGTCCGACCGGGGCGCTGGCGGTCTGAGTGGCCGCGCGGTCCAGGGTGACGGTCACCGCGGAGGTGTCGTGGCTTGCCGAAGACGTGTCCGTGAACTCGGCACGGACCTGGACCGAGCCGTCGTCGCCCAAGGTGCTGGAAACGTCCCAGACGAGCGGGGAGTTGGCACCGCTGGTGACGGCCACCGGCCAACTGCTCACCGCGTTGCCGCCGGACGTCACGTCGGCGACCGGGATGGTGGTCCAGCTGTCCGTTGCGGATCGCCGGTACTGGAACTTCACCGACTGCCACGTCGACGACGCTGCGGCGGCGGTCAGCGTGACACGCCGCGCGGTCCTGGTGCCGTCGGTGGGTGAGGTGACAGCGCCGTTGCCCGCGTTGAAGCTGTAGACCGTCGATGCGGACAGGTTGCCGGCATTGTCGCGGGTGGCGACGGTCAGGGTGTGCGGGCCGTCCGTGGACGGGGTGACGCTGACGCCCACCGCGCTACCGGTGGTCGCCACGGAGTTCTGGGCCCCGGAGTCGAGCTGCCAGACGACGCCGGAGGTGTCCGTGCCGCCGGAGGGCGGGGTGATGGTGAATGCGCCGCTCTGTCCGGCGCCCTTGCCCCAGCCGCCGGAGGGGTAGTCCGTGGAGGCGACCGTCGACGCGCCGGGCTTCGTGGTGTCGATCGTGAAGACCAGTCCGTTCGGGACGGTCTGACGCGACCACAGGGAGCCGTCGTACCCGTAGGGCCACGCGGTGTAGGTGTGACCGTTCACCAGTGTTCCGGCCGGGACGGAGGCGCTGGAGATGCCTCCCGAGGCGGTGTAGGAGCCGTTGAGGTTGGAGATGACCTTGGTGTTGGCGCCACCGGTGGTGTCGTAGACGTTCCACTGGGCCATGACGTTGCCGCCGTCGGCGTCGGTGACGGTCGACTGGAGCTGCGGAGTGGTCGTGTTGGTGAAGAGAGTCGTGGTGGAGCCGGAGACGGAGGAGACTCCGGGCGCCACGGTGGGGGCGGACGGCATCGGGTACGAGTTGTAGGTCACCGACAGGTAGGGCACGTTGGCGGAGGCGTTGGCGGAGTAGAAACGCTTCCAGCTGTTGCTGTCCGTCTCGTCGGACGCCCTCAAGCCCATGTAGGCGACGTCGTAGCCGTTGTCACCGGCGTACTGGAGGAAGGTCGAGGGGTCGATGGAGACCCAGCCCTCCGCGCTGGAGGTGGTGCAGTCGCTGGAGTAGCCCTTGGTCTGGGAGGTCGTGGCGTACTTCGACTTCCAGACCGGCTGGTTCGACCAGACCGTGTCCGTGGAGGACTCTCCGGACTCCCACAGTTCCCACGGCGACTGGACGCAGCCACCGGCCCAGTACTCGTACAGGTTCAGCGACGAGGACAGGATCTGCGTGTTGTCGAGCTGGAGGACCGGGAACTCCAGGAACGAGCGGGCGACGTCCGTGCCGCTGTCGTAGGTGCCCAGCTTCAGGTCGGTGGAGGTGTACTCGGCGGTCGTGTCGGTGTTCTCCACGAACGTGTCCAGCAGGGGAGAAAGGCTCGTGGAGGGGTCGACCGTGACCGGGTACTGCGTGTTGGGGTCGGCCAGGAACCTCGCGTCCGGGGTCAGGGTGAGATTCACCGTGTCACCGGACTGGGACATGGTCATCTTCACCCGGGCACGGTGCGGGTGCTCCAGGGACTTGGCGTCGACCTGCGCGTCCCACATCACGGGCGCCGGTATGGTGCCGACGACCTTGCGGTGGGCGTCGGTGAAGGTGATCGAGCCGTTCTTGCGCTGCTTGGCCGTCAGTCCCTTCGCGGAGACGGGAACGGTCACCCTGTAACCGGCCTTGGGGCGCGACTTGAGGATCACGTTCTCCTCGAAGCCGGTCCGCGTCGCCTGCACGGTCACGTCCGCGCCCGGTGTGACGTTCGCGTAGGTGGCGGTGGTACCCTTGATCGACGGCTTGGGAAGCGTACCCTTCCAGCCAACCGCGACCCGATGCTTGCCCGAACCCATGCCGGCGAGCACGGCGTTCTTGCCACCGGGCGCGAGAACCAGACCATTCGACTGGGCCTTGGGCGCGACAGAGCCACCGGCAGTCATGTGGAGGGTCGTATCGACGTCGACCCATTGCCCGGCTCGCTTGAAGCGGATCGGCGCGGCATACGACCGGGTGGTCAGTGAGCCGTTCGGATTGGCCCAAGTCGTGGTCTTGGCCGTGAGTTGGTCGAGGATCTCGACCTTGCGTTTGCGCAGTCGGGCCGTCGCGAGTGCCGACGCCGCGTCAGGAGCCGAGAGCGGCCCGCTGGAGGTGGCGTGGTGCTTCGCCGCCGAGGTGGTGCGCGCCTCGTGAGCGGGGGTGGCGAAGGCTTGTCCAGTGGTCGAGAGTGTTACGGCCGCTTCGGCGACAAGCAACAGCGCCAGTGCCGTTGCCGTTGTCACCTGTCGAGGTGAGACGGACAGGGATAAGCCGTTCGGTCTTTTTCGGGAACGGCTTGTGCGACTGGTCCTCACGGGACTCCTCTGGTATGTCCGGGCGCAAGCGGCGCCCAAGATCACACAAGAGATACAGGCCGTGGATCTTCACAGTCCAGCCGCATTTCACAAAAATGATCGTCAAGCTTACTGGTGCGTTCCCGTCGGATCATGTTCGGACAAGAGCGTTCTCGTGAAGCTGTGGTGAGGATGCGTCAGGAAATGGTGTGGTCTGTGTGCCCTCGCGCCACGACCCGATCACTTCGGCCTGGATCCCGTCGCTCCCGTTAGCCTGTCCTCATGCCCCGCTACGAGTACCGCTGCCGCGCCTGCGGCGACACCTTCGAACTGTCCCGCCCGATGGCCGAGTCGTCCGCCCCGGCGGCATGCCCCGAAGGGCATGAAGACACGGTGAAGCTCTTGTCGACGGTGGCGGTGGGAGGCACGGCGTCCGCGCCCGCCGCCGGCTCCACCGGGGGTTCCGGAGGAGGCTGTTGCGGCGGCGGCTGCTGCGGTTAGCCCTCCGTACGGACCGTCTTCAGGAATTCCCGCAGGATTCGTTCTCCGGCGAGCACTCCGCGCTCCGGCAACGCGACCACGGCCGGCCCGGCCCACCCGGCGTCGGCCAACTCGCCGTGCCCCGGCCGCCAGCCACGGTCCGCGGCCAGCAGCAGGTCGGCGTCGAGCAGCGAGTCCCCGGCGGCCAGCGTCAGCCCGGCCCCGGTCCGCCGCGCGACCTCCCGCATCGCCGCGCTCTTCGTCAGCGGCCTCGGCACGGCGTAGATCTTCCGGCCCTGCAACGACACCGTCCAGCCGCGGTTCTCCGCCCACACCGCGAGGCTCTTCACCCACTCCTCGGGCAGCAGCTCCCGCTCCACCACCAGGTAGGCGAACAGGTCCTCGGCGACCCGGAGCTTGCGCAGCCACACCGGGTCGGCGTGCTCGGTCAGATACGCCTCCACCTCGTCCAGCGGCGCGCACTCGTCGGCCAGCCGCGCCAGCACCTGCCCGTGCCAGTCCCCGTCGGACACCCCGTCCACCAGCAGATGCCCGCCGTTGGCACAGATGGCGTAGCGCGGCGCGGGCCCCGGCAGGTTGATCCGCTCGTACTGCTTGCGGGTCCGGGTGGTCGTCGGCACGAACACGGCCGCGTCCCCGAGCTCGGTCAGCAACTGCGCGGACGTCTCGGTCAGGTACGACAGCGGCCTGCTCTCGTGCACCTCGACACAGAGCAGCCGGGGCGCCCGCGCGTCCGGCATGGTCAGCGCCAGCGCACCCGCCGAGTAGATGAGCGTACGGTCGAGGTCGCTCGCCACCAGCACCGCCATCAGACGTTCACCGCCCTGCCGTCGGCGCCGGTCGCCCCGCGCGTGTACTGGGGATGGATCAACCCGACACAGGTGTACGGCAGTTCACCGACCTCCTCGACCGGCACACCGCGCTGCTCGGCCAGCAGCCGTACGTGGTCGAGGTCGGCGCCCGCCCCGGCCCGCGCCAGGATCTTCCAGGGCACCCGGCGCAGCAGCACCCGGGTGGTCTCCCCCACGCCCGGCTTGACGAGGTTCACGTCGTGGATGCCGTACTCCTCGCTGATCCGCTCGACGGCGGCCCAGCCCTCCCAGGTCGGCGTGCGGTCGGCGACGGCCAGCTCCTTCACGGCCGCGTCCACCGCGTCCACGACCTCCCCGAACCGGTCGGCGACCGCGTCCAGGAAGGCCACCGACACATCGGCCCCGGCCAGTTCGCGGTAGAACTTCGCGCCGTGGAAGTCGTCAGGACCCACCAGGTCGGCCCGCAGCACGGTCCGCGAGATCAGCCCGGAGACGGTCGAGTTGAGACAGGCGGAGGGGATCAGGAAGTCCTCCCGGGTGCCGTACGTCCGCACGCACGACCCGGGGTCCGCGAGCACCGCGATCTCCGGGTCGAACCCGGAGACGCCCTCCCGCTCCTCGAACTCCTCGACCGCGTCGGCGAGTTCCCGGGTGATCGCGCCCTTCCCGGTCCAGCCGTCCACGAAGACCACGTCCCGCGGGTCGTGGTGCGCGGCCAGCCAGCGCAGCGCGTTCGCGTCGATACCGCGGCCGCGCACGATCGACACGGCGTAGTGCGGCAGCTCGACGCCGTACCGGAACCGCGCCCAGCGGCGCATCAGCACGCCCACCGGGGTCCCGGCGCGGGCCAGCGAGACCAGCACCGGCCGGGCCGCCCGTTCGGCCAGCACGGTCTCCGTCACGACTCCGACCGCCTGCGCGATCCGGGCGGCCGAGGTCTCCAGGGCCGCGTGGAAGAGCGCCTGGTACCGCTCGCTCGGCTGGTACTCCACCGGCAGCGACTCCGCGTAGTGCGCGCCGCCGCTCTGGATCGCCTCCTCGCGCTCCTCGGTCGGCGCCTCCAGGGTGACGTCCGAGAGGTCCTGGAGCAGCCAGCCGACGTCCTCCGGCGGGTACGAGGAGAAGGCGGGGCCGCGGAGGGGCTCGGGCAGCATGGCGGGGCTCTCTTCGGTCAGCGCGGGGACGTACGACGGTACAACCGCGAGCAGGACATGCGGGGCATGCGCGCCGAGCCGGGCCAACAGGCCGTCCGGGGCGTGGAGTTCCGGGGTGTCGCCGGCCGAGTCGACGAAGACGACCACCGCGTCGAAGCCGGCGCCGGCCACGTTGTACGCGTAGCGCTCGCCGGGGCCGTCGGCGGGGTTGTCGTGGGCCGGGAAGACGAGCCGGCTGCGGATGGCGTAACCGGGGTCGTCGACGGCCAGCACGGGTGAGCGGGTGGTGGTGGAGTACCGCACCTCGGCGGCGACGAGGGGCTCCAGCTCACGGGCGACTCTGAGGGGGGCGTACATCAGCTCCTCGAAGCCGAGCGTGAGCACGCGGCGGGCGTCGGGGGGCAGCGCCTCGGCGAGGCGGGCGGCCATGGCGGGGAGGGCCGTCTCAAGGCGTATTCGGTGGGCCGGGGTGAAGCCGTGCCGCCCGCCGTCGGGGAGGCCGTGCGGCCAGTGCAGGTCGATGGTGGTGACGTGGGGGGTGGTGCGGTCGTCGGCCGCCTGCGGGCCGGCGGGGGCCGTTCGCGCCCGCTCGGCGGTAGCCGCAGATTCGACACAGCCCCGCGCCCCTAGGGGGTCACGGGCAGCGCCGGTAAGGGGCGCGGGGAACTGCGCGACAAGCCCCGACGGCGCCGCACCCGGCCCACCAGCGGCCGCGGCACTCTCCTCGTACTTCGCCACCAGCGCCTGCCCCTTTTCCAGGACACCCTCGGGCAGCTTCACGGTGCCGGATGCGCCGGCCACCAGGTCCACCCTCGCGCCGATCTCACCGGCGAGATCCGCGAGGCGCCCCGCATCCTCCGGTGACCGCATATCCACCAGAGCCACCACGACGTAACGTTTCCGCGGATAACGGGCGTGCAGGTCCCTGATCGTGTTCAGGACCGTGTTACCCGTGGAGAACTCGTCGTCGACCAGAACGAGAGGACCCTCGCCGGCCAGCAGCTCCGGGTCCTCCGGCAGCAGCAGGTGCGAGGTCGCGTGGGAGTGGGACTCCTCGAAACCGCCGGCCGGGGTGACGCCCGGGACCGGCCGCCGCGTGGAGTGCAGGTACGGGGCGAGGCCGATACCGTCGGCCACCGAATGCCCCAGGCCCGTGGCCGTCTCGGCGTAGCCCACCACCACCGCCCGGGCCGCCTCCTCGTCACCGAGGAGCTCGCGTACCCGTCGGCCCAGACCGAACCCGTGGCCGTACACCACCGCCGGCGACTGCGGCACGTGCTTGCCGAGCACGTTGGAGACCAGCAGGTGGGCCCGCTTCGGGTTGCGGCGCAGGGCGAGTCCGAGGAGGGCCCGCAGGCCGTCGTCGCCCACGAGTTCGACGCCGAGCCGCTCGGCGACCCAGCTACCGGACCAGTCCTCGTTGTTCACTGCGATGTTCATGCGCTTCCTGTGTCGTCCCCTGGGCCCGTCAGCCGGGGATTCCGGCGGCGAGGAGTTCCACGAAGCCGACGTCCTCGTTGGCCACGCCGAACACCTCGGCCCGCAGCATGGTCCGCTCGGCCCAGGCGCGGTGCGGCTTCACCTCGTTCATCTTGTTCGTGTACGCCGAGCGAAGTACACCCCCGCCGCCCCGTTCCGGCCGCAGGATGTCCTGGGCGTCGCAGAACTCCTCGTGACTGACGACCGACAGCGCGTGCACGGGGATGACGTGCGAGGGATGGATGCAGGTCTTGCCGAGCAGCCCGTTGGCCTGGTCCAGGGAGATCTCTCTCAGCAGGCCGTCCATGGCGTGCTCGATGAGCCGGTTGCGCAGTTCCACGGCCTGCTCCTCAAGGAAGGGACTGGTCCGCAGCATCGGCTTGAACATGCGCTCGGGCACCCGGAAGTACTCCCAGACCGGTCCGGTCACCGTGAACCCGGTGCCGTCGGCCCGTCCCAGCATGTTCACCACGTCGCCGATGACGGAGGCGACGATCTGCACGTCGTAGGCGGTCATGTCGGGTGCCCGCCGCAGCCCGTACGACGAGCAGAAGTCGGTCACACCGAGGCGTAGCGCCAGCACCTTGTCACGGTACTTGTCGACGGCGCGGGCGATGCCCTCCAGGGCGTCCACACGCGTCTCGCGGTACATCAGTTCGGGTGTCTCCAGGACGGGCATCCCGAACAGCCGGCGGCCGCTGCGCGCCTCGGCGCCGTCCAGGGCCTGCAGGAAGGGGATGCCGCGCTCCTCGGTGAACTTCGGGAACACGAAACCGGACAGCAGCGACACGCTGTCACCGAGCCGTCGTACGAGATCGGGGATCTGCTCGGGCTCGCGGACCCGGATGAAGAGCAGCGGCGGCTCCACGCCCTCCCGGACCCGGGCGGCCAGGTCGGCGAACTGCCGGACGAGGTTCTCCTCGCCCGCCACCACGTCCTCGTCGCCGATGGAGTCCTCCAGGCACAGCACCATCGAGACCACGCCGAGTCCCGCCTGCTTGACGATGTCGTCGGCGAGCCGCTCCCGGGTGGCCGGGCTGTACAGCGTGGCGCCCAGGGCCGCGGAGAGCAGCCGGGCCGGGGAGTCGGCGGTGAACTCGCACGGCTCCTGATGGAAGAGGCGCTGGCGCACCTCAGGTGCGATGTGCCCGAAATGACGCATAGAACTCCCCCGTGGCGTGGGCCTAGCCTGTGGAATGGGTAAAGGGTGGCCGGTAATAGTACGTACAAAGCCATGTCGAGGGTTCCCGCCGGGCATGAATTCCAGGTAACCCGCCTGTGTCGGTCGGGGAGCCCCCCGCGTTGTCGTGACCAGGACCGAGAGGGCAGGATGACCGCATGACGCACGCGATGCTGAAGGGGTCGAACGTCCCGCTGGAAGCCACCACGGTCCGGGCCGTGCTGCGCTGGACACCCGGGCAGGGAGTTCCGGACGTGGATGCCTCGGCGCTGCTCCTCGGCCCCGACGGACGTGTGCGCTCCGACGAGGACTTCGTCTTCTACAACCAGCCCCGGCACCCGTCCGGAAAAGTCTGGCGGCTCGGCAAGAAACGGGTGGCCGAAGGCCTCACCGACACGATCCAGACAGATCTCCCCGGTGTCGAGCCCAATGTCGGCCGAATCCTTCTGGTCGCGTCGGCGGACGACATCCCCTTCGAACACGTACCCGCCCTGCGCATCCTGCTGTACGACGCCTCGGCTCCCGACGCCGAGCCGCTGGCCCATTTCGACATCAAGCCGGAGACCGGCGCCGAGACGGCCCTGATCTGCGGCGAGCTGTACCGCAGGGGCGAGGGCTGGAAGTTCCGCGCGCTCGGCGAGGGCTACAGCAACGGCCTCAAGGGCCTGGCGACCGACTTCGGCATCTCGGTGGACGAGTCGGAGACGCTGGACGAGCCCCAGGCCTCCCAGCCGCTGCCGCCCGAGCAGCCGACCTCGGTCCCGACCCAGCCGGCGTACGGCTACCCGCAGCCGACCTCACCCACCCCGCAGCCGGCCTACGGCTACCCCCAGCAGCAGCCCCAGTCGGGCTACGGGTACCCCCCACCGGCCCCGATCCCGGTGGCGACGGTCCCGAACGCGGACTTCCGGCTGCCTCCGCAGGGCCCGCAGTTCATCGGGCGGTGACGGGAGCTGCCCAGGGGGCTACTTCTCCACCTTCGTCTTGTAACCCCGCCCCCACTGCAGCCCCCACCCGTACAGGCGGTCCAGCTCCCCCTGGAACCCGTACACGAACTTCACCTCGCGCCGGACGACCAGCTCGCCCTTCAAGTTCTCGATCATGACCACCGCACAGGACCGGGCCTGCGGATGCCGTTCGTCCAGGCCTATCTCGATCCGCGGCCCGTTGCTCGGGTACAGCGTCACGATCGCGTGGGTACGGTCGAACGCCGGCGTCTGGTCGTAGATGTACACGAACACCAGCAACCGCTTGATGTCATCGCGATGATCCAGGTTGACGTACATCGTCTCGCCGGACGCCGACCCGAACCGGTCGTCGCCGCTGAGCTTGATGTACGGCGGTGCGTTGACGTCCCCGAGCAGGCCGCCGAGCGGCTGTACGACCCCCTTGCTCCCGTCGGTCAGCTCGTACAGCGCCCCGAGGTCGAGGTCGACGTTGACCATGCTCTGCCCGTGCCCGACCACCTCCGGCGGTCGGAGCGCCTTGAAGGGGTGCCGGAACAGGCTGGTCCGCTGCTCGCCGTCGAAGTCGGACGTCCGCATCCGCCAGCTCAGGTTGACGCGCAGGTTGCCGGTGGCCGCGCCCTGCTTGGTGAGGGACACCTGCTGGTGCCGCTTGGTGAGCTCGATGGAGTTGGACGCGGCGCTGCCCGAGTCGAACTCGGCCGCCCTTCCGCCCAGCAGCCCGTCGAAGAAACCCATTCCCGCCCCCAGAGACTTCTGCCGACGCCGCGGGGCGGCCGGCCGTGCCGGCCGCCCCGAACAGAGCGTTCCTCGTCCAGAAGGGTGTCACACCCTCCGTTTTCGGCCCGGTGAGCCGGTTCAGACGCCGGACGAGACCTCAGCCTTCTCGTCCGTCCCCGCTTTTCCCTCGGCCACCGCCAGCCGCTGGTTGCGTCGCACCGAGGACCAGAACGACCAGCCGATCAGGACGACGCCGACGAGACCGGTGATGACCTCGTTGATCTGGTACTGAATGGTGACCATCAGGATGACCGCCAGCGCGCCGATCGCGTAGTGGGCGCCGTGCTCCAGATAGACGTAGTCGTCGAGGGTGCCCTGCCGGACCAGGTAGACCGTGAGCGACCGGACGTACATCGCGCCGATGCCGAGGCCGAGGGCCATGAGCACGATGTCGTTGGTGATGGCGAACGCGCCGATCACGCCGTCGAAGGAGAAGGACGCGTCCAGGACCTCCAGGTAGAGGAACATGAAGAAGGCGGCCTGGCCGGCCAGGACGACCGCCGACTTCTTCCTGCCGGTGCGCTCGGCCTCTTCCTCCTCCTCGTGCTCGCGCTCCTCCTCGGCTTCCAGCCGGTCCTCGAAGAAGCCGGAGAGGCCGCCGACGATCATGTAGGTGATCAGACCGGCGATACCCGCGATCAGGACCGTCTGCGCCTTGTCGACGTGGCCGCCGCCGTGCTGGTGGGCGTGGGTGGCGAAGGTGAAGGAGGTGACCAGCAGGACGATCAGGGCGATGCAGACCGCCAGCATGTCGACCTTGCCGAGCTTGGCCAGCGGGCGCTCGATCCAGCGCAGCCACTGGATGTCCCGGTCCTCGAAGATGAAGTCGAGGAAGATCATCAGCAGGAACATACCGCCGAAGGCGGCGATCGCCGGGTGGGCGTCGGTGACCAGTTCCTGGTAGCGGTCCTTGTTGTTGAGCGCGAGGTCGACGGCCTCGATGGGGCCCATCTTGGCGGTCACCGCGACGATCACGACGGGGAAGACCAGCCGCATGCCGAAGACCGCGATGAGAACACCGACCGTGAGGAAGATCTTCTGCCAGAAGGCACTCATCTTCTTCAGGATTCCGGCATTGACGACCGCGTTGTCGAACGACAGGGAGATCTCGAGGACGGCGAGGATCGCGACGATGCCGAAGGCCTCCCACCCCCCGTAGAAGACCGCGGCGACCAGGCCGAGCGCGGTGATCGCGAACGACCAGCCGAAGGTTTTCAGAAGCACTGGCTACCCAATCATGGTGTGGTACGGGTCTCTCCCGCGCCGTACTCGGCTTTACTCACTGTTGACCACGGAGTCTAGAGGGCGTCGGTGTCCTGCGGCTCGCGCGGGCCCCACATCCGGCTGTGACGGGTACTACGAGACGTTCACACCGAAGTCGAGCGCGATACCCCGCAGCCCGGACGCGTAGCCCTGGCCGACCGCCCGGAACTTCCACTCGCCCTGGTACCGGTAGAGCTCACCGAAGATCATGGCGGTCTCGGTGGAGGCGTCCTCGCTGAGGTCGTAGCGGGCGAGCTCCTGGCCGTCGGCCTGGTTGACGACCCGGATGAACGCGTTGGAGACCTGGCCGAAGGTCTGGCCGCGCTCGTCGGCCATGTGGATGGAGACCGGGAAGATGATCTTGTCGCACTCGGCCGGCACCTTGGGCAGATCGACCAGAATCGATTCGTCGTCGCCGTCGCCCTCACCGGTGAGGTTGTCACCGGTGTGCTCGACGGAGCCGTCGGGGCTCTTGAGCTGGTTGTAGAAGACGAACCACTCGTCGCCGAGCACCCGGCCGTCCTTGCACAGCAACGCGCTGGCGTCCAGGTCGAAGGGGGCGCCGGTGGTGGAGCGGGCGTCCCAGCCGAGTCCGATCATGACGTTGGTGAGGTTCGGTGCGGCCTTGGAGAGGGAGACATTGCCTCCCTTGGCGAGCGTGACGCCCATGGTGATGGTCCTCCCCTAGTGGTGCTTCTCCGGTTGTCCTGCGCGTCCGGCGCCGACCGTAAACGGTGCGGCGCCGGACAGAGCGGACGTGCGAGTGCCGAGGCCCTCGGATGATGGGCTCAGACGTTGACGCCGAAGTCCTGGGCGATGCCGCGCAGGCCGGAGGCGTAGCCCTGGCCGATGGCACGGAACTTCCACTCCGCGCCGTTGCGGTACAGCTCGCCGAAGACCATCGCGGTCTCGGTCGAGGCGTCCTCGGACAGGTCGTAGCGGGCGATCTCGGCGCCGCCGGCCTGGTTCACCACGCGGATGAACGCGTTGCGGACCTGGCCGAAGGACTGCTGACGGTTGTCGGCGTCGTAGATCGACACCGGGAAGACGATCTTGTCGACGTCGGCGGGGACCGTGGCCAGGTTGACCTTGATCACCTCGTCGTCGCCCTCGCCCTCACCGGTGATGTTGTCACCGGTGTGCTCGACCGAGCCGTCGGGGCTCTTGAGGTTGTTGAAGAAGACGAAGTTCTGGTCGCTGGCGACCTTGCCGGCCGTGTCCAGCAGCAGCGCGCTGGCGTCCAGGTCGAAGTCGGCGCCGGTGGTGGTCCGGACGTCCCAGCCCAGACCGACGAGGACCGCGGTCAGGCCCGGGGCCTCCTTCGTCAGCGAAACGTTGCCGCCCTTGCTGAGGCTGACTCCCACGAGTCCTCCCTTGTGGTGTCCAGGGGCGGGGAGCCCCCGTCGTGCTTCGGATACCGGATCAACGATTCGATCCTAGTGACGGGTTCCCGCCCCCCGCAGGCCCTGGACCCCGAAGAATTACCGGGTGTCGGCCGTGTCGCCCCCTAGGGGATCGACGGGCGGCCCGCGGAGCGGTCTACAGGGCGTCGAGCGCCCGCACGTAGTCGTTCAGGTCGCGCGCGTCCGGCAGTCCGTTGACCACGGTCCACCGCACGACACCCTCCTTGTCGATGACGAAGGTGCCGCGGACCGCGCAGCCCTTGGCCTCGTCGAAGACGCCGTAGGCGCGCGAGGTCTCGCCGTGCGGCCAGAAGTCGCTGAGCAGCGGGTACTCCAGGCCCTCCTGCTCGGCGAAGACCCGCAGGGTGTGGATGGAGTCGTTGGAGACGGCGAGCAGCTGGGTGCCGCGGTCCTCGAACTGCGGCAGGTTGTCGCGCAACTCGCACAGCTCACCGGTGCACACGCCCGTGAAGGCGAACGGATAGAAGAGCAGCACGACGTTCTTCTCGCCGCGGAAGTCGGACAGCTTCACGGACCGGCCGTGGTTGTCCTTGAGCTCGAAGTCGGGCGCCTTGTCGCCGACCTGGATCGCCATCGCTGCATCCCTTCGTAAGGGGCTGTTCGGGTGAGGACACCCTATGCGGCGACCCTCGCGCGGCGATCACGGCAGGCCGACGGACGGACCGGGGAACGGTCCGTCCGCCGGTCGGGGCTCAGCGCTTCTTGGCGGCGCCCTTCGGGGTCAGCAGCCGGCTGCCGTTCCAGTCCTTGCCCACGCTGACGCTCTTGGTCTGCGAGAGGCCGGCGGTCGTCGCCGCCTCGCCGATGTCGCTCGGCTCGACGTAGCCGTCACGGCCCGTCTTCGGAGTCAGCAGCAGGATCCAGCCGCCTTCCTCCATGTAGGTGACGGCATCCACCAGCGCGTCCGTCAGGTCGCCGTCATCCTCACGGAACCACAGCACCACGGCGTCGGCCACGTCGTCGTAGTCCTCGTCCACCAACTCGGTGCCGATGGTGTCTTCGATGGACTCGCGGAGTTCCTGGTCGACGTCGTCGTCGTAGCCGATCTCCTGGACCACCTGGTCTGGCTGGAACCCCAGCCTGACGGCAGGGGTGGTCCGCTCCTCCGCGTGGTCCGCGGTCGCGCTCACGGGTTGCCTCCTGATCATGTCTTGTTGATTAACTCAGCCACGCGCGTGCGCGAAGCATTGGCCGTAGTCCACACGGGCGGGACCGATCGCGCAAGTACCCGGCCGTTCAGACCGCCGAAACGGTGACGATCCCGGCCGTGTCGCCGCAACTCCCGGCACCGTATCGCAGACAGGTGTGGCTCACACCACTCCCTTTTGCCCGCTATGTTCCTTTCGGAATCATCCTCACATACGACGGTCGAACGAGTTTGCCAAACACGTCACACCCCGGGCGTATCGTTGCGTTTTGGCCGGGACCGAGTTACCTCACGGTAGAGATGACGTGCGCTGCCCCGAGGTGGACGATGGACAGCGGTGCAGGGAAACGCAGGGAATCAGTGCCCCTCTGACAGGTAAGGAACAGCGTGGCTTCCGGATCCGATCGCAACCCGATCATCATTGGCGGCCTTCCGAGTCAGGTTCCTGACTTCGATCCCGAGGAAACCCAGGAGTGGCTCGACTCGCTCGACGCCGCCGTGGACGAGCGCGGCCGGGAACGGGCCCGTTATCTGATGCTCCGCCTGATCGAGCGCGCCCGCGAGCGGCGGGTGGCCGTTCCCGAGATGCGCAGCACGGACTACGTCAACACGATCCCCACCCGCGCGGAGCCGTTCTTCCCGGGCAACGAGGAGATCGAGCGCAAGGTCCTCAACGCGACCCGCTGGAACGCGGCCGTGATGGTCTCCCGCGCCCAGCGTCCGGGCATCGGCGTCGGCGGCCACATCGCCACCTTCGCCTCCTCAGCGTCCCTCTACGACGTCGGCTTCAACCACTTCTTCCGCGGCAAGGACGACGGCCACGGCGGCGACCAGGTCTTCTTCCAGGGCCACGCCTCCCCCGGTATCTACGCACGCGCGTTCCTGCTCGACCGGCTCGGCGAGGAGCAGCTGGACGGCTTCCGCCAGGAGAAGTCGAAATACCCGAACGGCCTCTCCAGCTACCCGCACCCGCGCTCCATGCCGGACTTCTGGGAGTTCCCGACGGTGTCGATGGGCCTCGGCCCGATCGGCGCGATCTACCAGGCGCGGATGAACCGCTACATGCACGCGCGCGGGATCGCCGACACCTCGAAGTCGCACGTCTGGGCGTTCCTCGGCGACGGCGAGATGGACGAGCCGGAGTCGCTCGGCCAGCTGTCCATCGCCGCGCGCGAGGGCCTGGACAACCTGACCTTCGTCGTCAACTGCAACCTCCAGCGGCTCGACGGCCCGGTACGCGGCAACGGCAAGATCATCCAGGAGCTGGAGTCGGTCTTCCGGGGCGCCGGCTGGAACGTGATCAAGCTGGTCTGGGACCGCACCTGGGACCCGCTGCTCGCCCAGGACCGCGACGGCGTCCTGGTCAACAAGATGAACACGACCCCCGACGGTCAGTTCCAGACCTACGCCACCGAGTCCGGCGCGTACATCCGCGACCACTTCTTCGGCGACGACCAGCGGCTGCGCGCGATGGTCGAGCACATGACCGACGACCAGATCCTGCACCTGGGCCGCGGCGGCCACGACCACCGCAAGATCTACGCGGCGTTCAAGGCGGCCACCGAGCACCGGGGCCAGCCGACGGTCATCCTGGCCAAGACGATCAAGGGCTGGACGCTGGGCCCGAACTTCGAGGGCCGCAACGCCACGCACCAGATGAAGAAGCTGACGGTCGCCGACCTCAAGGGCTTCCGGGACCGGCTGCACCTGCCGATCTCCGACCAGGAGCTGGAGTCCGGCCTGCCGCCGTACTACCACCCGGGCCGGAACTCGGAGGAGATCCAGTACATGCACGACCGGCGCAAGGGGCTCGGCGGCTACGTCCCGACCCGCGTCGTACGCTCCCAGCCGCTCGCCCTGCCGGACGACAAGACGTACGCGACCGTGAAGAAGGGCACCGGCCAGCAGTCCATCGCGACCACCATGGCCTTTGTCCGTCTCCTCAAGGACCTCATGCGGGACAAGGAGCTCGGCCGCCGCTTCGTACTGATCGCGCCGGACGAGTACCGCACCTTCGGCATGGACTCCTTCTTCCCGAGCGCGAAGATCTACAACCCCCTCGGCCAGCAGTACGAGGCGGTCGACCGCGACCTGCTGCTCGCCTACAAGGAGTCGCCGACCGGCCAGATGCTGCACGACGGCATCTCCGAGGCCGGCTGCACGGCCTCCCTGATCGCGGCGGGCTCGGCCTACGCCACCCACGGCGAGCCGCTCATCCCGGTCTACGTCTTCTACTCGATGTTCGGTTTCCAGCGCACCGGCGACCAGTTCTGGCAGATGGCCGACCAGCTGGCGCGCGGTTTCGTCCTGGGCGCGACCGCCGGCCGTACGACCCTGACCGGTGAGGGCCTCCAGCACGCCGACGGCCACTCCCAGCTGCTCGCCTCGACGAACCCGGGCTGTGTGGCCTACGACCCGGCGTACGCGTACGAGATCGCGCACATCGTCCAGGACGGCCTGCGCCGCATGTACGGCAGCGACGCCGAGCACCCGCACGGCGAGGACGTCTTCTACTACCTGACCGTCTACAACGAGCCGATCCAGCACCCGGCCGAGCCGGCCGGCGTGGACGTGGAGGGCATCCTCAAGGGCATCCACCGGATCAGCGCGGGCGCCGACGGCACCGTCCCGGCGCAGATCATGGCGTCCGGTGTCGCGGTCCCCTGGGCGATCGAGGCCCAGCGGATCCTCGCCGCGGACTGGAACGTGAAGGCCGACGTCTGGTCCGCCACCTCCTGGAACGAGCTGCGGCGCGAGGCCGTGGCCTGCGAGGAGCACAACCTCCTCCACCCGGAGGAGGAGCAGCGCACCCCGTACGTGACGCGCAAGCTGAGCGGCGCCGAGGGTCCGTTCGTGGCCGTGTCCGACTGGATGCGATCGGTTCCGGACCAGATCGCGCGCTGGGTGCCGGGCACGTACCAGTCGCTGGGCGCCGACGGCTTCGGCTTCGCCGACACGCGCGGTGCGGCACGCCGGTTCTTCCACATCGACGCGCAGTCGATCGTGGTCGCGGTGCTGACCGAGCTGGCCCGTGAGGGCAGGCTCGACCGCTCGGTGCTCAAGCAGGCCATCGACCGGTACCAGCTGCTGGACGTGACCGCGGCGCACCCGGGCGCGGCGGGCGGCGACGCGTAGCCGCTGCGCCCGGCTTCGGCCGGGGCGGGCGGTGCGGGCGGTGGGGAGCTGCGGGTCCGGCGGAGGCCGGTCGCGCAGTTCCCCGCGCCCCTTCGGGGCGCGGACAGTGCCTACGATGCCCACATGGAGCCACAGTCCGCGCAGGTGCGTTGGGAGCAGCTGACCCAACGGCCGTTGCTGGCGCTCGCGGTGGCCTTCGCCGTCGCCTACGCCCTGCCGATCGTGGACAGTTCCGCGGGGCACGGCCTCACCGCGGTCTGCACGGTGGCGGAGTGGGTGGTCTGGGGCTCTTTCGCCGTGGACTACCTGGTACGGCTGACCCTGGCGCCCCGGCGCAAGGAGTTCGTGAGGACCCACTGGATAGACCTGTGCGCGGTGGTGCTGCCGCTGCTCCAGCCGCTGCGGCTGCTGCGGCTCGTCGCGACGCTGACGCTGGTGGGGCGGCGGGCCCGGATGGCCTCGCAGATCCAGCTGACGACGTACGTGGTGGGCGCGGTCGTCGGACTGCTGATGTTCGGGTCGCTGGCCGTGCTCTCGGTGGAGCGGGACTCCCCGAACGGGAACATCCGGACGCTGGGTGACGCGCTGTGGTGGTCGTTCACCACGATGACGACGGTGGGGTACGGCGACCACGCGCCGACGACCGGGCTGGGCCGGATGATCGCGGTCGGCCTGATGCTGTCCGGGATCGCCCTGCTGGGTGTGGTGACGGCGAACATCGCGACGTGGTTCATCGCCCGGTTCGAGAAGGACGACGTGGAGGAGCGCCGGCAGACGGAGGCGATCGCACTGCTGACGGACGAAGTACGGGCGCTGCGAGCCGAGATGGCTGCTTTGCGGGACGGGGTGGGGGCTGAGGTGACGGTGTTGCGCTCACCGGCGCCGGCGGGGTGCCGCTGCGTCCAGCCGTGCCGCACGGGGGTGCCCCCAGGCCTTTCGGGCTCTGAGGGAGGCACGACCGCCCGCGGCTGAGCAAGCCCCGTAAGGGGCGCGGGGCTGTGTCGATCTGCGGCTCCGCCGCGCGGGCGCGAGCGGCCCCCACCGGCCCGCGGGCTACAGCGATACGCCGCCCAGCCACAGCAACGCCAGCAGCGTGTCGATCGCCCCCAGCACCACCGCCACCAGCGCCGGTATGGAACTCCTCGGGTTCCATGCCCGGCCCATGGAGAGCCAGCCGCACACCAGTGCCGCCGGCCCCAGCACGATCCCGAGCGCGAAGAAGCCGACCACGGCGAATATCGTGCCGATGATTCCGAGCGTGCCACGGTCCAGCCCGTCCCGCATACCTGCGCGGCCGCGTGAACGGGGGTACCCACGTGTTCGTTGGCCGAAGCTCGCCATCATCAACTCCCTGGTCTCCATGGACTGTTCGGGTGCGATGACCGGGTACCCCTGTTCCGCGTCCGCAGACCTGCCCGCGCGCTGCCCCCCTCCAGCAGCGCGCCGCGGCCCGGCTGCCCTCCCATGCCCTGCGGAGGACTTGACCCACTGTGACCTGCGGCGCGTGCCGAGGGCGAGGAACCTTTAGCGGAGTCACCCGGATAGGGGAAATCCAGCAAAAGAAACCGGATATATCGGCCTGAGCGGTGCGCTGAACCCGCGTCAGATGTGCCCGACGCCCGCGCCGGCGTCCGCGTTCTCGCCGCGCTTGGTGAGCAGCGCGACCAGGATCGCGACCGCCGCCACACCCGCCGCGACCAACGAGGCGAGGCTCATGCCGGAGATGAACGTGTCGTGGGCGACGCCGGAGATCTTCGCGGCGATCTCCGCGGGCGTCCCCTCGGCGACCGGCGCGACACCGACCTGGACCGCCTCGGAGGCCTGCGCCAGCTGCGCGTCGGTCAGCTTCGGCAGCCCCGCGTCGGCCCAGTTGCCCGGCAGGTCGCTGTCGACCTTGGAGGCCATCACGGCGCCCAGCACGGCCGTACCGAGGCTGCCGCCGATCTGCATCGCGGCCTGCTGGAGACCACCGGCCACCCCGGACAGCTCCATCGCCGCGTTGCCGACGATGACCTCGGTGGCGCCGACCATGACCGGCGCGAGGCCGAGGCCGAGCAGGGCGAACCAGATCGACATCACGCCGCTGCCGGTGTCCGCCTTCAGGGTGGACATGCCGTACATGGCGATCGCGGTGGCCGCCATGCCGCCGGCCAGCGGGATCCGCGGGCCGAGCTTGGTGATGGCGGCGCCGGCCAGCGGGGAGCCGACGATCATCATGCCGGTGAGGGGCAGCAGATGGAGGCCGGCGTCCACCGGGTCCATGCCGTGGACGTTCTGGAGGTAGAACGTCACGAAGAACAGGCCGCCCATGAAGGCGATGGCCATCAGGACCATCAGGACCACGCCCGCGGAGAGCGGGACCGAGCGGAACAGGGTGAGCGGGATCAGCGGCTCCTTGACCCTGGTCTCCCAGAAGGAGAAGAGGGCGAAGCCCAGCACGGACACGGCGAGGAACGTCCACGTCAGGCCGGCGCCCCAGCCCCAGCTCGGCGCCTTGATGAGCGCCCAGACCAGGCAGAACATCGCGCCGGAGAGCAGGGCGATGCCGAGCAGGTCGAAGGAGCGCGGGGCGTTCTCCGCGCGGTGGTCGCGCAGGATCAGCACGCCCAGGACAAGGGCGAGCAGGCCGACCGGCACGTTGATGAAGAACACCGACTGCCAGCTGACGTGCTGCACCAGCACACCGCCGAGGATCGGGCCGCCCGCGGTGGAGGCGCCGATGACCATGCCCCAGATGCCGATGGCCATGTTGAGCTTCTCGGCCGGGAAGGTGGCTCGCAGCAGGCCCAGCGCGGCCGGCATCAGCAGCGCGCCGAACAGGCCCTGGAAGACCCGGAAGGTGACGACCAGGCCGATGCTGTCGGACAGGCCGATGGCGCCCGAGGCGGCGGCGAAGCCGACGACGCCGATCAGGAAGGTCTGCCGGTGGCCGAAGCGGTCACCGAGCTTGCCCGCGGTGATCAGGGAGACCGCGAGGGCGAGGAAGTAGCCGTTGGTGATCCACTGCACCTGGGCGAAGGTGGCGCCGAGGTCCTTCTGGATCGCCGGGTTGGCGATGGCCACGATGGTGCCGTCGAGGGCGACCATCATGACCCCGACGGCGACGGTGATCAGGGTGAACCAGGGATGGCCGCGCAGGCCGGCGGCCGGCGGCTGTTCCGGCAGGGCTGCAGGTGTTACGTCCCCCGACCCCGCCGTGTCGATCGTGGTCTGACTAGTCATACGATCGAGGCTAGTGACAGCGACTGACAGTTGACAAACGAAATCACTAGTCAGTAACTGTCAGACATGGAAACGCTGCGCGAACGCAAGAAACAGCGCACCCGGGACGCGCTGCTGCGCAACGCGCTGGAGCTGTTCGTGACCCGGGGCTACGAGCACACCACCGTCGACGAGATCGCCGAGTCCGTCGACGTCTCGCAGCGCACCTTCTTCCGCTACTTCGCCAGCAAGGAGGACGTGGCCTTCTTCGTGCCACGGCTCACCGAGGCGCACTACGTCGAGGCGGTGCGCCGGCGCCCGGCCGAGGAGACCCCGCTGGAGGCGCTGCGCCGGGCCGTCATGGACAGCTGGGACAGCATCGAGGAGGCCATCGAGCGGTATGTCCCGGTGGAACTGCTGATGCGCACGTACAAGATGATCGAGGCGACGCCGGTGCTGTTCGCCGCCCATCTGCGGCGCCAGTCGGAGACGGAGGAGGAGATCGCGCGGATCATCGCCGAGCGGGAGGGCGTCGACCCGGACACCGACCCGCGGCCCCGGCTCGTGGTCGCCGTGTTCGGTGCGGTCATCCGGGTCACCGAGCGGCACTGGTCGGTCGGTGACGACTTCAGCGTCACGGCGATCCGCGCACTCACCTCGTCGTACCTCGATCAAGTGGGACCGGCGCTCACCGGGAACTGGCGCGAGCACCCCGCGAGCTGAGACAGGCCGCACGCGTCGTGATGGACCACACGTTTGCCGAAACGTGATAACTGTCACTCGGTTACCGCGAGACCCCTTCGTTCTCCTAGTGTGTCCTCCCAGTGACTTCCTTCGACACCTCCCCGCCACTGAACGTCTGGCGCGCGCTGCTCGCCCTGGCCGTGGTGTTCGTGATGCTCGCGACCACCGGCTGGACGGCCATGCGCACGCACCGCGAGACCACCGCCTTGCAGACCTCCCTCGACAAGTGGGAGCACGGCAGACTGCGCGGTCTCCACCTGCCGGACCCGGAGGCGTCCCCCGCGCTGCTCACCCGTTTCTTCGCCACGCTCACCGTGCGGGAGCGCGACCGGCTCGTGCACCGCTACCCGCTCGCGCTCGGCAACATGAACGGCGCCCCGGCCGCCCTGCGCTACCGGGCCAACCACATCGCCCTCGACCAGCAGCGCGCCGTCGAGAAGAAACGTATGCACGACCCACGGCTCACCGCGGCCGGACAGCAGGACGCGGGCCACCGGATGCACCGCTACGAGGCGTTGATGGCGAAGGGCCGGCAGATCCTCGCCTTCGACCCGGACGGCAGCGGCCGGGTCGCCGAGGTGTTCGGCGACCTCACCAGGGCCGAGCGGATCTCCGTCGTCGTCCCCGGCGTCGACACCGACCTGCTCACCTTCCAGCGGACGAACCGTCAGTACACCGCGCCGGTCGGCATGGCCAAGGCGCTGTACAAGGCGGAGCGCACGGCGAGCCCCTCGACCCGTACGGCGGTGATCGCCTGGGCCGACTACACCGCGCCCGACGGTCTCGGCGTGGGCGCGGCGACCGGCACGGCCGCCGCGCGGGGCGCCGTACGCCTCAACGCGCTGCTGCGCGCGCTGCCCGGCGAGGCGCCGGTGTCGATGTTCTGCCACAGCTACGGCTCGGTGGTCTGCGGGGTGGCCGCGCACGACATGCCGGACCGGGTGTCCGACATAGCGGTGGCCGCCAGCCCCGGGATGCGGGTCGAGAACGCCTCCCAGCTGGACACCTCGGCCCGGGTGTGGGCGATGCGGGACGCCACCGACTGGATCCAGGACGTCCCCTACATGGAGTTCGGCGGACTCGGCCACGGCGCCGACCCCGTCTCCTCCTCCTTCGGGGCACGGGTGTTGTCGGCGCGCGACGCACAGGGACACGCCGGCTACTTCGAGCCGGGCACGGACAGCCTGGGCAATCTCGCCGACATCGGGGTTGGCGCGTACGGCGCGGTGACGTGTGCCCACGACGATGACGGGTGCCGGACGGGTTTGTCCGGCACGTTGATGGCCGGACGCGCGTAGAGACAGCAGGAAGTGCGGTATGCGCGGGGATGGGACTGGGAAGCACGTGCCGCATACGATGAGCCGCATGGGTGACGTACTGGCCGGATTTCATGCCGCCTGGGAGTTCGAGTCCGACTCCGTGCTCATCCGCTACGAACGGGGGATTCGCACACCCAGGCTCTTCCAGACGCTGGGAGAACGCCGGCTGCCGTTCGCCGCGCTCGCGGGGGTGACGCTCGCTCCCGGCAAACGGGGCACCGTGGTCCTGCGAGCCGAGCCGCGGCCGGGCGCCGATCCCCTGATGGAGGCCGCCGCCGGGCAGCTGAAGGACGGCAGCGACCCCTACCGGCTCGTCCTTCCGGCCGAGCGGGAGACCCTCGCGGAGTACTACGCCGACGAACTGCGCGCGCTGCTCACCGAGTCCGCGTCCGAGCCGGCCGAAAGGTTCCTGGTGCCCGCGCCCGAGGCACCCCGGCAGTTCAAGGCGTACGACGGCAAGGCGAGCTTCGACGGCCGGGCCGTGCACTTCCGCTGGTCGTGGACGGGCGCGTCGACGGCCAAGTGGAAGGCCGGCGACCAGCGCTTCGCGGTGGCCGACCTCGGGGGCGTGGAGTGGCGGTCCCCTGAGGTCTTCGAGGGGCACCTACGACTGCTGCGCCGCGCGGACCTCACGGGGGCGGCGCCGGCGGTCCCGGCCGACCAGGACCCCGCGACCGTGGTGTTCGGGCTCGGGTACGGGCCGGTGCACGAGTCGTTGCCGTTCGCCGCGGCGGTCCTGGAGGCGGTACGGGCGAAGGGCGGGGCCGCACTGCCGGCGTCGGCGGGCCGGCGGGACCCCGCCGACATCGCGGAGCGGATTCGCCATCTGGGCGAACTGCACGAGGCGGGGCTGGTCACCGACGAGGAGTTCGCCGCGAAGAAGGCGGAGCTGCTGGCCGAGCTGTGAGGGCGCCTCAGCTCCCGCTCGTCCCATAGAAGCTGATCTTCCGGTCCAGCACCGACAGGGTGTCGTGCAGCTCGGCGATCCGTGCCACGACGTCCCTGCGTGTCTGTTCCAGCAGCTCCCGGCGCTCCAGGTAGGTGCCGTCGCCCTCCCGTACCAGCTCCGCGTAGCGGACCATGTCCGCCACCGGCATCCCGGTCAGCCGGAGCTTGGTCACGAAGTCCAGCCAGTCCAGGTCGCTGTTGCTGTAGCGGCGCTGGCCGGTGTGGGAGCGGTCGATGTGGGACATCAGCCCGATCCGCTCGTACCAGCGCAGGGTGTGGGCGGTCAGTCCGGTGAAGGCGACGACCTCGCTGATCGTGTAGTGGTCCTGGCCCTCGGGGCGCGGATGCCGGCGGGGCGGAGCGGAACAGATGTCGGCGGGTGCGCGGTCGGACTGCTGAGTGGGCGCCGCGGTCGAGGTCTGCATCACCGTCATGACCCAACGCTATGACCTTGGAGTGCGCTCGAAGCAAGCGGAACCCGGTAAGACGGTGAGAAATCCGCGCGACGCGGGGGACGGCCGCTGACTACCGTGCGCGGGTATGAGTCTCGTACGCCGTGCCAGGCCCGAGGACGCACCCGAAGTGCTGCGTCTGCGCCAGATCATGATCGACGCACTGCCCGGTGGGGACGCCACCACCCACTGGCACGCCCTGGCGCTGCCGGGGCTCCGGGGGAGACTGGGCGAGCCGGACGGGGACTTCGCCGCCTTCGTCGTCGACCACCCGGACCGGCCGGGGGCGCTGGCCGCGCTGGTCGTCGGGACCCTCGACTACCGGATCGGCAAGGCCTCCAGTCCGCACGGGCGCTCCGGGTACGTCTTCAGCGTGGCCACCGACCCGGACGCGCGTCGCCGCGGGTACGCGCGCGCGTGCATGGCGGAACTGCTGGCCTGGTTCCGCGAGCGGGGCGCCGGGCAGGTCATGCTGACCGCGTCCGCCGAGGCCGAGTCCCTCTACGCCGCGCTCGGCTTCGTCCACAAGCCGGACCCCACGATGACCCTGACGCTCTGATCCGCTTAGGCTCGTCGGCATGTCCTTGCAGAGCCTTGCGTTGATCGAGAACTGGCCGGTCCCCACCGCGGCGGCGGGTGCCGTACGGGCCGACGGGACGGTGCTGGGCACCCACGGTCCGGCCGGGCAGCGCTTCCCGCTGGCCTCCGTGACCAAGCCGCTCGCCGCGTACGCGGTGCTCGTCGCGTACGAGGAGGGGGCGGTCGAGTTCGACGAGCCGGCCGGTCCCGAGGGGTCGACGGTACGGCATCTGCTCGCGCACACCTCGGGGCTGGCCTTCGACGAACACCGGGTGACGGCGCCGCCCGGGGAGCGGCGGCTGTACTCCAACGCCGGGTTCGAGGTGCTCGGGGACCATGTCGCCAAGGCGACGGAGATGCCGTTCGGCGAGTATCTGCGGCAGGCGGTCCTCGAGCCGCTGGGCATGACGTCGACGTCTCTCGAAGGGTCACCGGCGAAGGACGGCGTCTCCTCGGTCTCCGACCTGCTCCGCTTCGCGGCGGAGCTGCAGGCGCCGAGGCTGCTGGACCCGCGGACGGTGGCGGAGGCGACGCTGACCGTCCAATACCCCGGGACCAAGGGCGTGTTGCCGGGGTACGGCCACCAGAACCCGAACGACTGGGGCCTCGGCTTCGAGATCCGGGACTCCAAGTCCCCGCACTGGACGGGGTCCTTGTCCTCGCCGCGGACGTTCGGTCACTTCGGCCAGTCGGGGACGTTCCTGTGGGTGGACCCCGAAGCGGGCGTGGCCTCCGTGGCCCTGACGGGCCGTGCGTTCGGCCCCTGGGCGGTGGAGGCGTGGCCGCCCTTCACGGACTCGGTACTGACGGAGCTGCGCGGCTGAGGCCGGCGGGGGCGGGGTGGGGACGCTCAACGCCCCGTAAGGGGCGCGGGGAACTGCGCGAACGGCCCCCACCGGGCCGCAGCCGACGGACGGTCGCAGCTACCCCGCCATTTCCCACAGCAACACCTCCGCCGCCGTGATCCCGAGCGCCTCCAGGTCCTTCGCCTCCGTCACCCGAACCGAGTCCCCCGCCTCCAACTGCTCCCCGCCCACCCGCACTTCCCCCCGCACCACGTGCACGTACACATACGCCCCGTCCGGCACCGCCGTCCGCTCCCCCGCTCCCAGACGGCGGACGTGCAGCATCGCGCCGGCCTCCGGGACCGCGTACGGGGTGGAGTCGGCGATGCCGCGGACGATGTCGTACGACGGCTCGCCGCCGGGGCGCACCGGTGCCAGCCACATCTGGACGAAGGTCAGGGGCAGCTCCCCGTCGTTGCGCTCCACGTGGCGGACGCCCCCCGCCGAGCTGAGCCGCTGCACGTCCCCCCGGCGCACCACCGTCTCGTTGCCCGCCGAGTCCCGGTGGGTCAGCTCGCCCTCGACCACCCAGGTCACGATCTCGGTGTGGCTGTGCGGATGCTCATCGAAGCCGGCGTCCGGCGCCAGGCGCTCCTCGTTGCACGCGATGATCGCGCCGAAGCGGAGGTTGTCGGGGTCGTAGTGCGGCCCGAAGGAGAAGGCGTGGCGGGACTCGATCCCGGCCGCCGGGTCTCCTCCGGGATAACGCTCCGCGGCGCGCCTCACGTCCATCACGAAGCCACCGTAGACCGCAGTCGGCACCCGGCGGCGCATGCTCCCGTCCGGATAAGGCAGTCTTGTCCCCGTGCCCGAACCCGTAACCCGCAAGTCCGACCCCTCGGCTCATGCAGTCCACCAGCACTCCGCGACCCTGAAGCGGCTGGAGAAGTCGTCCGGCAGCCTCGCCGCCCAGGCCATCGCGCGGATGGACGAGACCCTGCCGTGGTACCGGGCCATGCCCCCGGAGAACCGCTCCTGGATCGGGCTCGTCGCCCAGGCGGGTATCGCGGCTTTCACCGAGTGGTTCCGGCACCCCGACGCACCCCAGGCCATCTCCACCGACGTCTTCGGGACCGCCCCGCGTGAGCTGACCCGGGCGATCACCCTGCGGCAGACCGTGGAGATGGTGCGGACGACCATCGAGGTCATGGAGAGCGCCATCGACGAGGTGGCGGCCCCCGGCGACGAGAGAGTGCTGCGCGAGGCGCTGCTGGTCTACGCCCGGGAGATCGCCTTCGCCACCGCCCAGGTGTACGCGCAGGCCGCCGAGGCACGGGGTGCCTGGGACGCCCGGCTGGAGTCGCTGGTCGTCAACGCGGTGCTGAGCGGGGAGGCCGACGAGGGGGCGGTGAGCCGGGCCGCCGCGCTGGGCTGGAACTCGCCCGAGCATGTGTGTGTCGTACTCGGTACCGCCCCCGAAGGGGACAGCGAGCTGACCGTCGAGGCCATCCGGCGGGCCGCCCGGCACGCCAAGCTGCAGGTCCTCACCGGGGTGCTCGGGGACCGGCTCGTCGTCATCGCGGGCGGCAACGACAACCCGCTGGCCGTCGCCAAGTCGCTGATCGGCCCTTATGCCGCCGGGCCGGTGGTCGCGGGGCCCGTCGTACCCGATCTGCTGGCCGCCACCCGGTCCGCGCAGGCCGCCGCCGCGGGGCTGAAGGCCTGTTCCGCCTGGCAGGACGCGCCGCGGCCGGTGCTGGCGGACGACCTGCTTCCGGAACGCGCCATGGCGGGCGATCCGGGCGCGCGCGAGCAGTTGGTGGAGGAGATCTACAGACCGCTGGAAGAAGCGGGCTCGGCGCTGCTGGAAACGCTGAGCGTCTATCTGGAACAGGCGAGCAGCCTGGAGGGCGCGGCCCGGATGCTCTTCGTCCACCCGAACACCGTGCGCTACCGGCTCCGACGTGTGACTGACGTCACCGGATGGTCGCCGTCCGATGTACGATCCGCCTTCACGCTGCGGATCGCACTGATCCTGGGGCGTCTGGTCGATGGAGATCCCCAGCCATAGGATTTTGTCGGGGGTCCACAAAACCCCCTCGTGTTCTTCGTCCTTGTCCCCACGGGCGGCCGTGGGGTTCCCCAAGAGAGAGTGTGAGAGTGCTCGTACTCGTCGCTCCCGGCCAGGGCGCCCAGACGCCTGGCTTCCTGACCCCCTGGCTCGAACTCCCCGGTGCCCAGGACCGTTTGCGTGATTGGTCCGACGTCATCGGGCTCGATCTGGTGCACTACGGCACGAACGCCGACGCGGACGAGATCCGGGACACCGCGATCGCGCAGCCGCTGCTCGTCGCCGCCGGGCTGCTGTCCGGTGCGGCACTCGGTGCCATGACGGACATCGCGCCGGGCGCGGTCGCGGGGCACAGCGTCGGTGAGATCACCGCCGCCGCCTTCGCGGGCGTCCTGGAGGACACCGAGGCACTGCGCCTGGTCCGCAGGCGCGGTCTGGCGATGGCCGAGGCCGCCGCGATCACCGAGACCGGCATGTCGGCGCTGCTCGGCGGCGACCCGGAGGTCTCGGTCGCGCACCTGGAGAAGCTGGGCCTGACCCCGGCGAACATCAACGGCGCCGGTCAGATCGTGGCCGCGGGCACCCTGGAGCAGCTCGCCGCGCTGAGCGAGGACAAGCCCGAGGGCGTCCGCAAGGTCGTCGCCCTCAAGGTCGCAGGCGCCTTCCACACGCACCACATGGCGCCCGCGGTCGAAAAGCTGGCCGAGGCCGCCAAGGAGCTCGCGCCCGGCGACCCGAAGCTCACCTACGTCTCCAACCGGGACGGCCGGGCCGTCACCTCCGGCGACAAGATCGTGGAGCGGCTGGTCGGTCAGGTCGCCAACCCGGTCCGCTGGGACCTGTGCATGGAGACCTTCAAGGAGCTCGGCGTCACCGCCCTGCTCGAGGTGTGCCCCGGCGGCACCCTGACCGGCCTGGCCAAGCGCGCGCTGCCCGGCGTGAAGACGCTGGCGCTGAAGACCCCCGACGACCTCGACGCGGCCCGCGAGCTCATCGCCGAGCACAGCTGAATTAGGAGCCCACTGCGATGTCGAAGATCAAGCCCAGCAAGGGTGCCCCGTACGCGCGCATCCTCGGCGTCGGCGGCTACCGCCCGACCCGCGTGGTGCCCAACGAGGTGATCCTGGAGACGATCGACTCGTCCGACGAGTGGATCCGGTCGCGCTCCGGCATCGAGACCCGGCACTGGGCGGGCCCCGAGGAGACGGTCGCCGCGATGTCGATCGAGGCGTCCGGCAAGGCGATCGCCGACGCGGGCATCTCCGCCGAGCAGATCGGCGCCGTGGTCGTCTCGACCGTCTCGCACTTCAGCCAGACCCCGGCCGTGGCGACCGAGATCGCCGACAAGCTGGGCACGAACAAGGCCGCCGCCTTCGACATCTCCGCCGGCTGCGCGGGCTTCGGCTACGGCCTGACGCTCGCCAAGGGCATGGTGGTGGAGGGTTCCGCCGAGTACGTGCTCGTCATCGGCGTGGAGCGGCTCAGCGACCTGACCGACCTGGAGGACCGGGCCACGGCCTTCCTGTTCGGCGACGGCGCGGGCGCGGTCGTGGTCGGCCCCTCGCAGGAGCCGGCGATCGGCCCGACGGTGTGGGGCTCCGAGGGCGACAAGTCGGAGACCATCAAGCAGACCGTGCCCTGGGATCGGTTCCACGTCGGCGACGTCACCAACCTCCCCCTCGACAGCGCCGGGAACATCAAGTTCCCCGCGATCACGCAGGAGGGCCAGGCGGTGTTCCGCTGGGCCGTGTTCGAGATGGCGAAGGTCGCCCAGCAGGCGCTGGACGCGGCCGGAATCAGCGCGGACGACCTGGACGTCTTCATCCCGCACCAGGCCAATGTGCGGATCATCGACTCGATGGTGAAGACTCTCAAACTGCCGGAGCACGTCACGGTCGCCCGTGACATCCGCACCACCGGCAACACCTCGGCCGCCTCGATCCCGCTCGCGATGGAGCGGCTCCTGGCGACCGGCGAGGCGAAGAGCGGCGACACCGCGCTCGTCATCGGGTTCGGGGCGGGTCTCGTCTACGCCGCCACTGTCGTTACCCTCCCCTAGGCACTCCGTGCCGGATCATGCATCCGGTACCGGAAGCGCCGCCAGCAACACCGCAGCAACCGTCTGGAACATCTAAGAAGGAGCGCCTGACATGGCCGCCACTGAGAAGGAGATCGTCGACGGTCTCGCCGAGATCGTGAACGAGATCGCCGGGATCCCCGTGGAGGACGTCCAGCTGGACAAGTCCTTCACCGACGACCTGGACGTCGACTCGCTGTCCATGGTCGAGGTCGTCGTCGCCGCCGAAGAGCGCTTCGACGTCAAGATCCCGGACGAGGACGTCAAGAACCTGAAGACCGTCGGGGATGCCACCAACTACATCCTCAAGAACCAGGACTGAGGCGTTCACTAGCCTCCGGCTGTAATGCCCCGCCACCCGGCGGTGGCGCCGTCGAATCCCGTATCCGTTGGAGAAAGAATTCCCGTGAGCCCGACCAATCGCACCGTGGTCGTCACCGGTATCGGCGCAACCACACCGCTGGGTGGCGACGCAGCTTCGTTCTGGGAGGCCCTGACCGCCGGCAAGTCCGGTGTCCGCCTCCTGGAGCAGGACTGGGCGGCCGAGCTGCCCGTCCGTATCGCGGCGCAGATCGCCGTCGAACCGGGCGAGATCATCCCTCGCCCGCAGGCCCGCAAGCTGGACCGGTCCGCGCAGTTCGCGCTGATCGCCGCCCAGGAGGCCTGGAAGGACGCCGGTTTCACCGCCAAGGCCGGTGAGGACTCGTCCGCCAACCCCGACCGGGTCGGCGCCGTCATCGCCTCCGGCATCGGCGGTGTGACGACCCTGCTCGACCAGTACGACGTGCTCAAGGAGAAGGGCGTACGCCGTGTCTCCCCGCACACCGTGCCGATGCTGATGCCCAACTCGCCGGCCGCCAACGTCGGTATCGAGCTGGGTGCGCGGGCCGGTGTGCACACGCCCGTGTCGGCCTGCGCCTCCGGCGCCGAGGCCATCGGGTACGCCATCGAGATGATCCGCACCGGGCGTGCGGACATCGTCGTGGCCGGCGGCACGGAGGCGGCGATCCACCCGCTGCCGATCGTCGCGTTCGGCAACATGATGGCGATGTCCAAGAACAACGACGACCCCCAGGGCGCGTCGCGTCCCTACGACTCCGGCCGTGACGGCTTCGTCCTCGGTGAGGGCGCGGGCGTGATCGTCCTGGAGTCCGAGGAGCACGCGAAGGCGCGCGGGGCGCGGATCTACGTGGAGGCGGTCGGGCAGGGCATCTCCGCCGACGCGCACCACATCACGCAGCCGGAGCCCTCGGGCAACGGCATCGCGCACGCGCTGCAGAACCTGCTCGACAACACGGATCTGAAGCCGGCCGAGATCGTGCACGTCAACGCGCACGCGACGTCGACGCCGCAGGGTGACGTGGCCGAGATCAAGGCGCTGCGGAAGGTGTTCGGCGACGACGTCGACCACATGGCCATCTCGGCGACCAAGTCGATGACGGGTCACCTGCTGGGCGGTGCGGGCGGCATCGAGACCGTCGCGTCGATCCTGGCGCTGGTGAACCGTACGGCTCCGCCGACCATCAACCTGGACAACCTCGACCCCGAGGTCAACGCGGACGTGGTGCGGGGTGAGACGCGTGCGCTGCCCGAGGGGCGGATCGCGGTGCTGAACGACTCGTTCGGGTTCGGTGGGCACAACGTGGCGCTGGCGTTCCGGACCGTGTGAGAAACGTTGCTCTAAGGCCTGTGGCCCAAGCTCCGGTGACGGAGCTTGGGCCACAGTGCGTTTCGTTGTCGGCGGATCGCCGGTGGGGGCTTGTCGCGCGGTTCCCCGCGCCCCTTACGGGGCGTTCGGCAGCGCCCTTCAGGAGCGCTGGGAACTGCGCGACCAGCCACGACGGCGCCGCAGTCGGCAGCGGGCGGTCGCGGCACTTCCAGCGGCGTTCAGACCACCTGGTGGAGCCAGCGGACCGGGGCGCCCTCTCCCGCGTAGCGGAAAGGCTCCAGTTCGTCGTCCCAGGGCTTGCCGAGGAGTTTGGCGATCTCGGCCTCCAGGTCGGTCTCGCCACGCTGTGAGCGGGTCATCGCGGCCCTCAGGCGGTCCTCCGGGATCAGGATGTCGCCGTGGATTCCGGTGACCGCGTGGAAGATGCCCAGATCGGGGGTGCAGCTGTAGCGCTCGCCCTCGGCCTTCGCGCAGGGTTCGGCCGTGACCTCGAAGCGCAGCAGGTGCCAGCCGCGCAGCGCGGAGGCGAGTTTGGAGGCCGTGCCGACCTCGCCCTGCCAGGAGAACTCGGAGCGCCAGGTGCCGGGGGCCGCCGGCTGCCGGATCCAGTCGAGGTTGACGCGCGTGCCGAGCACCCCGGCGACGGCCCACTCGACGTGCGGGCACAGCGCGCGCGGCGCGGAGTGCACGTACAGAACTCCACGTGTCGTCACCGGAACCTCCGGGCAGAGCGGGACATCTTGCTGGCTGGGTGGCGGCAGTGACACGAAGGCCGCGTTGATGGCGAGGCTACCGTGCGGCGGTGCAAGGAGTGTGACGTACCGTCGGTCCCACAGCCAGGAAACCCCTGCCATTCACCCAGGGGGACGCTTGTACGGGGGTGGACCGTTGCAGGGCGGGGGGTGGGAACTCCCGTGCGTTGTTATGAAGGGGGACGAACCAGCCGACGGAGAGGACCAGCGGGGTATGCGCAAGCAGCGACGCCGACGTTCGCGTGCCCTGATCGGTGTCGTCGCCGCGACCGCCGCGCTGGCGCTGGCCGGGTGCGACGTGATCGGCGGCTCGTCCTCTGCGGGTGACGGCGGCCGGAAGCAGGCTCCCCGGGCCGTGTCGGTGTGGGACCGCAGCCCGGCCTCGATCGCGGCCGTCGGCGACTCCATCACCCGTGGCTTCGACGCGTGCACGGTGCTCTCGGACTGCCCGGAGGTTTCCTGGGCGACCGGCACCAGCGACCAGGTGGACAGCCTGGCGGTACGGCTGCTGGGGCGGGCGAATGCGGCGGACCACAGCTGGAACTACGCGGTGACGGGCGCCCGGATGGCCGACCTGTCCGGGCAGATGGCCGACGCGGTCGCGCGCAGGCCGCAGTTGGTGACGGTGATGGCGGGGGCGAACGACGCCTGCCGCAGGTCGGTGTCCGCGATGACGTCCGTGACGGCCTTCCGCGCCCAGTTCGAGGACGCCCTGGACACCCTGCGGAAGTCGCTGCCGAAGACCCAGGTGTACGTGTCGAGCGTGCCGAATCTGAAGCGGCTGTGGTCGCAGGGGCGGACCAGTCCGCTGGGCAAGCAGATCTGGAGGCTGGGCATCTGCCCGTCGATGCTGGCCGACGCGGACAACCTGACCAGTGCGGCGACCGTGCGCCGGGACCGGGTGCAGCGGCGGGTCGAGGCTTACAACAAGGTGCTGGCGGAGGTCTGCGCCAAGGACCGGCGGTGCCGTTTCGACGGCGGGGCGGTGTACGCGTACCGCTTCGGCACGGATCAGCTCAGTCGCTGGGACTGGTTCCATCCCAGCACCGACGGCCAGTCGAAGCTCGCCGCGATCGCCTACCGGACCATCACGGCGGCGGATCCGGTGGACTAGACCCTTGGCTTAGGGTTTCCCTCATGAGCGAACTTTTCGGCGCACTTTCCGACGGCACCGAGGTGCACCGCTGGACGCTGGAGCGCGCGGGGACCCGGGTGCGGATCCTGTCGTACGGCGGAATCGTGCAGTCGGTCGAGGTCCCGGACCGGGACGGGCGGACGGCGGACGTGGTGCTGGGGTTCCCCGGCCTGGACGGCTACCTGGAGCATCCGGGCCCGTACTTCGGCGCCCTGGTCGGCCGCTACGCCAACCGGATCGCGCACGCCCGCTTCCCGCTGGACGGCGTGACCTACGCCCTGGAGCCGAACAACGGGCCCAACTCCCTGCACGGCGGCGCCGGCGGCTTCGACAAGCGGGTGTGGGAGGCCGAGGGCGTCGAGCACGGGGTACGGCTGACGCGGGTGAGCCCGCACGGGGAGGAGGGCTTCCCGGGGCGGCTGGAGCTCACGGCGACGTACACGCTGGACGCGTCCGGCGCGCTGCACGTCTCCTACGAGGCGGTCACCGACGCGCCGACCGTCGTGAACCTCACCAACCACAGCTACTTCAACCTCGCGGGCTCCGGGAACGCGGGCGGCCATGAACTCCGGATCGCCGCCTCCCGGTACACCCCCGTCGACGGCGACCTGATCCCGACCGGGGTCCTGGCGGACGTCTCCGGCTCCCGTTTCGACTTCCGTACGGCGCGCAAGGTGGGCTCCGGCTACGACCACAACCTGGTCCTCGACAAGGGCGTCACCGACTCCCCCGCCGAGATCGCCGAGCTGCACGACCCGGGCTCCGGCCGCACCCTCACCGTGGCCACCACCGAACCCGGCGTCCAGCTCTACACGGCCGAGCACCTGAGCGGCCCGTTCGCCCCGGGCGACGGCATCGCCCTGGAGACCCAGCACTTCCCGGACTCCCCCAACCGCCCGGAGTTCCCGAGCACCCGCCTGGACCCGGGCACGGTGTTCCGCTCGGAGACGGTGTACGGCTTCGGGGTGCGGGACTGACCCGGACAGCCGCAAGCCCCGGTCCAGGGGTCAGGTCCCGGACCGGGGCTGCTCAGGGGGGACACGTCCCGGCTCAGACCCTAGCCGCGGCTGTGGGCCGACGGCCGGTGACCGCCCTCCCCACAGGTATCCCGTACGAACCCTTCACAAACACCCACGAGCCGTCCCACATCCCGGACGCCCGCCGCGGGACCCCGCCGGCGCCCCGGGCACGGCCTCAGCCGGCCACCGCCGCCACGGCCTCCACCTCCACCATCGCCTCCGGCCGGAACAGCCGGGACACCTCGAACGTCATGCTGGTCGGCGGGGTGCCGGTGAGGAACTCCCGGCGTACGGTGACGAGGCCGTCGTGGAGCTGACGGCGCTGCGTGAACTGACCGGCGGGCGGTTGCGGTTCGGTGCGTTCCCGACGGCGGACGCGGCCCTCGTGCCCCGCGCCCTGGCCGTCTTCCGCGCCCGCCATCCCGGCGTGGTGCTGCGGCGCGAGGAGGGCCTCACTCCGGCGTTGCTGGACCGGCTGGCCGCCGGGCGGCTGGACCTGGCGATCGTCTCGACGACCGGCGACGCCCCGCTGGGGGCGTACGACCTCCATCATGTGCTCGACGAGTCGCTGTACGTGGCCGTCCCGGCGGCGCATCCGCTGGCGCGCTCCGGTGCGGTGCGGCTTGCCCAGCTCGCCGACGCCGAGTGGATCTCCGGCAGCCCCCGGCCCGAGGGCACCCTGCTGGACGCGGCCCTGCGGCAGGGTTTCCGGCCGCGGGTGGCCCATGTCGTCGCCGAGTGGACCGCCAAGCAGGGGTATGTCGCCGCCGGGCTCGGGGTGGTCCTGGTGCCGGCACTGGCGGCCACCGCCGTACGCCCGGACATCGTGCTGCTGCCGGTGCTGGACGAAGGCGCCCCGGCACGGGCCGTGTACGCGGCGACGGTACGCGGCCGGTCCCCGGCCCTGTCCGGACAAGCGTTCGTGACCGTGCTCCGGGAGGTGGCCCGGTCGCTCCCCCTGGCATAGACCACACCGCGTCCCGCAAGCGATACTGCGGCCCGAACGGCACCACGCACCCCACTGCGACGGAAGGCCAACTCTCTTGAATTCGCTGCGCGTTCGGATCGGTGTCCTGGGAATCGCCCTGCTCGCCGGGGCGCTTGCCCCGGGCGCCGCACACGCGGCCACCGCGCCCTCCCCCACCGTCGAGGAGCAGCGGCTGGACCGGGCCGTGCCGCAGGAGATACTCCGGCGGTCCGGGTTCGACGCCGTGGCACCGGAGTTCGCGCGGGCGCTCGACGGCGCCCGGTCGTACGCGCAGGCCCGGCGGATCGTCGTGCGGCACGGGTCCGCGTTGTGGCGGCGGGCCGTGGACCGGGCGCAGGGACGGGGGCCGGTCTCCGGTGACATCAGCCGGGACGACGACCGGCCGCTGTACTGGGCGCGGCTCGGGACGACCCGTGCCGTGCGTACCTGGGAGCCGGCGTTCGCGCTGAGCGAGCGGCAGCGGGCGGCGCTGCTCGACGTGCTGGAGCGGACCTCGCGCGGGCAGACCGACATCCGGTATCCCGGCAAGGGGGTGCGGCGGATCCTGGTCACCGGGTTCGACCCGTTCACGCTCGACCGGGACATCAGGATCTCCAACCCGTCCGGGGCGAGTGCGCTGGCCCTCGACGGCACGGTCGTACAGACGGCAAAGGGGCCCGCGCGGGTGGAGACGGCCGTCTTCCCGGTGCGGTGGGACGACTTCGCGCAGGGGACCGTGGAGCGGACACTGCGGCCGTATCTGCCGAAGGTGGACCTGTTCACGACCGTGAGCCAGGGGCGGGTCGGGCGGTTCGACGTGGAGCGCACCAACGGGGCCTGGCGGGGCGGGTTCCCCGACAACGAGAACGTGAGCCGGACGGAGACCGTCCCGGTCGCCGATCCGGCCTCGCAGCCGCAGTGGACGACCACGACCCTGCCGTACGCGGCGATCGTGGCGGCGCCGACCGGCCGGTTCCCGGTGTACGACCACACCGAGGTGACCGAGATCCCGGCAGGCAGCACGGAGGCCGTCGTACGGGCGGACGGGCCGACTCCCGGGTCCACGGCACGGGCCGGGGGCGGCGGGGACTATCTGTCCAACGAGATCGCCTACCGGGCCACGCTGCTGCGCGACCGGCTGGGGCTGCACGACAGCCTGCCCGGCGGGCATGTGCACACGCCGGTGCTGCAGTTCGGGGCCGGGAACACCACCGAGGTGACCGATCCGGAGTTCGTGCGCAACCGGGTGGACATCATCGACCAGGTGCGGGCGATCGTGACCGTGGCGGCGGACGCGAGCTTCAGGAAGTGACCCGCCGGCCCTGGTCCCAGCCCTGGTCCCGGCCCTGGTCCCGGTCCTGATCCGGGTCCTCCTGCGCCGTCTCCTCGCCCAGCAGGTCGCGGGCGAGGAGGGTGGCGCCCGCGACCGCGCCCGGCATCAGGAACACCGCGACGAAGGGGACCAGGAAGGCGAGGCCCAGCGGGGTGCCGAAGCCCCACACCAGGGTCTTGCGGGAGCGCAGCAGGGCGAGCCGGGCGCGCAGGTCGACGCCCCGGCGCTGGAGGGCGACGGCGGCGAGTTCCTCGGTGAGGAAGAAGCCAGTCACGAAGAAGCCGACGACCGGTACGACGGTCTGCCCGACGAGGGGCAGGAAGCCGAGGGCGAAGAGCAGCAGGCCCCACAGGCCGGCCCGGAGCAGCACGCGCAGGCTGTCGCGGGCCGAGATCCACAGCTCGCGCCAGAACGGCAGCCCGGACTCGGGCGCGGTGCCGTCGGGCGAGACGTCCGCGTCGACCTTCTCGGAGAGGTTCTCGTAGAAGGGCTGGCCGATCAGCAGCGTGACGGCGGTGAAGGTGAGGACCGCGAGCAGGAGGCCGAGGGCGAAGAGCACGGCGGTGAGGAAGCCGCGGAAGAGGCCGAGCCAGGGGCTGGCCCAGTCGTCGGCGAACGGGGTGGCCCAGGCGACGAAGTCCTCTCCCCATATCGCGAGGGCGACCAGCGCCGCCGCGTAGAGGACGAGGGCGATCAGGCCGGGCAGCAGACCGAAACCGTACTGCTTGCCGTGCCGGCCGACCCACCGCTGGCCCTTGAGCAGATATCCGAAGCCCACCCCGAGATCACGCATGGCGAAAACTTTACCGGTGCGGTCCCGGGGCGCAGTGGGGGCATGGAGCCACCGGGGCAGCGGTGCCGCCAAGACCCCTGGCCACTGTTGAGTCGAACGGGTGCATCCCGCCGTACCGATTCTCAGGAACCAGAGGGCAGGGCGTTGTTCACCATGGGAGCTGCTTGCGGCGGCTCGGTTGAGGAGAGCGGATGACGCAGGAGATCACCGTCCGGGGCACGGTCGCGGAGGGCTTCGAGGGAGTGCGCGAGGAGTTCGCCGCCTTCGTCGCCGGCGAACCGGCCGACCACGAGGGACAGTTGTGTGCGTACGTCCACGGCCGGCGGGTCGTCGACCTGTGGGCCGGCGAGGGGGCCGACGGGGACTCCCTCTACGGCGTGTTCTCGTCCACCAAGGGCGCGGCCCATCTCGTCGTGGCGATGCTGGTGCAGGACGGCACGCTGGAGCTGGACCGTAAAGTCACCTACTACTGGCCGGAGTTCGCCGCGGAGGGCAAGGGCACGCTGACCCTGCGGGACCTGGTCGCGCACCGGGCGGGCCTGGTCGGCACCGACACCGGGTTCAGCCCGCAGGAGCTGACCGACGACCGGGCGATGGCCGAACGCCTCGCCGACCAGCGGCCGTTCTGGCGCCCCGGCACCGCCTTCGGCTACCACGCCCTCGTCATCGGGGCGCTCACCGGCGAGGTGGTACGGCGGGCGACCGGCCGTACCCTCCAGGACGTGTACGAGGAGCGGGTCCGGGCACCGTACGGCCTCGGCTTCTTCCTGGGCCTGCCGGCCGCGCACGAGCCGCGTTTCCGCACGGCCCAGCCGATGCGGCCGACGTCCGAGCAGCAGGCGCTGCTCGACGCCCTCCCGTCCGGCCCGCGGACGCTCGCCGGGATCGCCTTCAACGAGCACGCGGCCGAGCCCGTGGACCTGGCGGCCCTGCCCAACGACCCGCGGGTCCGAGCCAGGGGCCCGGCGTCCTTCGGCGGGGTGGCGTCGGCGCGCGGCCTGGCCGGGATGTACGCGGCGCTGCTGAGCGAGATCGACGGCAAGGCGCCGCTGCTGAAGGAGGACACGGTCGCGGAGTTCGGCCAGTTCCACTCGGTGGGGTACGACCTGGTGGCGCGCGCCCACAAGTCGTACGGCCTGGGCTTCCAGGCGACGGCGGACACCTGGCACCCGTTCCTGGGCGCGGGCACGATCGGCCACAGCGGCGCGGCGGGCTCCCAGGCCTTCGCGGACCCGAGAAGCGGGGTCGCCTACGGCTACACGCGACGGAGGTTCGCCTTCCCGGGAGGAGCGGCACCCGAGAACAACGCCTTGGCGAACGCCGTGCACAAGGCGGCGCTTGAAACCCGCTGAGCGCCACTCACCCAAGGGGCGCGGGGCTGTGGCGATGTGCGGCTCCCCTGCGTGGGCGCGAGCAGCCCCCACGCACCCGCACCCGCACTGATTCCCCACCCGGCAGACGAGAGACCGCACCCCACGTCCAAGGGTGCGGCCTCCCCACAGGGCAACGACGACGTCAGGCCAGCGTCACGCTGATGTTCCCGCGCGTCGCCTTCGAGTACGGGCACACTCCGTGCGCCTGCTCGACAAGGTCACGGGCGACGATCTCGTCGACGCCCGGAATCTCCGCCGAGATCTCGACGATGATCCCGAACCCCTCCTCGTTCTTCCCGAGCCCCACCTTCGCGGTGACGGTCGAACCGGAGACGTCGACCCCGGCCTGTCGGGCGACCACCCCCAGTGCCCCCTGGAAGCACGCGCTGTACCCGGCGGCGAACAGCTGCTCCGGGTTGGTCCCGGCCCCGCTGCCGCCCATCTCCTTCGGCGGGTTCACGACGACGTCGATCCGGCCGTCGTCCGTGGCGACCCGGCCGTCGCGGCCGTTCTCGGCCGTGGCGACGGCGGTGTACAGGACGTCGGACTGCTGAATGGGCATGCGGTTTCTTCTCTCCTCGGTCCGCCGCGACTCGCGCCCACGGTCGACGGCGGTTTCGGAAAGAAGTTACCGCATGCCGGAATGAGTAGGCAGTCCTACAGCTTGACGATCATCTTCCCGGTGTTGTCGCCGCGCAGGACCCCGAGGAACGCCTCCACGTTGTTCTCGATGCCCTCGACGACCGTCTCGCCGTACTTCAGCTGCCCGGAGGCCACCCACGGGCCGACCTCGGCAACGAACTGCGGCTGCAGGTCGTAGTGGTCGCCGACCAGGAAGCCCTCGATCCGGCCGCGGGTCTGGATGAGACGGGCGAGGTTCTTCGGGCCGGGGGCGGGCTCGGTGTTGTTGTAGACGGAGATCATGCCGCAGACCGCGATCCGGCCGTCCCGGTTCAGCTGGCCGATGGCCGCCTCCAGGTGGTCGCCGCCGACGTTGTCGAAGTAGACGTCGACACCGTCGGGCGCGGCCGCGCGCAGCTGCTCGGCGACCGGGCCGCTCTTGTAGTTGAAGGCCGCGTCGAAGCCGTACTCCTCGACCAGCAGCTTGACCTTCTCGTCGGAGCCGGCCGAGCCGATCACCCGCGAGGCGCCCTTGAGCTTCGCGATCTGGCCGACCTGGCTGCCGACCGCGCCGGCCGCGCCGGAGACGAAGACCGAGTCGCCCTCCTTGAAGGAGGCGGTGCGCAGCAGGCCCGCGTAGGCGGTGAGGCCGGTCATGCCGAGGACGCCGAGGTACGTCGACAGGGGCGCCGCCGCCGCGTCGACCTTGACGGCGTTCTTCGCGTCCAGGACCGCGTACTCGCGCCAGCCGAAGAAGTGCAGGACGTGGTCGCCGGCCGCGATGCCCTCGGCGTTCGACTCGACGACCTCGCCGACCGCGCCGCCCTGCATGACCTTGCCGAGCTCGAAGGGGGCGGCATACGACTTGGCGGCACTCATCCGGCCGCGCATGTACGGGTCGACGGAGAGGTACTTGTTCCGCACGAGCACCTGCCCCTCGCCCGGTGCCGGGACCTCCGCCTCGACCAGGGCGAAGTCCTCGGGCTTCGGCCAGCCGACGGGACGGCTCAGCAGGTGCCACTCGCGGTTGATCATGACGTGCGCCTTTCCTAATTACTTCAGTACCTGAAACAACCATGCTCCTTAATATTTCAGGATGTCAAGTAACGGGGTACTCTTGGGCGCATGTCGTCCTCACAGTCCAGCCCAGCGAAGACCCGGCGCCCCGACGCCCTGACCCTGGAGGTCGTCGAGCTGATCGGGGATGTCGTGTCCCGTTTCTACGCGGACTACGAGGAGGCGGCGGGCGAGCACGCGCTCACCGGGGCGCAGGCGCGGCTGCTCAGCCTGCTCTCGCTGGAGCCGCTGCCGATGCGGAAGCTGGCGCAGAAGCTGAAGTGCGAGCCGTCGAACGTGACGGGGATCGTGGACCGGCTGGAGGCACGGGGACTCGCGGAGCGGCGGCCCGACCCGACCGACCGCCGGGTGAAGCTGGCCGCGGCGACGGACGAGGGCAGCCGGGTCGCCCGCGAACTGCGCGACGGGTTGCGCTTCGCGCGCGAGCCGCTGGCGGGGCTGTCGGACGCGGAGCGGCTGTCGCTGCGGGATCTGCTGCGGCGGATGCTGGACGCGTAGGGGGGCCGCCGCCGAGGTCGGCCGGCAGCCCCCCTCGGACGGTTACGCGAACTGGCCGGGACGGTAGTCGCCGGCCGGCTGCTGGAAGATGACGTTCAGCCGGTTGTAGGCGTTGATCAGGGCGATCGTCGCCACCAGCGCGACGAGTTCCTCTTCGGTGTAGTGCTTGGCCGCGTTCTCCCACACCTCGTCGGGGACCCCGCCCGCGGCGTCGGCGATCCGGGTGCCCTGCTCGGCCAGTTCCAGCGCGGCGCGCTCGGCCTCGGTGAACACGGTCGCCTCGCGCCAGGCGCCGACCATGTGGAGGCGCTGCTGGGTCTCGCCGGCGGCCGAGGCGTCCTTGGTGTGCATGTCGAGGCAGAAGCCGCAGCCGTTGATCTGGCTGGCACGGATCTTGACCAGTTCCAGGGTGGCGGCGGGGATCGACGTCCCCTCAGCGGCCCTGCCCGCGCCGTTGAAGGCCTTGATCAGCTTGTTGGCGGTGGGGCTGGCGAAGAGGTTCAGACGGGCTTCCATGGTGTGTTCCTCCGTTGGGTTCAGCGGGATGCACACCTATGACGGAGCGGGTTCTGCGGATGTGACAGGGCGACCGGGGATTTGCTGGGTTTGCTTCGGTGTACCTTCGGCTGCGGGTCGGTGGGGGCTGGTCGCGCAGTTCCCCGCGCCCCTTGCGGGGCGCTTCGGTGGACGCTTCTTCCACGTGCGGCTCCTTTAGGAGCACCACCACAGGAACCGTGTGCACGAGTGGCTCTGGGACGGAGTCGGACTCGGGTCGGAGGTCGTCGGGTCCGCCGTCGGCGTCGAGGGCGCCGAAGAGGTCGGGTCCGCCGTCGGTGTCTGCGGGCCGGTGCCCGCACCCGTCGTCGCCGACTGCGCCGAGGTGCCCTTCGGGGACGCCGACGGGGAGCCGGACGCCTTGTCCTTCGACGCGGAGGGGGACGGGGAGGCGGAAGGGTCGGTGGAGGCCGAGCTCGCCGGGCCGCTCGCGCCGGACGTGTCGCCCAGGGGCTCGGCCGTCGTACCCGGGGACGACGTCGACGTGCCGCCGTCGGCGGTGTCGGCGCCCGCCGAGGCCGGGCCGGGGCTGGTGAACGGTATGGCGTCGGTGCCGAGTTCGGTGAGGCTCAGGGCGCCCGCCGCCAGCACGCACGCCGCGCTCACGAGCAGGATCCTGCGGCGCCGCCGGCGATGGGCCGCGGCCTTGCGGTCACGACGGCTGCCGTCGGCCCCGGACGGCTCCTCGACGCCCTCGGAGAGGCTCTCGGCGGCTCGCCCCCGGCTGCGGCCGCCACGCCCGCGCGCCGCCCGTCGCCGGTCCGCCCGGCCACCCGGCAGGGGCTCGTCGCCCTCACCGTCGTAGCCGTCGCCGTCGTAGCCCTCGCCGTCGTAGCCCTCGCCGTCGTAGCCGCCGTCGGTGCCGGTGCCGCCGTGGCCGTGGAAATCCGGCTCCGGGTAAGGGGTTTGACCGGTCGCGGCCGGGTCGGGGGCCGTCGCTTCCGGCGCGGACGCGCGTAGCGTTTCGACCGGAGCGCCGCACCCCGGGCAGGCGAGGGCGCCGTTGAGGTGCCGTCGGCACGGGTGGCAGTAGTCCATGACGCGGGAAGACTAAGTTCCCCACCGGTCACTTAACCACCCGGCCCTGTGAAGGTTCTGTGGGGGACCGAAAAAGCTGTCGAAAGCCTTGCCGAAACCGTTACCTGTTCGCCCCATTGACACCCCCGCCGTCCCATCCTTACTGTCACGCCAGCATTTCGAACGTGTGACGAAATCTCGAACAGCTGAGGGGCAACTGCCGTGCGCATCACCGGAATCAGCACACACGTGGTCGGGACGCCGTGGCGCAACCTGACGTACGTCCAGGTGCACACCGACGAAGGGATCACCGGAGTCGGCGAGACCCGGATGCTCGGTCACACCGACGCGCTGATCGGCTATCTGCGAGAGGCCGAGGCCAACCACATCCTCGGTTCCGACCCGTTCGCAGTGGAAGACCTGGTACGCCGGATGAAGTACGGCGACTACGGCCGGGCGGGCGAGATCGTCATGTCCGGCATCGCCGTGGTGGAGATGGCCTGCTGGGACATCAAGGGCAAGGCACTGGGCGTGCCGGTGTGGCAGCTGCTCGGCGGGAAGGTCACCGACAAGGTCAAGGCGTACGCCAACGGCTGGTACACGACCGAGCGAACGCCGGAGGCGTACCACAAGGCCGCCCAGGGGGTGATCGAGCGCGGGTACCGGGCGCTGAAGATCGACCCGTTCGGGACCGGGCACTTCGAACTCGACCACGAGCAGACGCTGTACTCCGTGTCGCTGATCGAGGCCGTGCGGGACGCCATCGGGCCGGAGGCCGAGCTGATGCTGGAGATGCACGGCCGCTTCTCCCCCGCGACGGCCGTACGGCTCGCGCGCGAGCTGGCGCCCTTCAAGCCGGCCTGGCTGGAGGAGCCCTGCCCGCCGGAGAACCTGAAGGCGCTGGAGAAGGTCGCCGCCAAGGTGGACATCCCGGTCGCCACCGGTGAGCGCATCCACGACCGCATCGAGTTCCGCGAGCTCTTCGAGAGCCAGTCCGTGGACATCATCCAGCCGGACGTCGGCCATATCGGTGGAATCTGGGAGACGCGGAAGCTGGCCGCCACCGCCGAGACGCACTACGTACTGGTCGCGCCGCACAACGTCGGCGGATCCGTGCTGACCGCCGCCTCCCTCCAGGTCGGGTTCACCTCCCCGAACTTCAAGATCCTGGAGCACTTCAACGACTTCGCCGACGCCGAGATCAAGAAGGTGGTCAAGGGCGCGCCGGAGGTCGTCGACGGGTACTTCCACCTGTCCGACGCACCCGGCCTCGGGGTGGAGTTCGACACCGACGCCGCCGCCGAGTTCCCGCAGCAGCAGGCCCGCTTCGACCTCTGGGCCGACGGCTGGGAGCAGCGCAAGCCCAAGGGGACCAAGTGAGCACCCAGGTCGTCGTCGAGGCGCCGGGCAGCCACCGGGTCGAGGAGCACACGCCTCGCGAGCCCGGTCCGGGCGAGGCTCTGGTCGCCGTGCACGCGGTCGGTATTTGCGGAAGCGACCGCGAGGTGTACCAGGGGAACCGGCCCGAGGGGTACGTCCGGTACCCGCTGACGCCGGGACACGAGTGGTCGGGGACGGTCGAGAGGATCGGCCCCGGCGTCCCCGCCTCGCTCGTCGGCCGCAAGGTCGTCGGCGAGGGTTTCCGGAACTGCCAGGTGTGCGACCGGTGTCACGCCGGCGAGACCACCCTGTGCACGGACGGGTACGAGGAGACCGGGTTCACCCAGCCGGGCGCCATGGCCGCCACGCTCACGCTCCCGGCCCGGCTGCTGCACGCCCTGCCGGACGACGCGGACCTGACCGCCGCCGCCCTCCTCGAACCGGCCGCCTGTATCGCGGCGGCCGCGCTGAAGGGCAACGCGCGGCCGGGTGAGCGGGTCGCGGTGGTCGGCACCGGGACGCTCGGCATGTTCGCCGTGCAGTTCCTGCGGGCGATCTCGCCGGGCGAGCTGCTGGTGGTCGGGACCCGGAACGACCGGGAGGCGCTCTCCCGGCAGTTCGGCGCCACCGACTTCCGCACCAGGGACCAGGAGCTTCCCGACGACTTCGACGTCGTCGTCGAGACCGCCGGGTCCGCGTCCGCCGCGCGCACCGCCGCCGGACTGCTCCGGCGCGGCGGGCGCCTGGTCCTGACCGGTATCCCGGCCGCCGGTGCCGAGGGTCTGGACCCGACCGATCTGGTCGTACGGCAGCTGGAGGTGCACACCGTCTTCGGGGCGCCGCCGGACGCCTGGTCGCACACCGTGCGGGTCTTCGGGGCCGGGCTTCTCGATCCGCTGCCGCTGGTCACGCACGAGCTGCCGCTGACCGAGTTCCCGCACGCCATCGAGCTGGTGGGGGCCGGCGATCCGAAGGTGGGCAAGGTGCTGCTCCGCCCCTAGTCGTACGCCGGTCGCGGCGTGCCCTGACCTCGCCGTGGCCGGCGTACCACCAAGCCGCTTTTTCTGCCCCGAGCCGCGAACCTTGTCCGAAATACCGAACGTGAAGGACAGCTTGTGACGACCGACGCTTCCGTTACGGCGGCCCGCCGACCCGGTGAGCAGGCACTCGCCGCCCTCGGCCTGGGTGCGCCCGCCCTCGACCCCGCCGACGCCTCCGCCCACAGCTTCCCGGGCGGCGGCAAGTGGCGCACCGAGATCCCCTCCTGCGAGGGTCCCGAGGCGCTGGCCGTCGTGCTCAAGGAGTCCTCGCGGCTGGACGTGCCGATCCACCGGATCAGCCAGGGCAGCGGCGTGTGGATGCTCACCGACGCCGAGATCACCGAGATGGTCGAGGCGACCAACGCGCGTGACATCGAGCTCTGCCTGTTCACCGGCCCGCGCGGCACCTGGGACATCGGCGGCTCCGTGCGCTCCGACTCGCGGGGGGCCGGACTGCGCGCGCGGGGCCATGACGCGGTCGCCGGATGCGTCGAAGACGCCGTGCGGGCGACGGAGTTGGGCGTCAAGTGCCTGCTCGTCGCCGACGAGGGCGTGCTGTGGACGCTGCACCGGGCCCGGCGGGCGGGGATCATCCCGGCCGACACCACGCTGAAGGTGTCCGCGCTCGTCGGGCCGGTCAACCCGGCGTCGTACTCGGTCTTCGAGCACCTCGGCGCCGACTCCGTCAACGTGCCGAGCGACCTGACGCTCGATCACCTCACCGAGATCCGCCGGGTGTCCGGCGCCCCCATGGACATGTACATCGAGGCCCCCGACGACCTCGGCGGCTACGTCCGGATGTACGAGGTCGCCGAGCTGATCCGGCGCGGCGCACCGATCTACCTGAAGTTCGGCCTGTCCAAGGCGCCCGGCATCTACCCGTGGGGCACCCATCTGCGGGACGTGACCCTGGACACCGCGCGGGAGCGGGTGCGGCGGGGTCGGCTCGCGTTGGACCTGCTGGCGCGGCACGGGGCGGACGGGGAGATGGCGCCGCTGGGGTCCCGGTTGCCGGGACGTCTGAACCGATTCCCCGTCGAAGCTTCCGCCGGATGACGGATGGGGACTGCGGGCCGCCTGCCACTGCGGGTCGTGTGCGGCCGGTCGCGCCCACACGGCGGAGCCGCAGTCCAGTACAGCCCCGCGCCCCTCGGGGCGCTCAACAGACCTCGCAAGTACCTCTCAACGACGAGAAGAACAGGGACCGATCACATGCGTACTCGTAGAAGCGCCGTCACCCTCATAGCCGGGGCCGCCTCCCTCGCCCTGACCCTGTCCGCCTGTGGGCAGAGCGGTGAAGGCGGCAGCAAGGAGGGCGGCGGCAGCGCCAAGGGCGGCACGATCGGCATCGCGATGCCGACCAAGTCCTCCGAGCGCTGGATCGCCGACGGCAACAACGTCGTCAAGAACCTGAAGTCCAAGGGCTACAAGACCCAGCTGGTCTACGGCGAGGACGACCCGGAGACCCAGGTCTCGCAGATCGAGAACCTGATCACCCAGGGCGTCAAGGGCCTGATCATCGCGGCCATCGACAACAAGTCCCTGAACAACGTGCTCCAGGAGGCCGCGGACGCCAACATCCCGGTCATCGCTTACGACCGCCTCATCCTCGGCACCAAGAACGTCGACTACTACGCGTCCTTCGACAACGAGAAGGTCGGTGTCGAGCAGGGCACGTACATCGTGCACAAGCTGGGTCTGGACAGCGGCAAGAAGGGTCCGTTCAACATCGAGCTGTTCGCCGGCTCGAACGACGACAACAACACCAAGTACTTCTTCAACGGCGCGATGAGCGTGCTCCAGCCGTACATCGACAAGAAGGAGCTGGTGGTCAAGTCCGGCCAGACCGCGCTGAACAAGGTCACCACCCTGCGCTGGGACGGCGCGACCGCGCAGGCGCGTATGGAGGACATCCTCACCTCCTCCTACAAGTCCGCCAAGGTCGACGCGGTGCTCTCGCCGTACGACGGCATCTCGATCGGCATCCTCGCCGCGCTGAAGTCGGACGGCTACGGGTCCAGCAGCCAGCCGCTGCCGGTCATCACCGGGCAGGACGCCGAGCTGGCCTCGGTGAAGTCGATCATCGCGGGCCAGCAGACGCAGACCGTCTACAAGGACACCCGGCAGCTCGCCAAGGTCGCCGCGACCATGGTCGACGACGTCCTGAACAAGAAGACCCCGCAGGTCAACGACACCAAGACGTACGACAACGGGTCCAAGGTCGTCCCCGCCTACCTGCTCCAGCCGGTGAGCGTCGACAAGTCCAACTACGAGGACGTCCTGGTCAAGGGCGGCTACTACACCGACGCCGAGCTCAAGTAATCCGCCGGCCCCTGATCGACCATCACTGACTGGAAGGCAGACCATGGCGGGACCCGTCCTGGAAATGCGCTCGATCGTCAAGACCTTTCCCGGTGTCAAGGCGCTCTCGGACGTCACCCTGACCGTCCGTCAGGGCGAGGTCCACGCCATCTGCGGGGAGAACGGCGCCGGCAAGTCGACCCTGATGAAGGTCCTCTCCGGCGTCCACCCGCACGGCAGTTACGCGGGCGACATCCTCTTCGAGGGCGAGCTGTGCAGGTTCGGTGACATCCGGGCGAGCGAGCAGCGCGGCATCGTGATCATCCACCAGGAGCTGGCGCTGTCGCCGTACCTCTCGCTGGCGGAGAACATCTTCCTCGGCAACGAACACGCCAAGGGCGGGTTCATCGACTGGCGGGAGACCCTGCGGCACGCCACCGAGCTGCTGCGCCGGGTGGGTCTGGACGACCACCCGGAGACCCGCGTCACCGACATCGGCGTGGGCAAGCAGCAGCTGGTGGAGATCGCGAAGGCGCTGTCGAAGAAGGTGAAGCTGCTCATCCTCGACGAGCCGACCGCGGCTCTGAACGACGAGGACAGCGGCAAACTCCTCGACCTCATCCTGGAGCTGAAGAACCAGGGCATCACCTCGATCATCATCTCGCACAAGCTCAACGAGATCCGCCGGGTAGCCGACTCGGTGACGATCCTCCGTGACGGCCACTCCATCGAGACCCTCGACGTGAAGGCGCGGGAGACGACCGAGGAGCGGATCATCGCGGGCATGGTGGGCCGCGATCTGGACCACCGCTTTCCCGAACGGACCGCGTACGACGGCGAGGAGGACGCGGCCCCGGCTCTGGAGATCCGCGACTGGACGGTGCGGCACCCGATCGACCAGGAGCGCAAGGTCGTCGACGACGTGTCGATCCATGTCCGGCGCGGCGAGATCGTCGGTATCGCGGGCCTGATGGGCGCGGGCCGGACCGAACTCGCGATGAGCGTCTTCGGGCGGTCCTACGGCCGGTACGCGGGCGGCTCGGTCCTCAAGGACGGCACCGAGATCCGTACCAAGTCGGTCGCCGAGGCGGTCGGCCACGGCATCGCCTATGTCACCGAGGACCGCAAGCACTACGGCCTCAACCTCATCGACACCATCAACCGCAACATCTCACTGACCGCGCTGAACAAGGTCGCCAAGCGCGGGATCGTGGACGAGCACGAGGAGCGGCAGGTCTCCGAGGGCTACCGCACGTCCATGAACATCAAGGCTCCGACCGTCTTCGAGCCGGTGGGCAAGCTGTCGGGCGGCAACCAGCAGAAGGTCGTCCTCAGCAAGTGGATCTTCGCGGGCCCGGACGTGCTGATCCTGGACGAGCCGACCCGCGGGATCGACGTCGGCGCCAAGTACGAGATCTACACGGTCATCGACCAGCTCGCCGCCCAGGGCAAGGCGGTCGTCTTCATCTCCTCCGAGCTGCCCGAGCTGCTCGGCATGTGCGACCGCATCTACACCATGGCCGCCGGCCGGCTGACCGGTGAGGTGCCCCGGGCCGAGGCCACGCAGGAAGTGCTGATGCGCCATATGACGAAGGACAAAGAGGTAACGCGATGAGCACGGATGTCACCGCCAAGAGCCCGGCGCCCGCGCCGCCGGGCAGGAGCGGATCGGCAGACGGCACCGGCCTGATCCGGCTGGTGCTCGACGGACTGCGCCGCAACATGCGCCAGTACGGCATGCTGATCGCACTCGGTCTGATCGTCGCCCTGTTCGCGGTGTGGACCGACGGGGACCTGCTGCTGCCGCGCAACGTCTCCAACCTGGTCCTGCAGAACAGCTACATCCTGATCCTCGCCATCGGCATGATGATGGTGATCATCGCCGGCCACATCGACCTGTCGGTCGGCTCGCTGACGGCGTTCGTGGGCGCCTTCGCGGCCGTGCTGACGGTCAATCACGGAGTGCCCTGGCCGGTCGCGTTGCTCCTGTGCCTGACGATGGGTGCCGTGGCCGGCGCGCTGCAAGGCGTGCTGATCGCCTACTTGGGCATACCGTCGTTCATCGTCACCCTCGCCGGGATGCTGCTCTTCCGCGGTCTCACGGAGATCCTGCTCCAGGGCCAGACGATCGGCCCGTTCCCGAACGGCCTGCAGAAGCTGGGCAACGGCTTCCTCCCCGAGGTGGGCCCGCACACCAACTACCACAACATCACGCTGCTGCTGGGTGTCGTGCTGATCGCCGCCGTGGTCTGGCAGGAGTTCCGGGACCGGCGCCGCCAGCAGGAGTTCGCCCTGGACGTGCCGCCCACCCGGCTGTTCCTGCTCAAGCTGACCGCGCTGATCGCCGCCATCCTCGCCCTCACCCTGCTGCTCGCCAGCTACAAGGGCGCCCCGATCATCCTGATCGTCCTGGGCGCGCTGGTCGTCGGCTACGGCTACGTGATGCGCAACGCGGTCTTCGGCCGGCACATCTACGCGATCGGCGGCAACCTGCCGGCGGCCAAGCTGTCCGGCGTCAAGGACAAGAAGGTCTCCTTCTACGTCTTCCTGAACATGGGCGTGCTCGCGGCCCTGGCCGGTCTGGTGGTCGCCGCCCGGCTGAACGCGGCCTCGCCGAAGGCGGGCGACGGCTTCGAACTGGAGGCGATCGCCTCCTCGTTCATCGGCGGCGCCTCCATGAGCGGCGGTGTCGGCACCATCCTCGGTGCCATCATCGGCGGTCTCGTCCTCGGCGTGCTGAACAACGGCATGAACCTCCTCAGCGTCGGCACCGACTGGCAGCAGGTCATCAAGGGCCTCGCCCTCCTCGCGGCGGTCGGATTCGACGTGTGGAACAAGCGCAAGTCCGGTTCGTAGTCAGCGCAGGCGCTCCGCTGGAAGGCCGAATGAAAACTGCGGGCCGGTGGGGGCTGGTCGCGCCCACGCGGCGGCAGCCGCACGTTCGACACACCCCCGCGCCCCTACGGGGCGCGGGATCCAGCGGGCGCCTTTCAACTCTCTTTTCAAGGAGCCGCTAGATGGAACTGAACAGACGCACGGTCATCGCGGGAGCCGCGGCGGCGGGGATAGCCGCCACCACCCTCGGCACGGGAACCGCCGAGGCCTCCTCGGGACGCAGGAAGCCGGTGAAGGAGCTCTTCGGTACCCTCGCCGACGGGACGAAGGTCCACCGCTGGTCCCTGGAGAACGGCGGCACCCGCCTCAAGGTCCTCTCCTACGGCGGCATCATCCAGTCCCTGGAGATCCCGGACCGGCACGGCAGGTACGCCAACGTGTCGCTCGGTTACGACAACCTGGCCGCGTACGTAGCCGGAACCACCTTCTTCGGCGCGACCATCGGCCGGTACGGGAACCGGATCGCCAAGGGCCGGTTCACCCTCGACGGCAAGAGCTACCAGCTCTCCGTCAACGACGGCGTCAACAGCCTGCACGGCGGCGCCAAGGGCTTCAACACGAAGGTCTGGGACATCGAGGGCTTCACCTCGGGCTCCGACGTCGGGCTGCGCCTGCACTACACGAGCGTCGACGGCGAGATGGGCTACCCGGGCACCCTCAGGACGAAGGTCACGTTCACCCTCGACCGGCACGGCGACTGGATCATCGACTACGAGGCCACCACCGACAAGCCGACCGTGGTCAACCTCACCAACCACACCTACTGGAACCTCGCCGGTGAGGGCACGGGCACGATCGAGGACCACGAGCTGACGATCGCCGCCGGCCGCTACACGCCCACCGACTCGGGTCTGATCCCGACGGGCGAACGGGCCACGGTCTCCGGCACCCCCTTCGACTTCCGCAAGGGCAAGCCGGTCGGCCGGGACATCCGCGCGGGTCACCCCCAGCAGGTGCAGGCCAAGGGCTTCGACCACAACTGGGTCCTCGACAAGGGCGTCACGGCCGAGCCGGAGCACATCGCCACCCTGCGCGACCCGCGCTCCGGCCGTACCCTGAAGATCGCCACGGACCAGCCGGGCCTGCAGTTCTACTCGGGCAACTTCCTCGACGGCACCCTCATCGGCACCTCCGGCCACACCTACCGGCAGGGCGACGGACTGTGCCTGGAGACGCAGCACTTCCCCGACTCGCCGAACCACGCGGACTTCCCGTCGACGGTGCTGCGGCCGGGGCAGGTCTACCGGACACGGACGGTTCATTCGTTCGGGGCCTGAGGTGAGTCGGCGTGGGCGCGGCCGGCAAGGGGCCGGTCGCGCCCACGCGGCGGAGCCGCATATCGGCACAGCTCCGCGCCCCTGACGGGGCGCCGCACAGCCCGGTGCCGAGAGGAAACGTACACTCACACTTTTTTCACACCGCTTGAACAGCGCAACACCCGCCTCCGTACTCAAGGGCGGCCCGTGCTCCCCCGCGCGGGCCACCCAAGACGACGGGCCCGGTCGTCCCCACCGGGCCCGCCTCATACGGAGGTTCAATGGCAGGCAACGTCACCTCGTTGTTCCGCAGCGGCGCGCACAGCCCGTCGATGGCGGCGCTGACCCGCGAGGGGGGCGAGGGGGCCGGTCCCGTCGACTTCTGCATTCCCTGCAATCCGTACTTCCCCACCCCGGCGATGATGGAAACGATGGCGTCCAGACTGAAGGACATCATCACGTTCTATCCGAGCAGCGCCGACACCATCACCGCCGAGCTCTGCCAGCTCCTCCAGCTCCCGCCGCAGGCCGTCGCCATGGGCAACGGCTCCACCGAGCTGATCACCTGGATCGACCACCTGCTGGTCCGCGAGTCCCTCGCCATCCCCGTCCCCACCTTCGGCCGCTGGACCGACCAGCCGATGGAGACCGGCAAGCGCGTCGACATGTTCCCGCTCCAGGAGTCCAACGGCTTCGCCCTGGACCTCGCGCAGTACGCCGAGTTCATCCGCAAGCGGGGCACCAGGGTCGCCGTCATCTGCAACCCCAACAACCCCGACGGCGGCTTCCTCCACAAGCAGGCCCTGGTGCAGTTCATGGACGCCATGGCCGACCTGGACCTGATCGTCATCGACGAGTCGTTCCTGGAGTTCGCCGACGCCGAGGCCGAGCCCAGCGTCGTCCAGGAGGCGATGCTCCGGCCGAACGTCATCGTGCTGCGCAGCCTCGGCAAGAACTTCGGTCTGCACGGCATACGGTTCGGCTACATGGTCGCCAACCCCTCGCTGGCCGGCAAGGTCCGCTCGATGCTGCCGAAGTGGAACCTCAACGCGTTCGCCGAGTACGTCGTCTTCATGCTCAAGGAGCACGGCGCCGAGTACGCGCAGAGCCTGCTCCAGGTCCGCAAGGACCGGCTGGAGATGGCCAGCCAGCTCTCCGTCCTGCCGGGTCTGACCGTCTACCCCTCGCAGGGCAACTTTCTCTTCGTACGACTTCCCGTCGGTGCCGAAGGCACGGTGGTCCGGGACCGGATGCTCACCGAGCACCGCATCCTGGTCCGCGAGTGCGGGAACAAGATCGGTTCGTCCAGCCGCTTCCTGAGGCTCGTGGTGCGCCCCGAGGTGGACGTGCGTCGCCTGGTGTCCGCCATGGAGCAGGTGCTCTACGGGTCCAGGAGGGGAGCCGCCGTGCCCGAGCTGGGCAATGGGACCAGCTACAGCTCGGGTACGGCGGCGGTGGACCGGCTGGTGAGCGAGACCAACGGAGCGGGCATGCAACTCGCCCAGGCCGTCGGCATGGGGCCCGTCCCGGGTCTGGCCGCGGCACCGGCCATGGGGCCGGGTCTGGCCGCGGCGCCGGCCATGGGACCGGGTCTGGCCGCGGCGCCCGCGATGGGACCGGGTCTCGCCGCCGCTCCCGCCGCCGGTGTCGGCATGCCGCTCCCCGTCGCCGGTCCGCCGGCCGGGATGCCGATGCCGGCGGCAGCGCCCGTCCTGCAGCAGCCTCAGCCGATGGTGGCCCAGATGCAGCCGCCCATGCAGCCGGCCATGCAGGCCCCGATGCAGATGCCCATGCAGGCACCGATGTCCATGCCGCCGTCCGCTCCGGCCGGGCCCACCCCGACCGGGGTTCCTGCGCGGGGTGGGCTGACCGCCGCGCAGGTACGGGGGATGACGGCGCCGGCGCCTCCGGCGCCCGAGCTGGCCCCGGCGCCGGCCACGGGGTGGCCGAACGCGCAGAGCTGGCCCAACGCGGCGGGGATGGGGCAGGCCGGTTAGGCGCCGTAGGGGGCAGTGCGTGGTCGGGTGCGGCGCCGTTGCGGCTGGTCGCGCAGTTCCCCGCGCCCCTTACGGGGCGCTGATCCGCACGGCGTGCAACAGTGAGGCGCCCAACGGGAGTTCGTGGCAGGCCACCGGTTGGAAGCCCGTCTCCTCCAGCAGTTGCCGGTAGTGGGACTCCTCCCGTTCCCGGCCGCCCACGTTGCACAGCATGTGGAGGTCCCAGGCCGCCGCGGTGCTGGTGGGCAACAGGCGTTCCACCAGGAGGAGTTCGGCGCCCGGGCGCATGGCCTGGGCGCACCGGGTGAGGATGGTGCGGCAGCGTTCGTCGTCCCAGTCGTGCAGGACGCGGGACAGGAGGTAGACGTCGCCGCCCTCGGGTACGGACTGCGTGAAGTCCCCGGCGGCGAAGGTGCAGCGGCCGGTCAGGTCGGCCAGTTCGGTCCGGGCCGCCTCCAGGGCTTCCGGTCGCTCCAGGAGGACGCCCTCGACATGGCCGTGGGCGCGCAGCACCCGGCCGAGCAGCGCGCCGTTGCCGCCGCCGACGTCCACCACCCGCCGTACGCCGGAGAAGTCGACCAGGTCGGGGACCGGCGTGAACATCTCCGCGCTCGCGGCCATCGCCCGGTGGAAGAGGTCGCCGAGTTCGGGGTGCTCGGCGAAGTAGGGGAAGTGGTGCTGTCCGTAGCGGTGGGCGAAAGCTTCCTGCCCGGTGCGTACGGCGTACGTCAGGCCGGCGAAGGAGTCGTAGAAAGGGCCGCCGTACAGCAGCGCGAGCGGGTGCAGGGAGAACCCGGTGCCGGTGTGCAGGGGCTCGCCGAGGGCGGTGAGGTGGTAGGTGCCGTCGGCCGAGGCGGTCAGCAGGCCCAGGGTGGCCAGGTAGCGCAGGAGCCGGCGCAGCGCGTCGGGGTCTGTGCCGGTGTGGTCCGCGAGGGTGTCGGCGTCCAGGCCCGGCCGGGCGGCGAGGTGGTCGGCGATGCGGAGTTCGGCCATGGTGCGGACGGCCTGGGTGGCCCAGGCGCCGGTCATCACGCCGAGCAGGGAGAGGGTCGCGTCCGGCACGGGGTCGTGGCGGCCGGGGAGGCGCAGTTCGAAGCGGCGGTGGTGGGCGGTGCGGAAGTAGAGGACGGTGACGTTCTCGTGTTTGTTGTAGCCGCCGCCGTCCGGGACCGCGCCCGCGCGTTCGGTCAGCAGGGTGCGCAGTCCGGCCGGGATCACCCGTCCCGGTGCGGTCACGGCGAACGCGTGGTGGGACTCGTGGCCGGCGGCGCGTTCGTCGGCGGCGACCGTCTCCAGTGGGGAGCCGGGCGGCACGGGCAGCGCGAAGATCTCCACGGTCCGCCCGGCGACGGGCACGTGCACGATGGCGACCGGGCTGTCGGCGACCGCCGAGCCATAGCGCCGGGCCAGCCGTCCGCGTACCACCACGCTCGGTGTGAGGGGTCCCGGTTCCAGCCCGGCGCGCCGCAGTTCGTCGGGGAGCGTGTCGAGGGAGGCGGGGAAGACCAGCACGGCGGTGTGGTCGTAGACGAGATGGCGGGCGACGTCGGCCCGCTCCTCGGCCGTCAGATCGGGCAGCAGGTCGGCGAGGACCCGGTCGGTGTCGTGGTCGCGGACGTGACCGGCCGCGTGCCGGATCCGTTCCAGGTCGGTTTCCGTCAGACATGCTTGAACGACGGAGAGGTTCATGAAGGGTTCCCGTTGATCGTGGGGTGGGGAGAACCGGGCGTTGTGGGTCCCGGGGATCAGATGCCGGTGTAGTTCTCGGCGAAGAAGTCCTGGTGGGAGCGGGAGGTGCGGAGGCTCTCCAGTCGGGCGTGCTGCAGCGCCCGCCCGTAGCGGGCCGTGGCGTCGTCGCCGTCGGGGCCGTGCAGCAGGGTGCTCATCCACTGCGAGAACTCGTGGGCGTGCCAGACGCGGGGCAGGCAGTCGCCCGCGTACCGGGCGAGGCCGGCCTCGTCGCCGTGTGCCACAGCTCGCGCAAGGGCGCGGGCGAGCAACTCGGCTTGCAGGATCGCGAGGTTGGCGCCCTTGGCCGCGGACGGGCTGATGAGCCCGGCGGAGTCACCGGCCAGCCACAGCCGTCCGGTGCCCGGGGACTCCAGTACGTCGGAGCGCAGGTCGACGAGCGTCTTCTCCAGGACGGCGCCCTCGCGCAGCGGCCCGAACTCGGCCGTCCGCATCCGGGTCGCCAGCTCCGTCCAGATCCGGTCCTCGCTCCACTCGGCGGGGTCGGTGCCGCGCGGGCACTGCAGGTAGTACCGGGTGACGGAGGCGGTGCGGGCCATGTGGCCGGCGAACCCCCGCGCGTGCAGGGCGTATCCGACGGCCGACAGACTAGGCGGGGCCGCGACGAGGACGGCCAGCCAGGAGACGCCGTGGTCCCAGCGGGCGGTCCGGGTGCCATGGGCCGTCATCGCGGTGCGGCCGATCCCCCGGTGTCCGTCGCATCCGGCGACGTACCGCCCGGTGACGTCGGTGCCGCCGCGCACCCGTACCCGGCCGTCGGTGACCTCCTCGGCCTCGGCGCCGAACCGGATCTCCCCGCCGCGCCGCAGGTACTCGGCGATCAGGTCCCGTACGAGTTCCTGCTGGGGGTAGACGGTGTGCGGCTCGCCGAGGCCCAACTTTCCGTAGTCCAGGGTGAATTCGCCCCGGTCACTGCGGAACAGGCAGGTCGTGTGAGTCTGCCCGCGGGCGAGCAGGCCGGCCGCCAGGCCGTTCTCCGTCAGGATCCGTACCGAGTGGGGGGCGAGGAAACCGGCCCTGGCCCGGCCCTCCACCGCTTCCCGGGCGCGCCGTTCCAGGATCACGCAGTCGACACCGCGGTCCAGGAGCAGGTTCCCCAGCACGAGCCCTGCCGGTCCAGCGCCGACGATCACCACACCGACCTGTGCTGTTGTCATACCCGCCCCCGACGTTTCCTTCTTGCCAGGAGGTTTCATATCAGCCGAATCCTGGATACAGGCGGCCAAAGCGGGTTGAAGCGGGATGATTAGCCCGAAAGGGTGGCCGAGGATCGCGAGGAGTCAAAAGGCCGGGGTAAACGCCGCGGTGCCCGTCCGCAATCATGCGGACGGGCACCGGATGGAGCGCCGGGCAGGCCTTGCACCTGCATTTCCCCGCAGGAAGCGGGGCGTCTTTCCTTGGACCACCAACGCAGCACCAGCCACCGGGATTTGCGGCGACCAGCTCTGAAACGATCATACCGTATCCGGCGCGCCCTCCAGCTCCTCGTCGAGCCCGCGGACCAGGCCGCGCAGGACGGGCCCGTACTCGGGGTGGGAGAGGGCGAAGGCCATCTGGGCGACTAGGTAGTCGGCCGGGTTGCCGGTGTCGTACCAGCGGCCCTGGATGACCTGCCCGTAGACGGCCCGGCTGGCGGCGTAGGCGTTGATGGCGTCGGTCAGGTAGACCTCGCCGGTGCGGTGCTCGTACCAGCGGCGGGTCTGTTCACGCAGTTCGTCGACGATGCCGGGGGTGATGACGTAACCGCCGATCGCCGCGTACGGGGACGGGGCGTCGGCCGGCGCGGGCTTCTCCACCAGGCCGGTGATGCGCAGCTGGCCGTCGCCGAGGTCCTCCTTGACTATGGGCACGCCGTAGCGCTGGGAGTCGGCGGGGTCCATCGGCAGCAGGGCCAGCACCGGGCAGCCGGTCTGCTCGTAGGCGCGGATCAGCTGCTGGGAGCGGGGGACGTCGGCGACGAACACGTCGTCCGGCCAGAGCACCAGGACCGGCTCGTCGCCGAAGGAACGGGCGGCGTTCAGCACGGGCGTGCCGTTGCCGTAGGGGCCGTACTGGTCGAGGTAGGTGATGTGGCCGCGGCGGGCCAGTTCGGCGACCTCCTCGACGGCGTCCGCGTAGGCGGTCTTCCCGTCGGCGCGCAGCTGTTCCACGAGCCCGGGGTTGGGCCGGAAGTGGTCCTGGATCAGGCTCTTGCCGCCCGAGACGACGATGGTGATGTCGGTGATGCCGGAGTCCACCAGCTCCCGCACGGTGTGCTCGATCACCGGTTTGTCGCCGACCGGGAGCATCTCCTTCGGCGTGGCCTTCGTCAGCGGCAGCAGACGGGAGCCGAGTCCGGCGGCGGGGATCACGGCCCTGCGGATCGTCGGGGGCATCAGGTCTCTCTCGGTCGGACGGCACGGGGTACGCCGACGCTACCAACGCCCCCTGTCCCATCCGGCGAACGCCGACCGGCCGGACCCCTTCGTCCAGGTGACTTCAAGGCGAAGTCGAGGCGAAGGCCGAGGTGAAGGCCGCAACGAAGGCCGAGGTGAAGGCCGCGACGAAGGCCGCGACGAAGGGGGACGGACGTCCCGGCCCGCGGACTCCTCCGACGAGGCCGCCGTGCTCACCCGGCTACTCCGGTTCCGTCTCCGTCGCTCCGGAGACCACTCCCCGGGCACGCAGTTCGGTGATCTCGGCGGGGCCGAAGCCCAGCTCGGCGAGGATCTCGTCGTTGTGCTCGCCCAGGTCGGGCGCCCGTCTCGCCGGCACCTTCGGCACCCCTCGGAGGTTGACCGGGCTGCTGACGGTCTCCGCCAGCCCGCTGACCCCCTCCAGCGGGACCACGATGTCGTTCACGCGCAGCTGCGGGTCCCGCGCGGCCTCTTCCGGCGTCTGGATGAGGCTGTAGGTGATGCGTTCCCGGTCCAGCGCGTCCTTCCAGTGGGCGAAGGGCCGCGAGCGGAACGCGGTGTCGAGCAGCTCGGCCAGCGCGGAGGCGTGCCGGACCAGACCCTCCAGGTCGGCGAAGCGGGGGTCCTCCAGCAGTTCGGGGTGTCCGACGGCGCGTGCCAGTCCCTGCCAGCGCGCGGGTGAGGCGACCAGCATGAGCCACTCGCCGTCCGCGGTCCGGTAGGGGTTGTTCAGCGGGTTCGCCGGTGCCTTCCGGTCGTGCAGCTCGAAGGGTGTGCCGTCGGCGAGGGCGCCGGCCACGAGGGTTCCGGTGGCCCAGACGCCGGTGGCGAGCAGTGACGTCCCGACGTTGGCCCCTTGTCCCGTTCGCTCGCGGCGGTAGAGGGCGGTCGTGATCGCCGCGTAGATGGCGATCGCCGTCGTGTAGTCGCCGCTGCCCCAGACCGGGACGGTCGGCGGGGCGCCCGCGTCACGGGTGGAGGCCAGCAGGCCGCTGCGGGACCAGAAGGCGGTCAGGTCGAAGCCCGGCTGCCGGGCGTCGGGGCCCGCGTCCCCGAAGCCGGTGAGGTCGGCGTAGACGACCCGCGGGTTCCAGCCGGACACCTCCTCGTAGCCGAGGTGCAGCTTCTCGCGGGTGCCGTGCGGGAAGTTGGTGATCACCACGTCGGCCCACTCGACGAGCCGCTTGAGGACCTCGACGGCCGAAGGCGACTTCAGGTCCAGCGCGATGCCCCGCTTGTTGCGGTTGGCGAGGTGCCAGCTGTAGTTCGCCTTCGCCTGCGGACTGGGCGGCACGGAACTCAGCCGCCGCTGGGGGTCGCCCGCCCCCGGCGGCTCGATCTTGATGACGTCCGCTCCGAAGTCGGAGAGCACGGTGGCCGCGGCCGGTGCCGCGATGAACGAGGACGCGTCGAGGACCTTCAGGCCGGTGAAGACGGATTCGGTGGTCATCGTCATCACTTCACGAAGGCGCTCAGGCCGCCGGTGACGGCGCGTCCCACGATCAGGGTCTGGATCTCCCGCGTGCCCTCGTACGAGTAGAGGGCCTCGGCGTCGGCGACGAAGCGGCCGACCTTGTAGTCCAGGACGATGCCGTTGCCGGCCAGCAGCTCCCGGGCCCACCCGACGCTCTCCCGCATCCGCACGGTGCAGTACGCCTTCGCCAGGGCGGAGTGCTCGTCCTTGAAGATCCCGGCGTCCTGCAACTGGGCCAGGCGCACCACCATCCCGCACGAGGCGGTGGCATTGCCGAGCATCTTCACCAGCAGGTCCTGGACGAGCTGGAAGCCGCCGATCGGGCGCCCGAACTGCTCGCGTTCCTTCGCGTACTGCAACGCGATCTCGTAGGCGCCGAACATCGTCCCCACGGCCTGCCAGGCCACCCCGCTGCGCGTCTGGCGCAGGATGCCGGCGGTGTCCTTGAACGAGTTCGCGTTCTGCAGCCGGTTGGCCTCCGGGACGCGACAGTCTTCGAGCACGATGTCGGCGTTCTGCACGATCCGCAGCGCCATCTTGTTCTCGATCTTCGTCGCCGTGAACCCGGGGGTGTCCTTCTCCACGACGAAGCCGAGCACGTGGTTGGTCTCGGTGTCCCGCGCCCAGATGACGACCAGGTCGGCGAAGGTCGCGTTGCCGATCCACCGCTTGGCCCCGTCGAGGATCCAGCCGTCGCCGTCGCGGCGCGCGGTGGTCCGCAGGCCGCCGGCCACGTCGGAACCCCCGTGCGGCTCGGTCAGCCCGAAGGCTCCGATCTTCTCGAAGCGGCTCATCGCCGGCAGCCACCGCTGCTTCTGCTCCTCGGAGCCACAGGCGAGGATCGAGCCCATGGCGAGCCCCGTGTGCACGCCGGAGAAGGTCGCCAAGGACGCGTCGGCATGCGCGAATTCCAGCGCCAGGAATCCCGAAAGGAGATTGCTCGGCTTGGATTCCGTGGAGGCCGGGTCCGCCCAGTCCACCAGCCCGAGCCCGCCGAATCCCTCCACGAGCTGGAAGGGGAACTCGGCCCGGGCCCAGTAGTCGTCGACGAGGGGAGCGGCCTGCGTGTCGAGGAATTCGCGGACGCGCCCGATCTTCTCCCGCTCGCTGTCCGTCAGCAGTTCCTCGAAGGAATAGAAATCGGCGGGCAGCAGCCCTTTGCCCAGGTAGGGGCCGGACGGCGTCGGCAGAAGCGGATTGGCAGCCATGGAACATCTTCCTCCGGCACTGCGGGACATCTCGGTTCTCTGGTGCGATTAGAACCGGTTTCCGTGCCGATTCCGTCGAGCCCTCGCCGTTCAGGGGGTGCCCTCGTCGCGGTGAACTACACCAATGGCCCTCTTCATGCCCGGTGCCTTCGAGTTCCGCGGTGTCGAAGGGTGATTGCCCGTTCGGCTGTCTCAACTCAGGACTTGACGGGTGTCCACTTTGCCGAACTGACAGCTTTCCGACAGCAACCGTCCCTACGGTGCCGTGTCCATGACAGACACCTCAGAAGGTGCCCGCTCCGTCGGGCGCCGTACCGTACTCGTCGCCACCGGGACGACCGCCGCTGCCCTGGCCGTAGGCGCAGCGGTCTCGACCGAGGCCCCCGCGGCAGCCGCCGCCCCCGACCTCAAGCCGGCCGCCGCCGCGGTGGTCTGCACACTCACGGAGGAGATGACCGAAGGCCCCTACTACCTCGACGGGGCGCTGGTGCGCACCGACATCACCGAGGGCAAGCCCGGCATCACGTTCAAGCTCGCGCTCACCGTCGTCAACTCCGCCTGCACCGTCATCCCCAACGCCCTGGTGGAGGTCTGGCACACCGACGCGCTCGGCGAGTACTCCGGCTACGTCGGCAACAACGGCCACAACGAGGCCGACGACGGGACCTTCCTGCGCGGCGGCGTGCTCACCAACTCCAGCGGCGTCGCCAACATCACCACCATCTACCCCGGGTGGTACCGGGGCCGCTGCATCCACATCCACGTGAAGGTCCATACAGGCGTCACCCTGACGTCCGACGGCTCCTTCACCGGCGGCAGGACAGTGCACACGGGCCAGCTCTTCATCAACGAGACCATCACCACGGCCGTCGCCAAGGTCTCGCCCTACTCGACCAACACGACCACTCGCACCACCCTCGCCCAGGACTCCATCTACGACGACGGCGGCGCCTCCTCCGGCCTGCTGACCGTCACCGGTTCCACCACCGCCGGCTACACCGGCACGCTCACCCTCGGCGTCTCCAGCTGACCCTCAGGGTCTGCGCCGAAAAGGCAGGTCCACCTCGGCCCGTACGGTCTTGCCCGGTGCGTCGGCGCAGTCCCTGCTCAGCACCTCCCACCGATCGGCCAGCGCGCCCACCAGCACGAGCCCGCGCCCGCCGTCGTCCAGCGGCCCGCCCGGCCGTACGACGCCGGGTGCGGGCGGCCGCCGTTCGGCCAGGGTGTCCGCGACCTCGCCCCGCACGCTCCCCGCCACCAGCGACACCCGCAACTCGAAGTCCCGCCCCGGCACCCGCCCGTGCGTCACGGCGTTGGCCGCGAGCTCCGCGACGACCACGCCGACCTTGTCGACGATTTCGGCCGAGGCGAACGGGCCGCCCCACACGTGGAGTTGGGCGACGGCGAGATGGCGGGCGAGGCGGGCGTCGCGTGGGGTGGCAATGAGCCGCTGGGCGAGTGATCGACTCCGATTCCCAACGACCAGGAACTGGATGACCGGGTGGCCGCACGCATCGCCCGGCACTCTTCCTCCACCCGACCTCCACATGCAGTGAACGGCGTGATTTGATCCCGGTACTGCGAGTCCACCGGGGAGATCCAGCCATGCCCAGACGCCTTTTCGCCGTGTTCCTGGCACTGAGCGCCACCGCCCTCACCTCGTGCTCCGACGGCGGGGGTACGGCCCTGGAGGGCAGCCTGCAGGCCTACGGCATCTCCGGGTACGAGCACGCCCAGGTCGGCAAGGAGTACTGGGTGAGCATGCTGCAGATGGAGAACAAGTCGGGGAAGCCGCTCACCGTCCTCAGCGGGAAGATCGTCCATGTGCCGGCCGGGCTGCGGATCACGGGGTACCGGATCAACAGCTCCGGCGGCATCGGCGGTCACCCCATAGGGGCGACGCCCGTCGGTGCCGCGGAAGACGTCGACCGTGCCGGTGATCACAAGGGCAGTTCGATCCAGATCAAGGCGCACGCCCTGTCGGACCTGTACTACGAGGCCCGGGTCAAGGTGACCGGCGCCGTGCACGGGGACCTGACCACCTGCCACTACGAGTACCGGCAGGGCTCCACCACGTACCACCAGGACATCGGCTGCGACACCCGGATCCGCCTCGGCAAGCCCGTGACCGGCTGAAGCCCTAGACCAGCCACTTCCCGTCGCGCATCAGGGTCCGCCCGGCCAACTCCGCAACGGTGCCCCATGCTTGCAGCACCTGCGGGGTGACCTGGAAGAAGACATACGACGGGTGGTCCTCGCGAGGGTCCCAGCCGTCCTTGGCGGCGAAGGCGTCGCCCACCTCCTTCGGAAGCTCCTCCCGGGTCAGCATGCGCGCGGTGCCGTGGACCAGGACCACGTCCCGGGCAGGACCGAAGGAGAGCCGGACCCGGCAGCCCGACATGGTCTAGTCGTGCGCCGCCGGGTCGAACCCCTCGGGCGCCCGGTCGAGGAAGACCGTGACGGAGCTGATCCGGCCGTCCCCGTCGAGGTGCAGCACATCGGTTCCGGTGGCGAAGGAGGTGTCCGCGCCGTCGCCGGTGAGGATCTCCCACCGGAGCCGGGCGCGGTCGTGGTGGACCTGGGGCTGGTCGCGCAGGCGGAGCGTGACCGGGCCCATGTGGGCGGCGAACTGGTTGCGGAAGTCGATCAGCGCCTGGGTCCCGTTGAGGACTCCGATCTGGGCGCGGTACTCGACGCCGTCGGCGAAGGCGGCCGCCGCGTGTGCGCGCTGCTCCTGCTCGGTCCCGGTGTTCCAGAACCGTACGTACTCGTCCAGACGTTCTGCGGTCTCGGTCATGATGGTCGTCCCCTCGCGGTGAAGTGGGCTGTCTGCTCACGACTTTGGAGGCGCGGGGCGCGTACTGTCGATGACCTGCGAGGTCATTGCCGTGGCCCGCGCCGCCGGGCAGCCTGAGGTGCATGACGACGACCACAACCGAGCCGGTCGGGGTGCTGGTGCGGCGCTGGCGTGAGCGGCGGCGGCGTTCGCAGCTGGACGTGTCGCTCGCCGCCGAGTTGTCGACCCGGCACCTGAGCTGTATCGAGACCGGGCGGGCCAACCCGAGCCGGGACATGATCCGGCGGCTGTGCGACGAACTCGACGTGCCGCTGCGGGAGCGCAACGCGCTCTATCTGGCGGCCGGCTTCGCCCCGGTGCACCGCGAACGCACCTATGCCGATCTGGGCGCGGCACGCGCGGCGGTGGAGGCCGTCCTCACCGGGCACGAGCCGAATCCGGCGCTCGCCGTCAACGTGCGGTGGGAGCTGCTGGCCGCGAACCGTGCCATGGGGCTGTTCCTCGGCGATGTCACGCCGGGCGTGACCGGTCCGCCGCTCAACGTGCTGCGGGCGACCCTGCACCCCGACGGCCTCTCCGGACGCATCCGGAACCTCGCGCAGTGGCGTGCGCACGTACTGCGCCGGGTCCGCCGCCAGCTGGACCGTACCTCGGCCGCAGGACTCGCCGAACTCCTCACGGAACTGGAGAGCTACCCGGCCCCCGGGCCGGACGAGCCCCGGGACAGCGGATCGGCCTACGACGACCTGGTGGTCCCCCTGCGTCTGTCCTCCGACCACGGCGACCTCGCCCTGCTCTACACCACCACGGTGTTCGGTTCCCCGCGGGACGTGACCCTGGACGAGATCGCCATCGAGACCTTCTTCCCGGCGGACGCGCGTACGGCTGCGGCGTTGCGGGCGATGGCCGGACAGGCGGTGAGCGATAGAATCGTGCCATGCCCGATATCGACTTCCTGAAGACCCGCCCCCACCGGGTCGTCGTGCTCGCCCTCGACGGGGTCTACCCCTTCGAGCTGGGCATCCCGAACCGGGTCTTCCCGTGCGTCCCGGGCGCCTACGAGGTGCTGACCTGCGCGGCGACCGACGACCGTACGGTGGCGACCAACGCCGACTTCACGGTCACCGTCGGCCACGGGCCCGAGGTGCTGGAGAGCGCGGACACCGTGGTCGTACCGCCGTACGACATGTCACGGATCACGGACGAGCTGCCCGCGCCGGTCGCCGCCGCGCTCGCGCGGATCCGGCCCGGTGCGCGGATCGTCTCCATCTGCACGGGGGCGTTCACCCTCGCGGCCGCCGGGCTGCTCGACGGGCGGCCCGCGACCACGCACTGGGCGCTGGCGCCCCGGTTCCGCCGGATGTTCCCGCAGGTCGCCCTGGATCAGGATGTGCTGTTCATCGACGACGGTGAGGTGCTGACCTCCGCGGGCGCCGCCTCCGGTGTCGACGTCTGCCTGCACATCGTCCGCTCCGACCACGGCAGCGCGGTCGCCAACAGCGTGGCCCGGCAGTGCGTCGTACCGCCGTGGCGGGACGGCGGCCAGGCGCAGTACATCGAGCAGCCGGTGCCGGACGAGAGCGCCACCGGGACCGCGGCCACCCGGGCCTGGGCCCTGGAGAACCTGGAACGGCCGCTGGCTCTAAGGGAGTTGGCCGAGCATGCCCGGATGAGCCAGCGCACCTTCGCGCGCCGCTTCCTGGACGAGACCGGGGTCAGTCCCGGCCGCTGGCTGATCCAGCAGCGGGTGCACCGGGCCCGCCACCTGCTGGAGACCAGCGACCTGGCGATCGACCGGATCGCCGCGGAGGTCGGCTTCGCCACCGGCACGTCCCTGCGGCAGCACCTGCACGCTGCGATCGGGGTGTCCCCGCAGGCGTACCGGAACACGTTCCGGGCGACGGCGACCGCGACGGCCGGGGGCTGAACCGGGCCGCTCCGGCCCTCGCACAGCGCCGGGGCGGGGTCGATCGGCCGAATCGGCCGGGCCGGCCGCTCAGCCGAAGTGGCGGATGCGGGCCGGGGTCCCGGGTGCGTAGGGGAGCCAGTCGTGCACCGATCCGGTGCGGACGAACTCGGCAACCGCGGTGGCGAACTCGTGTCCCAGGGCGCGCTGGGCGTCTCCGACCCTGCCGAGCATCGGGCTGTCCGGGTAGGCGTCGAACGTGTTGAAGAGGAAGGGCAGTTCGGCGCAGTGGGCGGCGCCGAGGGAGTGCGGGTCCTCGGCCGGGCGGTGGTCGAACCGGTAGACGCGGGTCGCGTTGCCGCCGGCCGCGTGGTGGTCGGCGATCTCCAGCGAGCCGTCGCGGAAGAGCGTGTCCGTGCCGATCGCGGTGCAGATCTGCGCGGGGGTGGCCCGCGGGAGCCGGGCGGCGTACCCGTCGTAGATCTCCCGGGCCCGGTCGCCGGCCTGGGCGGACAGGAGGTCCAGGACACCGGCGGGTGTCAGGTGCTGAATGGCCGGGTCGAAGGCGAAGAAGGACGTCGCCTCGTCGGCGGTGGTGCCGATGAGCAGCGGCCTGCCCTCCAGGGCTCCGTCGGCGAGCGCCCGCTGCCAGGTGCGGGGCATGCCGGGGGCGCCGAGCACCGGGTACATCGGCGGGGCGGCGTTGCCGGGGCGGGCGAGCCGGCCCGCGAGCCGTCCGTAGGCGGACAGGAGCCGCTCGGCGGGCAGGGCGCGCAGCGCGTCCGCGTCCGCGGGGACGCCGAGCAGCCGCAGGTAGGCCTCGGCGTTCTCGGCCGCGTCCTCGGGGTCCTGCGGGGCCAGGCCGAAGGGTCCGCTCTGCAGGAGCACCCGGGTGACGAAGCCGGAGGTCCCCGGGTCGAGCGCCAGGGACAGGGTGGAGTAGGCGCCGGCCGACTGGCCGCCGACCGTCACCTCGCGCGGGTCGCCGCCGAAGGAGGCGATGTTGTCCCGCACCCAGCGCAGCACGGCGGCCTGGTCCTGGGGGCCGAGGTTGGCGGCGCCGATCTCCGGCAGGTACAGGTAACCCAGCGGACCCACCCGGTAGTTGGCGGTGACGACGACGATGTCGCCGAGGGCGGCGAGGCGGCCGCCGTCGTACCAGTCCCAGCCGCCGGAGCCGCTGGTGAAGCCGCCGCCGTGCCACCAGACCAGGACCGGGCGGGGCGTTCCGTCCGCCAGGGCCCGGCGCGGCGCGAAGACGTTGACGGTGAGGCTGCCGTCCTCGTCCCAGTCCGGCACCCGGTGTCCCATCACCTGCTCCAGGCGGGACGGGCCCTGCGGAACGGCCGGCCCGGCCTGTACCGCCTCCCGCACCCCCGTCCAGCCCGGGTGCGGCCGCGGCGCGGCGAACCGCAGCTCGCCGACCGGCGACGCGGCGTACGGGATGCCCCGGAAGGAGACCGCCCCGCCTGCGGCGATCCCCTGGACCCTGCCCTGCTCCGTGGCCACGACCGGGTTCTCGACGTCCGCCAAGGTGCTCACCTCTCTCGGTTCGGCTGCGATGTCTCCGATCCTCACCGGGAGCCTGGAAACGAGCCAGAAGGTGGGCCTTCTGTCAAGGAAGTACGCCATATGATCCATGGATATGGAGAAAGCACGCCATCAGCTGGACGAGACCGACAGCCGGATCGCCGCCGCGGTGATGGCCTCCCCGCGTGCCTCGTGGCGTACCGTCGGCCGGGTCCTCGGCGTCTCCGAGCGGACCGTGGTCCGGCGGGCGGCGCCGCTCTACCACGACGGCACGCTGCGGGCGACGGCCGTCCGCAACCCCGTGTGCTTCCCCGACCTGGTCCCGCTGGCCCTGCGCATCCGGTGCAGGCCCGACCGGATCAGCGCCATCGCCGCCACCCTGGCCCGCCGCCCCGACACCGTCTGGGTGGACGTCCTCGGCGGCGGCGACGAGATCTGCGCCGTGCTGTTCCTGGACGGCCCGGACGCCCGCAACAACCTGCTGCTGCGCGACCTCCCGGCCACCGCGGCGGTCCGGACGTGGACCTCGCACGCGCTGCTGCGGGTCTTCCCGGCCGGCTTCGACTGGAGCGGCGGCCTGCTCTCCGAGGAGGAGCTGGCCGGTCTGCGCCCGGACCTGCCGGCGGCCCACGACAGGACCCCGCTCCAGCCCCTCGACCACCGGCTGATCGCCGGGCTGGTCGAGGACGGGCGAGCCTCCTACACGGAGCTCGCCCGCCGTGCCGACACCTCCGCGCTGACCGTGCGCCGGCGCCTGGAGGCGCTGGCGCACGGCCTGGTCGTACGGCTCGCGACCGAGGTCGACCTCGCCCGGCTGGGCATCCGTACCGAGGCGTTGTTGTGGATGACGGTGGCCCCCGGCGGCCTGGAGGAGACCGGCCGGCGGCTCAGCCGCCATCCACAGGTGCGGTTCGCCTCGGCGACCACCGGCTCGGCCAACCTGCTGGTGGCGGTCGCCGCGGCCGACCTCGACGCGCTGTACGTCTTCCTGAGCGAGACCGTCGGCGCCCTCGAACACGTCACGACGACCGAGGTCACACCCATCCTGACGGGGGTCAAGCGGACCGGGCTGGTCCGCCCGGGGAGCCTGTGAGCGACGCGCGGACCGCTTGCCGACGCGCGGACTACTTGGCGGGGCACTCCTTCCAGGCCAGGTGGTAGACGGTGCTGATCTCGCCGTCGGTGGAGTCCATGGTCATGAAGCTGACCTTGCCGGGGTTCGCGCTCCCGGCGGTCACCCGCAGCTCCGTGTTGATGTTGAAGTTGCGCTGGACCCCACAGGGCGCCCAGACCAGCTGGGCCCAGTCGGTGGTGTCGGTGGCCTGCCAGTTGTCGTCGTAGGGGCCCCGGAAGGGGTGGTTCGCGGAGGCCGTGTTGGACGAGCCCTGGAAGTAGTACGAGGCGCGCTGGGTACCGGTGGCACCCTGCTGGAGCGAGGCGAAGCCGCGGTAGTCGGCGCTGGCGATGGCGTAGGTGAAACCGCCCGGCACATGAACGACCAGGTTGAGCTGACAGTTGCGCCGGAAGGCGGTGGGGTCGGAGTTGCCGCCGGCCTGGGCGAGGTAGTCGCTGTAGGTGACGGTGAAGGCCTCGTTGTCCTCGGAGACGGCGACGGCGGTGGTGCCCTGCGGGCAGCCGGAGCCGTTCACCGTGGCGACGTTGATCACGATCTTGTCCGGCGGCGGGTCGTCGAAGACGGGCGACGACGAGGCCTTGGCCTGGGCGGGCAACCCGGCGGTGAGCAGCGCGGCGAGCGCTCCGCCGAGCAGGAGTCCATGCCTCATGGGTTTCATGGTTTCTCCGGTTCGGTGATCGAGTGGGGGGTGACACCCTCGGCCCGCAGGAATCGCACGCCCTCAAGGTTCGATGTGGTTCACCTTTGAAGAACCTGTGAGTTTCCTGTGAAGAACGAGGCGCTCGCATCGTAGGAACCCCCGCACCGAGCGGTCAGGGCGAACTCCGGCCATTCACAACGGCGGATTTCACAGCCCCCTCGACTCTCGCCCCGCCCCTACGGGTTCTCCCATGCCGCCGGTTCCGCGGCCAGGGCCCGGACCGGCTCCGGGAGGGCGTCCGCCGCGATGTCCGCCACGGTGACGCCTTCGAGGATCCGGCGGACGTTCGCGCGGAGCGCGATCCACAGGGGCAGCAGCGGCCGGGCGGTGCCGGTGTAGGCCAGTCCCGTGGGGCGCTCGCCGCGGACCGACACGATCGGGCCGTCCACCGCCCGGATGAGATCCGCCACGGTGATCGCGGACGCGTCCCGGGCCAGCCGGTAGCCACCGCCCCCGCCACGCCGGCTGTCGACGATCCCGGCGCGCCGGAGGTCACCCAGAATGCCCTCCAGGAATTTGTGCGGGATCTCCTGCGCCCCGGCGATCTCCTCGGCCTTCACCGGGCCGTCGTCCTGCCGTACGGCGAGCTCCAGGACCGCCCGTACCGCGTAATCCGCTCGTGCCGAGATCCTCATGTGTCCATTGTGGGGCGTACTCCCGTGGACAATGGCCGCACCCGCGCCCCGTAAGATCGCCCGGGAGGATCCCTTGGCGCTCAGCAGACGTACCTTCAGTGCCCTCGCCGGCTCGACCGCGCTCGGCTTCGCCCTGGGCGGCAGCGGCGGCCCCGGGGCGCCCGCGGCCTACGCGGCACGCACCGTGCCGACCGGGCCGCCCCCCGCCGCGCCGCGCGCCGACGGGCGGCGGCACGCGATCGGCTACGACCAGTACTCCCTCGTGATCGACGGCCGGCGGCTGGTCGTCTGGTCGGGCGAACTGCACCCCTTCCGGCTCCCGAGCCCGTCCCTGTGGCGGGACGTGCTGGAGAAGATGCGGGCGCACGGCTACAACACCGTCAGCATCTACGTGGCGTGGAACTACCACTCCCCCGCGCCCGGCACGTTCGACTTCACCGGCGTCCGTGACCTGGACCTGTTCCTGCGCACGGCCGCCGAGACCGGGCTGTACGTCATCCTCCGCCCCGGCCCCTACATCAACGCCGAGGTCGACGCCGGCGGCTTCCCCGGCTGGCTGACCGCCACGCAGGGCTCGGCCCGCACCACCGACCCGACCTACCTCGGGCACGTCGACGCGTGGCTGACGGCCGTCAACCGCATCGTGCGCCGCCACCAGCACACGGACGGCGGCGGGACCGTCCTGCTCTACCAGATCGAGAACGAGTACGACGGCCACGTCGCCGATCCGGCCGGCCCCGCCTACATGTCCCACCTGTACAAGAAGGTGCGCGCGGACGGCATCGACGTCCCCCTCTTCCACAACGACAAGGGCCGCAACGGCTACTGGATCCCCGGCTCCTTCGACACCGGCGGCGAGACCGGGAATTGGCTGTACGGCTTCGACGGCTACCCGGCCCCCACCCAGACCCCGCCGGACTGGGGCGACTTCGGGATCGGCGGCCTCAAGGGCGGCGCGACCGCCAGTCCCCGTACGCCCGGGTTCGTGCCGGAGTACGGAGGCGGCTGGTTCGATCCGTGGGGCGGGGTCGAGTTCGGCGGCAAGGGGTACGCCGAGTCCCGGCGCACCCGGGACGCGGCCTACGAACGCCGCTTCTACCTCACCAACCTCGCCAACGGCATCACCCTGCACAACGTCTACATGACCTATGGCGGCACGAACTGGGGCTGGCTGCCCGCACCGGTCGTCTACACGTCGTACGACTACGGGGCGGCCATCGACGAGGCCCGCAACGTCACCCCGAAGATCGCACCGATGCACCAGCTCGGCCACCTCCTCCAGCGCGTCCCGGACTTCGCCAAGCTGGAGCGCGCGGCGGACGTCCACGCGGACGGGCTGAAGACGTACCACCTCACCAACCCGGACACCCAGGCGCACGTGTACGTGCTGCGCAACGACGGGGCGAGCGAGGTGACGTCCACCCTGAAGACCCGCAAGCAGGACGGGGGCGACGACATCGAGGTCACCGTCCCGGCCCACGACGCCCGGCTCATCACCACCGGGCTCTCCCTCGGCAAGCGGAAGCTGCGGTACGCCACCGCGCAGCCGATGGCCGTGTTCACCGCCGGCCGGCAGGACATCGCCCTGTTCACCGGCCGGTACGGCGAGATGGCGCACCTGGTCCTGGAGTGCCCGACCGAGCCCTTCGTCCAGCGCCTCGACGCCGAGGCGGCCTGGGTCTACGACCAGGGCGTCCTGCACGTCACCGCGCCGCTCGGCCAGGGCGGGCTCACCCGGGTCCTGGTCCAGCGCGGCGAGAGCGACACCCCGCTTCTCCTGCTCTTCGCCGACGACGCGACCGCACTACGGCTGTTCCCGTACGACACTCCGTCCGGCACCCTGCTGGTCTACGGTCCGGCGCTGCTGCGGCACGCCAAGCTCAGCGGGTCGACCGTGCAGCTCACCGGGGACACGGTCGGGCCGACCGGCCTGGAGGTCTGGGGGCCGCGCGGGATCTCCTCGGTCACCTGGAACGGGCGGCCGGTACTGACCCGGGTGGCCCTCTCGGAGAGCCTGGTCGCCACGTCGGACCTGGCCGGGGCGCCGAAGCCGGCGCTGCCGGTCCTGGCCGGCTGGCGCCGCAAGACCGAGAACCTCGAGTCGGCGCCGGCCTTCGACGACTCGTCGTGGACGGTGGCCGACAAGAAGACGTCCTTCAGTACGACGCCGGTCCCGGACGGTCAGCCGGTGCTGTTCGCCGACGACTACGGCTTCCACTACGGGGACGTCTGGTACCGAGGCCGGGTGGACGGCGACCTCCAGGACCTGGAGTCCCTCTCCCTCGCCTACAGCACGGGCACCCAGGGCATGCTGATGGCCTGGCTGGACGGGGAGCCGCTCGGTTCGCACCGGATGCCGGTGCCGGACACGAAGACGGTCCGGCAGGGCAGTTGGGCGGCCACGGCCGAGTTCTCCGTCGCCGGTCTGACGAAGAAGTGGAAGAAGGAAGCGGCGGAGAAAGCGGAGCAGGGTACGGAGAAAGGGTCGGAGAAGGAGCAGCGCGAGCAGCGGCGGCACGTGCTGTCCGTGTTGGTGCGGCGGATGCAGCACGACATGGACGGCCGGTCCCTGGACACCCACAAGGTGGCCCGCGGCCTGACCGCCGTGACCTTCAAGGGCGCTTCCCCGAAGGTGAGTTGGCGGATCCAGGGCGAGAGCGCGCCCGATCCGGTGCGAGGGCCGCTGAACAACGGCGGGCTCCACGGGGAACGGCAGGGCTGGCATCTGCCCGGCTTCGCCGACGCCGGGTGGGAACAGGCCGAACTCCCGCGCGCGGACAAGGGCATGGGCGTCACCTGGTACCGCACCGGCTTCAGACTGGCCGTGCCGGACGGGGTCGACGCGTCGGTGGGGCTGGTCCTCGAGGACGATCCGGCGCGGGCCTACCGGGCGCAGATCTTCCTGAACGGCTGGAACCTCGGGCAGTACATCAACGATGTGGGGCCGCAGCACACGTTCGTGCTGCCTAACGGCATCCTGCGGACCAGAGGGGCCAACACGCTGGCCCTGGCCGTGCTTTCGGACGGGACGAGCGAGTTCGGGCCGGGGGTTGTGCGGCTGGAGTTGCTGGGGAGCGCGGCCGGAGGAGTACCGGTGACTTCGGTGGACTCCCCCGGCCGCTAGGCGCGGGTTGTGGGGGGTTGCTCGCGCAGTTCCCCGCGCCCCTGAGAACAAGGGGGCGCTGCCCCTCAGGCCAGTCGGATCATGTTCCAGGACAAGGGTTCGAGAACGGCCGTCAGCGTGCCGTCGGTCAACGTCGTGCCCTTTGCCGGGTGAGGTGCCACCCGCTCCGGTTCCTCCAAGGTGTTGCGGGCGTTCGCGTCCTCGTCCGACAGGACGCTGTGTTCCGTCACCGACGTCAGGCCCAGCCCGCCAAGGGTTACTTCGAGCGGCAGCGCCTCCGTCCGGCTGCGGTTGACGGCGAAGACGGTGACCGTGCCGTCCTCCGCCCTGACGGCCGTCGCGTGCAGCAGGCTCGTCTCGCCGAACTTCTTCGTCTCGTACGTCGGTGAGTCGACTCGCACGTCCAGGACCTGGCCCCGGCCGTACCGGGACGCCTGGGCGAACGGGAAGAACGTCGTCTGGCGCCAGGCCGGGCCGCCGGGCTCGGTCATGATCGGGGCGATGACGTTGACCAGCTGGGCCAGGCAGGCCACCGTGACGCGGTCGGCGTGCCGGAGCAGGGCGATGAGGAGGGAGCCGAAGACGACGGCGTCCGTGACGCTGTAGTTGTCCTCCAGGAGGCGGGGGGCCTCGGGCCAGTCCCGCGCGGTCGAGTTCTCGATCGCATGCCACTTCGAGGTGTACCAGACGTTCCACTCGTCGAAGGAGAGATTGATCTTCTTCTTGGACTTCAGCCTGGCGCCCACATGGTCACAGGTGGCGACCACGTTCTCGATGAAGGACTCCATGTCGACTGCGGAGGCCAGGAAGGAGTCGACGTCGCCGTCCTGGGGCTCGTAGTAGGCGTGCAGGGAGATGTAGTCGACCAGGTCGTACGTCTCCGCGAGGACCGTCGCCTCCCACTCGGCGAAGGTCGGCATGGACTGGCTGGAGGAACCGCAGGCGACCAGTTCCACGGACGGGTCCATCTGGCGCATGGCGCGGGCGGTCTCGGCGGCGACGCGGCCGTATTCCCCGGCGGTCTTGTGGCCGGTCTGCCAGGGGCCGTCCATCTCGTTGCCCAGACACCAGAGCCTGATGCCGAAGGGGTCCTTGTCGCCGTGGGCGGCACGGAGGTCCGACAGGGCGGTTCCGGAGGGCTGGTTGGCGTACTCCTGGAGTTCCAGGGCCTCCGCCACGCCCCGCGTGCCGAGGTTGATCGCCATCATGGGCTCGGCCTGCGGGCCGACCTTCTTCAGGAAGGCGATGTACTCGCCGAGTCCGAAGCGGTTGGTCTCCGTCGACCGCCAGGCGAGGTCGAGGCGGCGCGGGCGCTCCTCGGCCGGGCCGACCGAGTCCTCCCACTTGTAGCCGGAGACGAAGTTGCCGCCGGGGTAGCGGAGGGTGGTGACGCCGAGTTCGCGGACCAGGTCGAGGACGTCGGTGCGCAGGCCTTCGGCGTCGGCCGTGGGGTGGGTCGGCTCGAAGATGCCGGTGTAGACGCAGCGGCCTAGGTGCTCGACGAAGGAGCCGAAGAGGCGGGGGTTGACTTCACCGATGGTGAAAGCGGGGTCGAGGGTGAAGCGGGCGGTGCGCAATGTTCGCCTTTCGGGGTGGGTGGTTCTCGATCGTGGGCGGGTGCGGGTGGTCCATGGCTGGTCGCGCTCACGCGGCGGTAGCCGCATATCGGATACAGCCCCGCGCCCCTGGGTCGGCTGACTCTAAGTGAGTTGTGGCCAGCCGTCCTTTGTCCAGCTCAGCGGGTTGAGCCCCAGCTTCGGGGTGCCGTTGTCGTCGGCGTCGTAGTAGTGGTACGCCAGCCAGGTCTTGCCATGGGTACGGAACGTCGATTCGCCGCCCGGGCCGATGTAACGGCCGTGGCTCGCCAGCAGCAGGTCGCCGCCGCCCTCCAGCAGCGGCTTCCCCGTGCTGTCCACGTACGGGCCCGTCACCGACGTCGAACGGCCCACCCTGGTCTTGTAGGTGGAGTTCACTCCGGCACAGCAGGCGTCGTAGGACGCGAAGAGGTAGTAGTAGCGGCCGTGGTGGAGGATCGAGGCGCCCTCGACGGCGTAGGGGGCGTCGGGGCGGGTGGCGAGGTGGGCGACGGCGGCGCCGGGGATCGCCTTGCCCGTGCGCGGGTTCAGCTCCACCATGCGGATGCCCGTCCAGTACGAGCCGAACGCCATCCACAGCTTGCCGTCGGCCCGGACGACCGCCGGGTCGATGGCGTTCCAGGAGTCCGTCGTCTCCGACGAGAACGCCTTGCCCTGGTCGGTCCAGGTGCCGGGGAGGCCGGACGGGGAGGTGGCCACGCCGATCGCGGAGTGGTTGGTGCCCCAGGAGGAGACGGCGTAGTAGAGCCAGTAACGGCCGTCGCGGTAGGAGAGGTCGGGGGCCCAGGGGTCGGCGGTGGAGTTGTAGTCGTACCACCAACTCGGCGGCACGGTGAAGGCGTTGCCCGCGTCGGTCCAGTCGCGGAGGTTCGTGGAGAGGCGGGCGCCGATGATGCCGCCGGTGGAGTAGGCGACGTACCGGCCGTCGCCGAGCCGGTGGACCGTGGGGTCGTGGATGATCTGCAGGCCGGTCAGCGGGAGGGGGTCGGGGTAGGTGACGTCGGCGGAGGCGGTGGTGGGGAGGAGGGCGATCGTCGCCGCCGCGAGCAGGGCGGCGAGTCGGGGGAAGCGCTTCAACTCGGGCTCCTCACTGGCCGGCCAGGCCCGTGTGGGCGACGCCCGCCACGATCTGGCGCTGGAAGAAGACGAAGACGACGATCAGCGGCAGGCCCGCCATGAGGCCGCCGGCCATGAGCTGGGCCCACTGGATGCCGTAGGAGTTCATGACGGTCGCGATGCCGTTCGGCATGGTCATCAGGTCGGGGTTGTTGGTCACCATGTAGGGCCACAGGAAGTTGTTCCACGAGGCGATGAAGGTGAAGATGCCGACCGCGGCGAGGGAGGGGCGGGAGAGCGGGAGGACGATCGTGAAGAAGACCCGCCAGCGGCCCGCGCCGTCGATGAAGGCGGCCTCCTCCAGTTCGCGCGGCACGCCCTGGAAGAACTTGTAGAGGATGTAGACCATGGCGGCGGGCGCGCACTGGGGCAGGATCATGCCCCAGTAGGTGTCGACCATGCCCATCTGCTGGACGGTGGTGAACAGGGGGACGCCGAGGACGGCCGGGGAGACCATGAGGCCGGACATGACCAGGGCCAGCAGCGGGCCCTTGCCGCGGAACTCGGTGCGGGCGAAGCCGTATCCGGCGAGCGCGCTCACCAGCAGGACGATCGACGTCACGCAGACCGAGACGACCAGGGAGTTCACGAACCAGTCGGTGATGTTGCCGGTGTCGAAGAGGGCCCGCCACGCCTGGCCCGTCCAGTGCTCGGGCAGCCAGTGCGGCGGCACTTCGACGGCCTCGGTCTCCGACTTGAGGGAGGTGAACAGCCCCCAGGCGAGCGGGGCGAGGAAGACGACGGAGACGGCCGTGCCGAGGAGGGTGAGGACGATCTGGCTCGGCGTCCAGGCGGACTTGCGGTGCGGTACGGCCGTGGTCATCGGGTGGCCTCCTCGGTGCGGTTGCGCAGCAGCCACATCCTCGCGAGCGCGACGGCGGCGATGATCACGAAGAAGATGACGGAGATCGCGGAGGCGTAGCCCACGCGGTAGCTGGTGAAGCCCTCTTCGAGGGTGTACTGCACGAAGGTGCGGGTCGAGTTCTCCGGTCCGGGGCCGAAGTCCATCATGACCACGGCCTGGTCGAAGACCTGGAGCGAGGCGAGGATCTGCAGGGCGACCACCAGGCCGGTGATGTTGCGCAGCATGGGGAGCGTGATGTGGACCGCGCGGTGCCAGGCGTTCGCGCCGTCCAGCTTCGCGGCCTCGTAGAGGTGGGCGGGGATGGACTGGAGCGCGGCGAGGTAGAGCAGGAAGCTGAAGCCGGCCGTCCACCACAGGGTCTCGATGACGATGGCGAGCATCGCGTACGACTTGTCGGTGAGCCAGGGTGTGTCGACGCCGAACACGTGGTTGACCATTCCCGTGCCGGGGTTGAACAGCCACTGCCAGAGGTTGCCGGCGACGGTGGAGGGGAGGAGGAAGGGCACGAAGAAGCACAGCCGCCACAGCCATTTCCCGCGCTCGATGTGGTGGGCGAGCATCGCCAGCAGGAAGGCGAGGACCGTGATGCAGGGCACGACCAGCAGCGTGAAGTACGCGCTGTGGCCGAGGGCGTCCCACATCAGCGGGTCCTTGAGGGCCTCGCGGTAGTTGTCGAGGCCGACGAAGCCCGCTCCCGCACCGGTGATGTTGGCGTCCGTGAGGCTGAGGTAGATGCCGCGCAGCAGCGGCCAGATCACGAAGAGGACGAAGAGGAGCAGGAAGGGCGCCACGAACCAGCCGCCGTGCTGGAAACCCTGTCTGCGGCGGACGGTGGCGCTGTCGGCGGCGATCCTGGCGCGTGCCGGGGCGAGAACGGTCTCGGCGGTCGTCATGCGGCCGTACCTCCCTGCGCGGCGGTCCTGCCGTCCATGGGGTTCTTCATCGCGAGCAGCTTGGCGAGCTCGCTCTTCATCCGGCCGGCCGCGGCGTCGGGCTTGGCGGAGCCGAGCGTCGAGGAGACGACGATCGGGCCGACGCGCTGGGCGAGGATGCCGGTGGAGCCCGCGAACCACACCTTGGGCTCGTTGGCCTGGTGGTCCATGGCCGACACGTACTCGTTCTGCGGGTACAGCTTCTGGTACGCGGCGGTCGACAGGGTCGGCGTGTACGCGGGGATGTGGCCGCCGGCCGCCCACTGCCGGGCGTGGGTGACGACGTAGGCGGCGAGCCGGTGGGCGGCCTCGTCGGTGGCGCCGCCGCGGTCGGACTGGTGCGGCAGGACGAAGGAGTGGGACTCCGCGTGGGTGGCCTGTCTGCCGAAGACGGGCGGCAGCGGGATCGCGCCGTAGTCGAGCTTCGCCGCGTTGTAGACGGGCACCGACCAGTTGCCCTCCCAGGCGAACGGGGCGCCGTTGATGAACTGTTCGGCGCCGACGGAGCCCATGGTCGGGTCGGCGTATCCGTCGGTGACGTGCCGGCGCAGGAACTCCAGGACCTGGGTGGCCTTGTCGGTGTCGAAGGTGACCTCGGTGTCGGCGTCGTCGAACCAGGTGCCGCCGAGCTGGGTGTAGAAGGCGACGAAGAACCACCACTGGAAGTTCTGGTCGTTGATCCACAGGCCGATGGTCTGCAGGCCCTTTTGGGTCGCCTTCCTGGCCTCCTTGAGCACACCGAACCAGTCGTCGGTGGACGTGATCGGGACGATCCGGTCGTCGGCGCCGAGCAGGCCCGCCTTCTTCAGCACGTCCTTGCGGTAGAAGCAGAGCTGGACGTGGACGTCGAGCGGCAGGGCGTAGAGCTTGCCCTCGATGAGGCCGCGCTGCCACAGCCGGGGGTTGTAGTCCTGTTGCCGCAGGCCGTACTCGGCGAGCAGGTCGACGTCCCAGGCGTCCAGGAGGCGGCCCGGCGCGAAGCCGGCGACCCGGCCGATGTGCATGACGCCGAGGTCCGGTGCGCGGTTGCCGGCGGCCGCCATGGCCAGCTTGGTGTAGAAGGGGTTGCCCCACTGGAGGGTGGAGTCCTTCACCGCGATGTCCGGGTGCGCCTTACGGAAGGCGTCCAGCATCGCGATCATGTTGTAGCCGTCGCCGCCGCTGAAGAGGTTCCAGTAGCGGACGCGGGTGCGCGCGGTGGAGGCGAGCGCGTCGGCTCCGCTGCCGAGGGCCGCGAAGCCGAAGCTCGCCGCCGCCGCCAATCCGCCCGCGGTGCCCAGTAGGTGCCTGCGACTGAGGCCAGGTCGTCCCATTGCCTGCCCTTACGTTCGAGGAACTTGCCTGTACAACCTGCTCGGTACAGCCCGTTCGATATTTCGGATTGTGCTCGTAACTTCGAACGGGACCGTAAAATCGAAGCGCTTGCGCGTCAATGGGTCCGGCGGGACTTTCCTGCGCCGACGGTCGTTCCGGGGCCGTTCCGGGGTCGTTCCGGAGTGAACCACCGTCGCCGGATCGCATGACGCGGACACATCCGGACGCGTAATCTCGGACGGGCCGACGCGGCACGGTGCCCGCCGCGGGGCGGGGCGAAGGGGGAACGATGGACTTGGCCGGCGCGCGGCACCGGTGGGCCCGGATCGCCGCGAGGCTGCGGCGCGCCCGGCCGGGCGCACAGATGCGCGGCCTCGCCGCCGGCCTCACCGCCGCCGTCCGCACCCGGCCCCGACAGCCCGCCGGGGTGGGCGAGTTGTGCCGGGTGCTGTGCGAGGAGATGACCGCACTGCGCGGCGGGCGGCCGGTGGAGCTGCGGTTCGAGCGGTTCCCGGACGAGATCGAGGTCACCGGACTGTGGGTGGAGTTCCAGGACTTCGACCTGGTCATCGTCGAGGAGCGGGCCGAGGCCGTGCAGCAACTGGTCATCCTCGGTCATGAGCTGTGGCATCTGCACACCGGCCACCGCCATCATCACGGGGTCGGCCCGGAGGCGGCACGCGCGCTGGCCGGCCGGCCCGGCTGGCGGGACACGGCCTTGACGGCGGCCGCGCGCAACGGCTCCCGGGAGTCCGACGAGGCCGAGGCCGACGAGTTCGGGTATCGGCTGGCGACCGCCTTCCGGCCCTACGTCGAGCAGTCGCGGCGCCCTCCGTCCGGCCCCGTCCAGCGCACCCTCGGCTACCGCGGACGCGGCGGAGCGGCACGGTGACCACCCTCTTGTCGGCAGCGAACCCCTCGGGGCTGCTCAGCCAGCTCTACATCTCCTTCTGGATCCCCACCGCGGTACTGACCACCGCCCTGGTGATCAAACTGCCCACCATCATCCGGCTGTGGCGCGACCCGCTGCTGCGCGCGGTCGGCGGACTGCTGCTGCTCGCCTGCGCGGTGTTCGTGTTCTGCACGCCGTCGACGATCGCCGCCGTGAACCGGTGGACCGGCGTCCCCAACATCTCCGCGCCCTGGGCCTACTCGCTCATCACCGCGTTCGGCGGCTCCTGCCTGCTGCTGATCATCGCCTGGCGCAACGGCCTCTCCGACCGCTCGGCCGCCACCCGGCGGGCGATGCGCTGGGTGATCGTCGGCTACTCCTCGGTGATCGCCGCGCTGTGGCTGCTGTTCGCGCTCGCCGACGTGCCGGTGGAACGGCTCCGGGACCTGGACACGTACTACGCCACCACCCCCTTCATGCGCGAGGAGATCCTGCTCTACCTCGTCGCCCACTGCGTGGCCTGTCTGATCACCTCACGGCTGATCTGGAACTGGGTGCGCACCGAGGGCCTGGACGCCTGGCTGCGCTGGGGGCTGAAGCTGCTCGGCGTCGGCTACGTCCTGAACCTGATCTTCGACGTCTGCAAGCTGGTCGCGGTCACCGCCCGCTGGTGCGGCTCGGACCTGGACTGGCTCAGCACCAGCCTGGCCCCGCCCGTCGCCGCCCTGTCCGCGATCAACATCGCCGTCGGCTTCATCCTCCCGCACGCCGGCCAGTACCTCCACGACCGCTGGCGGGTCCGGCTCGCCCACCACGAGCTGCGGCCGCTGTACCAGCTGACCCGGACCGTGCACGGCGCCGGCATCCCCTTCGTGCTGCGCGCCACGCCCGAGCTGCGACTGACCCGGCGCGAGACGTTCATCCGGGACGTGCTGCTGCCCCTGACCCGGCACATCGACGCCGACCTCGACCGGCGCTCCTACGACGCCGCGCTCGGTCTCGGCCACCCGCCCGAGCAGGCCCGGGCACTGGCCTCCGCGGTCAGCATCCTGAACGCCGTCGGCACCCGGGGCCGTACCCCAGAGCCCGCCGACGCGGCCGGCGGCCCGGACGCCACCCACCTCGTCCGGGAGATCGCGGCGGTTTCCCGGGCGCTGCGCCACCCCGACCGGATCGAGGCGGTACGGGAACGTGCGACCGCCCCAGCAGAGAGCGTTGCCCTTCATGACTGACCGCACCGCCGTCGTCCTCGGCGGCTCCCTCGCCGGCCTGCTCGCGGCCCGGGCGCTCGCCCCCTTCACGGACCGGGTCGTGGTCGTGGAACGGGACGCGCTGCCCGCCGGACCGGAACCGCGCAAGGGGCTCCCGCAGGCCCGGCACGTCCACCAGCTGTGGTCCGGCGGCGCACGCGCCCTGGAGGAACTGCTGCCCGGCACCATCGGGCGGCTGCGTTCGGCGGGGATACGGCGGCTGCCGGTGACCACGGACATGGTGGCCCTGTCCCCGCAGGGCTGGTACCGGCGCTGGGCGGAGTCGGCGTTCGTGCTGCCGGGCAGCCGGGACCTGCTGGACTGGGTGGTACGGGAGCGGGTGCTCGCCGACGACCGGATCGAACTGCTGCCGCGGACCGAGGCGGTGGGCCTGCTCGGCACGGACCTCGCCGTCACGGGCGTACGGCTGCGGGCGCTCGACTCCGGCGCGGAGCACGTGCGCACCGCCGGGCTGGTCGTCGACGCGACCGGCCGCGGCTCCCGCACACCCGTCTGGCTGGCCGAACTCGGCCTACCCGTACCGGAGTTCCGCGAGGTCGACGCCGGTATCGCCTACGCCAGCCGGATGTTCCGGGCCCCGGCGGAGACGGTCCGGACCGGTTTCCCGATCGTCAACCTCCAGGCGAGCCCGCAGGGCGCCCGCCCCGGACGCGGCGGCGTCCTGATGCCGATCGAGAACGGCCGGTGGCTGGTCACCCTCCACGGCAGCCGGGGCGCCGAACCGGGCGCCGACGCCGACGACTTCCTGCGCTACGCCCGGGAGGAACTGGCCCACCCCGTCATCGCCGAACTCCTCGCGAACGCCGAGCCGCTGACCGACGTGTCGATGACCCGTACGACGGCCAACCGGCGCCACTTCTACGAACGGGCGCAGGCCTGGCCGGAGAACCTGACCGTCCTCGGCGACGCGGTGTGCGCGCTCAACCCCGTGTACGGGCACGGGATGTCGGTGGCGGCACAAGGGGCACTCGCCGTGCGGAACGTGATGCGGCGTCAGGGGTGGGGCGCACCCGGGCTCGCCCGGTCCCTCCAGAAGGCGGTGAGCCGGCCGGCGCGGGCGGCCTGGGAGCTGTCGACGGGGGCGGACGTGTTCTACCCCGGCGCGACGGAGAACGGACCGACACTGCGGGACCGGCTGACGCAGGTGTATGTGAACCGCCTCCTGTACACGGCGACCGGGAACGGCCGGATCGCCCGCCGAGTGACGGACGTGACGTCGCTGGAGCGGGGCGCGGAGGTGCTGATGGCGCCGGGCGTGGTGCTGGGGGCCCTGGTGGGCCCGCTGAGACCGCAACTGACCCGCCCCCCGCTGACTGCGGAGGAGCTGAAGGCGGCGGGGGTTCTGTAGGCGCGGGTGGGCTGGGGCGGGGGGTGTCGCTCACCGGCGCCCGCAGGGTGCCGCCACCCCCACCCGTGCCGCCTGGGGCACCTCCCAGGCCCTTGAGGCACTGAGGGAGGCGCGACTGCCCGCGGCTGTCGAGCCCCGTCAGGGGCGCGGGGAACCGCGCGACCAGCCCCCACGCACCCGCAGCCGAAGCGACGGCCGAGGCAACCGCTACCCCGCGAACGCCGGTTGGGCAACTCCCTTCCCGGCCCCCGGAATCACCAGCAGCGCCCCCGCCGTCGGATGCGGCCGGTCCAGCCCGACCCGTGCCGTCGTGACGTACAGGTCGGTCAGATCGGCACCCCCGAACGCACAGGCCGTCGTGAGCGACGCCGGCAGGCTGATCACCCGGTCCAGCTCGCCGTCGGGCGTGTAGCGGCGCACCGCTCCCCCACCCCACAGCGCCACCCACACACAGCCCTCCGCGTCCACCGTCAGCCCGTCGGGGAACCCGGCACCCTCCTCGATGGTCACCAACGGGCGCCGGTCGACGGGGAGTTCGCCGTCGTAGTCGAAGACGTCCACCCGGCGCGTCGGCGTGTCGACGTAGTACACGCGGGTGCCGTCCGGGCTCCAGCCCGTCCCGTTGCTGACGGTGACATCGGGCAGCAGGGTGGTGACCGAGCCGTCACCGGTCACCCGGGACAGCGTGCCGCCGCCCACCGTCTCGTCGTAGCGCATGGTGCCCGCCCACAGGGAGCCGTCCGGCGCCACCGCCGCGTCGTTGGCGCGGCGGCCGGGGACCGGCTCGCGGTGCAGCCAGCGGAACGTGTCGTCGGGGTCGAGGAGGCCGACGCCGTCGCGGAGGTTGAGGACCAGGCCGCCGTTCGCGCGGGGCTTGACCGCGCCGATGTGCTGCTCGGCGGTGCGGATCGTGCGGCGGCCCGTGGCCGGGTCGTACGTGTGGATCCGCGCGCCCAGGACGTCGATCCACAGGAGCCGGCCGGTCGCCGCGTCCCACGTCGGGCCCTCGCCCAGCGTCGCCTCCGCCGCCACCGCGACCTCGTACGCCGTGTATGCCGTGCCGCGTCCCGTCTTCATGCCACGCTCCGGTGGCCGAGGCGCTCGGAGAGTTCGGCGGCGCCCTTGGCCGCGAGCTGCTCCAGCTCGACGCGGCGCTCGTCGCTCCAGCGGATCATCGGGACGGAGATGGACAGCGCCGCGACGACCTGGCCGGTACGGTCGCGGACCGGCGCGGCGACACAGGAGACGTCCGGGTTGGACTCCCGGCTCTCCACGGCGACGCCACGCGCCCGGATCCCGGTGAGGGCCTCGCGCAGCGCGCCCGGCTCGGTGATGCTGTTCGGGGTCATCGCGACGAGGTCGGCGTCGTCCGGGATGCGCGCGGTCAGCTCCGGCTCCGGCAGCGAGGCCAGCAGCATCTTGCCGACCGAGGTGCAGTGGGCGGGGAGCCGGCGGCCGGCGGCGGAGACCATGCGGACCGCGTGCGTGGAGTCGACCTTGGCGATGTAGATGACGTCGGTCCCTTCGAGGATCGCCACATGGACGGTCTCGTCACAGGTCTCGGCGACGGACCGGGCGACCTGCTGGCCCTCGGCGGCGAGGTCGAGCTGCTCGGCGTACCGGCTGCCGAGCTGGTACGGGCGGACGCCGAGCCGGTATCGTCCGGGCTGTCCGGGTACGGACACGATGTACGACCGGGCGGAGAGCGTGGTCACCAGCTCGTGCACGGTGGTGCGCGGCAGCTGGAGTCTGCGCACTATGTCGGGGGCGGAGAGAGTCCCGTCCCCGTCGAGGAAGAGCTCAAGAATGTCGAGAGCCCGGGTCACGGCAGGCACGAGGCGTCCCACGTCCGGCCCCCTCCCTTGGGTCTAGGCGCCGGATATCGTCGGAAGCTGCGGGAGCCGTTCGAGATATCAACAGGCGATCGGCATGACGAACACAGGCTAGCCATCGGGGATTGCCCGGGCAATGGCCGGGAACCAGCCGGGTAGCGGTATGTGCACCATGGGTGGCATGCAACTGGACTTCCAGCTGGTGCTGCTGCGCCGTATGGCCGACCACAACCCGGACCTGGTCGAGGACGCCCGGCGCGCGCTGGGCGCGTCGATCGCGGACATGCGGGAGGCCAACAAACGGTGGCAGGCGATGGCCCGCTCGCCCCGGTCCCGCTCGGCGGCCGCCCGCTACCGCTCGGTCCTCGGGCCACCGCAATGGGAGACCAAGCGCACCGTCGGCGACCTGGAGTGCGCGGCCTGGCAGTGGCCGGTCCCCCTCTGGCCCACCCTGCGCTTCGAGGTCATGGTCGCCCCCGGCGGCGCGGTCTGGAACGAATGGCTGGTCCGCGCCCCCGACGCCCCCGCCCCGAGGCTGGAGTCCTACGACGACCTCGCCCCCTGGTCCTGCACGGTCGACGAGGCCGCCCGCGCGTTCGCCCCCGCCCGCCCCCTGGAGGGCACGGCCCCCACCCGCTGGGGGCTCACCTTCAAGGTGCCGGACGGCCGTCAGGTGGTCGCGGAGTTCACCTGGGGCCTGTTGCAGCGCACCGCGGTCATCGACGAGCCGCGCTGAGGATCGCCTCCGCCACCCCGGCCACCGAGCCGGGGTGCAGGAACAGGAACAGGTTCGGCTCGACCAGCTCCAGCTCCATCACCTGCGGCTGCCCGTCCGCCCCGTCGACCAGGTCCACCCGGGCGTACAGCAGCTCGGGCGCCTCCGGCACGGCGGCCAACGCACGCTCCGCGACCGCGAGTTCGGCCGGGTCAGGGGTCCACCGCGCCAGGTCGGGGTGGGCGACCTTGTCCGCGTCGTAGGCCGTGCCCGGGGTGAGGACCGCCCGCTTGCGGCTGGCGTGCAGCAGCCGCCCGCCGAAGAACTGCAGCGCCCGCTCACCGCTGACGTCGATCCCGGCGACGTACGGCTGGACCACCGCGGTCAGCCCCTCGTCGTGCATCCGGGCCAGGTGCCGTACGGCCGTCCCGTGCTCGTCGGGCGTGTAGCGGGCGGCGAACCGGGCGCCGGCGCCGAAGGTGGGCTTGACGACGAAGTCGCGGTCGGACGGCAGCTCGACCGGGTCGCCCGGCGCGAGATACCGGGTCGGCACGACGGGCACACCGGCCGCCGCGAGATCACCGAGATACCGCTTGTCGCTGTTCCAGCGGACCACGGCGGCCGGATTCGCGATCCGGGTCGCCTTCCCCACCCGCTCCACCCACGGCAGGAACTCCGCCGTGCGCCAGCTGTAGTCCCAGGTGGAGCGGATGACGACCAGGTCGAAGGCGCCCCACGCCACGTCGGGGTCGTCCCAGGGACGGGCGACGGCGTCCGCCCCCGCGGCGGTCAGCGCGCGCAGGAGCACCGGCAGGTCCTGGTCCTTGCTCGGCTCCGCGCCGGGGTCGTAGGTGGCGAGGGCTATTCGGGGCACGGCGGGGGCTCCCTTGTCCTGGTGGCGGCGGGTGTTCCGGTCCGTCGCAGGCTAACCACTCCTGCCCGCCGTACCGCAACCGCGACCGCCCTGTTGACCTTCACCTTCGGTGAAGCCCCAGCATCGGTGGCAGACGTCGAGGAACACGAGGTACGGCATGAAGTGGCTGACCATCGGCGCCTTCGCGAAGGCCTGCCGGCTGTCGCCGAAGGCACTGCGGCTGTACGACGAGCTGGATCTGCTGCGGCCCGCCCGGGTCGACCCGGACACCGGCTACCGGTACTACGCCGTCGAGCAGCTCGAACGCGCCCGGCTGGTGGCCTGGCTGCGGCGGCTGGGGATGCCGTTGGCGCGGATCCGCGAGGTGTGCGGGTTGCCTGCCGGCCGGGCCGCTCAGGAGATCCGGGCGTACTGGGCCCGGGTCGAGGCGGAGACCGCCGTACGGGCGGACCTGGCCGCGTTCCTCGTCGACCACCTGTCGGGAGAATCGAGAAGGGAAACGACCACCATGCTGGAGTTGCGTTACGCCGCCCACTCGGACCGGGGGCATGTCCGGCCGGCCAACCAGGACACCGTGTACGCGGGGCGCCGGCTGCTGGCCGTCGCCGACGGCTGCGGGGCGGCCGGGGCCCGGGCCAGTGCCGCCGCCGTGGACGCGCTGAAGTTCCTGGAGGACGCCGAGCTGTCGGCGGGGACCGTACTGAACCTGCTGGAGGACGCGGTGCGTTCGGCGGACGAGGCGGTGCGGAACGTGGCGGAGGGGGACACGGATGCCGGTACGACGCTCACCGCGCTGCTGTGGACCGGGTCCCGGCTGGCGCTGGTGCACATCGGGGACTCGCGGGCGTACCTGCTGCGCGACGGGGAGCTGTTCCGGATCACGCACGACCACAGTGTGGTGCAGGCGCTGATCGACGAGGGACGGCTGACCCCGGCGGAGGCCGCCACCCATCCACAGCGGATGCTGCTGGCCAAGGCGCTGTCGGGGGGCGAGCCGGCGGTACCGGACCTGAAACTGCACGAGGCCCGGGACGGCGACCGGTACCTGCTGTGCTCGGACGGACTGAGCAGGGTGGTCTCCGATCAGCGGATCCGGGAGTTGCTGAGCGGCGACGGCCCGGCGGACGCGGTGCGGGTGCTGGTCGAGGCGGCCAACGCGGCGGGCGGGGACGACAACGTGAGCGCGGTCGTCGCCGACGTCGTACCACGCGCCCACCCGCTGTGATCAAGGTCGTGGGTGGAGTGGGGGTGGGGCGGCCCCGGAGGGCGCCGGCTGGTGTAGGAAGGGGCTGTCGAGGTTCCGACCGGTGAGGAGTCGTCGCGTGTCCTTTCTGTTTCCGGCCCTGGTGGGCGGTCCGGGCGAGCACAGCGAGACGGGGGTCCCCCCGGCCGAGGTCCGGGAGAGGGTCGCCCTGCGGTTCGGCGCGCGGTCGCTGACGTACGGGCAGCTCGCCGCCGCCGCGGGCGCCCTCGCCGGCCCCCTCCGGGACGCCGACCGGGTCGCCGTCTGGGCGACCCCGGAGCTGGAGACTGCCGTCGCCGTCGTCGGCATCCTGCTGGCCGGCAAGGCCGCCGTACCGCTCAACCCCAAGTCCGGCGACAAGGAACTCGCGCACATCCTCTCCGACAGCGCCCCGGCCGCGGTGCTGGCCGCCCCGGGGGCCGAACTCCCCGCGGCCGTGGCCGGACTGCCGCGTATCGACGTCGACGTGCGGGCCGCCGGCCCGGTCCCCGAGGACCGCACCACCGAGACCGACCCCGCCCTCGTCGTCTACACCTCCGGCACCACAGGACCGCCCAAGGGCGCCGTCCTCCCGCGCCGGGCGCTCGCCGCCACCCTGGACGCGCTCGCCGACGCCTGGCAGTGGACCGGGGACGACGTGCTGGTGCACGGGCTGCCGTTGTTCCACGTGCACGGGCTGGTGCTGGGGATTCTCGGGCCGTTGCGGCGTGGTGGTTCCGTGCGGCACCTCGGGCGGTTCGACACCGAAGGCGTGACCCGCGAGCTGACCGACGGCGCCACCATGCTGTTCGGTGTCCCCACCATGTACCACCGGATCGCCGAGGCGCTGCCCACCGACCCCGCGCTGGCGAAGGCCCTCGGCCGCGCCCGGCTGCTGGTCTCCGGGTCGGCCGCGCTGCCCGTCCACGACCACGAGCGGATCGCGGCCGCGACCGGGCGCCGGGTCGTGGAGCGGTACGGCATGACGGAGACCCTGATGAACACGAGTGTGCGCGCGGACGGGGAGGCCCGGGCGGGGACCGTCGGGGTGCCGCTGCCGGGTGTGGAGCTGCGGCTGGTGGAGGAGGACGGGACGGCGCTCGCCACGTTCGACGGGGAGACCGTCGGGGAGATCCAGGTGCGTGGTGCGAACCTGTTCACCGAGTACCTCAACCGGCCCGACGCCACCGCCGCCGCCTTCACCGCCGACGGCTGGTTCCGCACCGGCGACATGGCCGTGCGTGAGCCGGACGGCTATGTGCGGATCGTCGGCCGCAAGGCCACCGACCTGATCAAGAGCGGCGGTTACAAGATCGGGGCGGGTGAGATCGAGAACGCGCTCCTGGAGTATCCGGGGGTGCGGGAGGCCGCCGTCACCGGGGAACCGGACGCGGATCTGGGCGAGCGGATCGTCGCCTGGATCGTCCCGGTGGATCCGCTGTCCCCGCCCGGGGAACGGGAGCTGGCGGACCATGTCGCGGGCCGGCTCGCCCCGCACAAGCGCCCGCGGGTCGTCCGCTACCTGGACGCCCTTCCCCGCAACGACATGGGGAAGATCATGAAGCGGGCCCTGGGTGGCTGACAACCGGCCGGTCCGGCTCTCCGCCCGGCAGTTCCTCGACCTCGTCGCCGACCCCGGCACCTTCGCCGAACTCCCGCACCCGGCACGGGAGTCCCGACCCGACGGCCCCCTCGGCTGGCAGGGTTACGACGCCTCGCGCGCCCGCGCCGCCGGGCGCACCGGCGAGGAGGAGTCCGTCGTCGTCGGCACCGCGCGCGTCGAGGGCACGGCGGCCGTGCTGATCGTGTTCGAGTTCGGGTTCCTCGGCGGTTCGCTGGGCGAGCGGACCGGGGACCGGCTGGAGGCGGCGTACGCGCATGCCCGCGGGCACCGGCTCCCGGTGGTCCCGCTGGTCGCCACCGGCGGCAGCCGGATGCAGGAGGGCATGCTCGCGCTGTCCCAACTCCAGCGGGTGGCACGGCAGTCGGCGCTCACCCGGGAGGCGGGGCTGCCGCAGATCGCCGTCCTGCGCGATCCGACGACCGGCGGCGGCTGGGCCACCCTGGGCGCCGGCGCCGATGTGATCCTGGCGCTGCCCGGGGCGCAGGTGGGCTTCGCGGGCTCCCGGGTCCGGCCGCCGGACGCGGACCCGGCGGCGTACACCGCCCACGCGCAGCTCGCGGCCGGGTCGGCGGACGCCGTGGTGCCGCTGGAAGAGCTGAAGGCGGCGCTCGGGCTGTGGCTGCGGCTGCTCACCAACCCGGCCACGGCCCCCGCCGACCCGCCGGACGCCCTGGGTGACACCGGCCTGCCCGCCACCGGATGGCAGGCCGTCCAGCGGGCCCGGTCTCCGCGACGGCCGCGCGCCCAGGCCTACTTGGACGCCTGCTTCGGGGACCGCCGGACCGCCCTCGTCGGCGACCGGTGCGGCGGCGCGGATCCGGGCGGGATGCTGTGCGGGTTCGGCGAGCGGGACGGCCGTACCGTCGCCTTCGCCGCGCAGACCGGCACGGCGACCCGGCCCGCCGGATACCGCACCGCGACCCGCCTGATACGTCTCGCCGACCGGCTCGGGATCCCCGTGCTGACCCTCGTCGACACCCCGGGCGCCGCCAACGACGCCGAGGCGGAACGGCAGGGCGCGGGCGCGGCGATCGCGGAGCTGTTCGGCGCGGTGGCGGCGGCCCGGACGCCGATCACCACCCTGGTCATCGGCGAGGGCGGCTCGGGCGGAGCGCTGGCGCTGGCCGCGCCCGGCAACACCTGGGCCACGCCCGACAGTTACTTCTCGGTCATCGCCCCGGAGCTGGCGGCGGCGATCCTCAAACGACCTCCGGAGGAGGTCGAGGCCACCGCCGGCCAGCTGCGGATCCGGCCGCAGGACCTGGTGGAGCTGGGGGTGATCCGGGGCATCACGGGTCACCCCCGGCCCCGAGTCACCTCACTCCCACCGCCCGGACGATCTCCTGGGTGACCGAGCCGCCCCGGTCGTCGCTCGCCGAGGCGCGCAGCGAGACGTACCCGGCGTCGCGTGGCACCGCGAGCACACCGTGCCCGGTACGGGTGAGGGGGACGTTCCGCCAGGAGGCGCCGTCGTCGTACGACACCGCGAGGCGCGGACCGCCGAGGGTCCCGGTGCCGGTCGCCCCGGCCACGTACGAGGCGCCGAGCCCGACCGGGATCCGGTGGCCGCCCCTGACGTCCCCCGCGAGGTCGGTGTCGACGTCGAAGGCGAGGTTGATCAGCGGGAGGTAGCTCCAGTGGTCGTCCGGGGTGGCCGCCGACCGGAAGGTCCACTCGGCGTGACCCCAGGTGGCGAGCGGCCACCTGTCGGCGTCCAGGGCGGTGTCGGTGACCACCCGGTAGGTGTGCTCGTCGGCCGGCGCGTCCCACACGTACGCCCCGGAGCCGGTGCGCCGGTCGACCAGGGTGCCGTCCTGGTAGACCGAGGTCTGCTGGGTCATCCCGCTGTCCTCGCTCCACGCGTCGCCGAAGCCGGTGTGGTCGGGCCCGGAGTCGCCCCAGCCCGGGGTGTTGAACTGCAGCTCGTTCCCGGCGCGTTGCTGGCCCCAGCCGAGTCCGGTGCCGAGCCAGGGATGCCACACCGGGCGGAACCAGTTCAGCGTCGGCCGTGATCCGCCGGTGTACGTCACCAGTCCGCTGCGCTCCTCCAGCGTGCCGTCGCCGACGGTCACCGACTCGTGCCAGCGCTGGCCGGGTCCGGTGGAGACGTAGTCGGTGCGCTCGGCCGGGAAGTCGACCCGCTGCTGGAAGCCGAGGCCGACCGGGAAGGCGTCGGTGATCGAGTACCGGAACTCGCCGCCGCCGACCGGCCGCGCGGCGTGGAACTTCACGTCCACGGCGGCGAGTTGGCGGCGGGTGGGGGCGTAGGTCAGGTTCCGGTCCGGTATCGCGCCCCGGTGGCCCTCCGAAAGGTCGTACACATAGGGCGAGTTGCGGGTGCCGGTCATGTCCACCCGGCCGGCCGCCCGCAGCCGGGCCGCGTCGGCGGCGTTGACCGTGGCTATCTGGAGCGGCCGGTCGGCGTCGTCGTCGGTGCCCCACCAGGCCATCAGCCGGCCGGGCGTGTCATCGGTGACGAACAGTGCCCTGGCGCCCGCGTCCTGCGCGGCCCGGGCCAGGGCGGTGGGGTCGGCGCCGGCGGCGAGACGGGCGAGGACCGCCTTGCCCGCCACACCGGTGAAGGGGCCGTCTCCGACATCGACGAGCGGCAGCCGGGTACGCCCCTCGACGAGCGTTCCGCCGGACTGCACGGTCGCCTCGCCGATCCCCTTCACCGCCAGCAGCGGCTTCGCCAGCCGCCACACGGTCCGGTACTCGAAGGTGCCCCGGGTGACCTTCGCGGTCGGCGCGGCGAAGACGCTGTCGTAGGTGAGCGGCACCTGGACCGCGCCGAAGAGGTCGCTGCCGTTCGCGTTCCGGTCGTACTCCATGAGCAGCTGGTCGGTCTCGGTGCGCCGTTCGGTGACGGCCCTGATCTCCCGCAGCTTGCGTCCGTCCAGGGTGACTTCGCGGTCGCGGTCGAGGGTGATCCCGGGGGCCGCGAGGAAGCCGAGGCCGAGGGAGTCGGCGCCGTGGCTGCCGTGCACGTCGAGGAAGGAGGTGAGGCTGTAGGTGCCCGGCCGGAGGCGGAGCCTGAGGGTGCCGGAGTCGCCGACCTGGGCGGGCTCGGCGTCGGACCCCTCGGCCAGCCGCTGTACGACGAGGTCGGCGGCGCTGGCGGCGCCGGACCGGTCCTTGACGTGCACGGTGAGGGTGTACCGCTCCTCCTCCTTGACCAGCCCGAAGACGGTGTGCGCGACGGGGGTCCCGGTTCCGGCGAGGGCAGCCACGATCTGCCCGCTGGTGTTCCCGACCGCCGCGTCGGCGCCGTTCCCGGTCACGGTGGTGGTGGCGGTGCCGTGCGCCGGGACGGTGAGGGTGCCGTCGGCGAGGGTGACGAGGCCGTCCGGGGCGCCCCGCGCCGTCAGGTCCAGCCGCACGTCCGCGTCGGAGGTGTTGGTGTAGGTCAGCGTCCTGGTCACCGGCTGGTCCGCGTCGTACGGCCAGCGGTAGAAGCCGAGGTCGGCGCTGCCGGTCGCGGTGACCTGCGCGCTCACCGCACCGGCGACGTCGACCCGCCCCGCGCCCAGCACGTAGGCGGAGGCGTCGAGCTGCTTCGAGGTGGACATCAGGGCGTCCTTGAGCTGGGCGCCCGTCCAGTCGGGGTGTTCCTCGGCGAGCAGCGCGGCCGCCCCCGCGATGTGCGGGGTCGCCATCGACGTACCGCTCATGGTCGTGTAGTAGCCACTGCCGGAGGTGAGCTGGGAGCGGGCGGCGAGGATGTCGACGCCGGGGGCGGAGAGGTCGGGCTTGAGGGCGTTGTCGCCGTACCGGGGGCCCGCGCTGGTGAAGTAGGCCGCCTGGTCGTCCGCGTCCACCGCGCCGACGGTGAGGGCCGCGTCTGCGGCGCCCGGCGAGCCGATGGAGGAGGGGGCTCCGGTGTTGCCCGCGGCGACGACGAACAGGGCGCCGGTCTCGGCGGCCAGGGTGTTCAGGGCCTCGGCCATCGGGTCGGTGCCGTCGCTGGGCTCGGTCGAGCCGAGGCTCATGGAGATCACCCTGGCGTGCACGTCCCGGGCGGCCCACTCCATGCCGGCGATGATCTGGGACTCGCTGCCCGATCCCTGGTCGCTGAGCACCTTGCCGACGGCGAGGGTGGCCCCGGGCGCGACGCCCTTCTCCTTTCCGTCGGAGGCGGCTCCGCTGCCGCCGACGGTGGAGGTGGTGTGGGTGCCGTGGCCGTTGCGGTCGGCGATGTCCTCGCCGTCGATGAAGCTCCTGGTGGCGCCGGTCCGGCCGGCCAGGTCGGGGTGGGTGAGGTCGGCGCCGGTGTCGAGGACGGCGACGGTGACGCCCTTCCCCGTGTAGCCGGCGTCCCAGGCGGCGGCCGTGCCGATCTGTGCGTTGCTGTCGGCCATGGTGGCCTTGACCCGGCCGTCGAGCCAGACCTTGCCGAGGCTCTTGCGTGCCGTGAAGGTCCGCCAGAAGGTACGCCCCCGGTCGGCGTCGACGGCGGCCCCGCGCAGACTGGGCAGCGCCCGGGTCCGCTCGGCGCCACGCACGGCGGTGGCCCCCTTGTGGTAGGTCACGATCAGCGGCAGGGCATCGCTCCCGGCATCCGTGAGCCCCTGCCGGATCAGCCCGCTGACGTCGAACAGCCGCCGGTCCAGGGTGCCTTCGCGCAGATAGGGCAGGGCTTCGTCGGGTACGACGGTGATGTCGCCGTCGTCCACCTGGGTACGGACGGCACCGGTGGCGCCGGGCGGCCGCTGGACGGTGACCGTCTTCTTGCCCTGTCCCACGTCAGTGACGGTGACCTTGTCGCCGGTGACCAGGGTGACGGTGGTGTCGCTCGCGGGCGAGCGGACGGCGGTCGCGGCCGCCGACGCTGTTGTCGTCGCTGTCGCTGTCGCCGTTGTCGGGAGCAGGCCGATCACGAGGCCCGCGGACAGCAGGGTCGTCCCCCGCCCGATGGTTCGTCGTCTTCTCATCCACGCCTCTTCTCGAAGGATGCGATCAGGTGCGTCGAGTGCTGGGAAGAGTGTCACGGTGCCGGTGGGGCAAGGGAGTTGAGCGGTGCTGGCGGGAAGGCGCCCGGGCGGGTTTCCGCCACGGCGCCGGCACAGGGGGTGTCGCGTCCGGCGTTCGGCGCTCGTCACCGACCGCGCTCCCCGCACGGCGCCCGCGTACCTGCGCCCGCGCGGGCCGAAGCCGAGCGGCAGGCGCCCGGCAGGCCGGCGTTCCCCTCTTCCATGCCGCTTCCAGGCCGGCGGCGAACCCGGCCCGCGTCCCCTCCTCTAAGCCGCCCGCGCCCTACTGGCCGGGAAACCCCCCGTTCAGCCGCGCCCCGCCCGGCCCCCTCCCGAAGGCGCGCCGTCGGATTCCCCCGGAGGATGCGAAGCAGGCCGCCGACCGGCGGTACCACCCCGTACGGCCCGCGCACTCGGGAGGATCTGCCGTGACCGTCAGTCTGGAGCAGTTGCGCCGCTGCCATTTCGCCGTCGATCTGGGGGCAGCCCGTACCCGGGTGTACGTGAAGGGCATGGGCCTGGTCGTCGACCAGCCTTCCGTGGCCGCCGTGAACACCCGGACCGGCGCCCTGATCGCGGTCGGTGAGTTCGCGGAGAAGATGACGGGCCGGACACCCGACTACATCCGTGTCGTACGGCCCGTCTCCGGCGGTACCGTCGTCGACATCGAGATGGCCCAGCGGATGCTGCGGCACCTGCTCGGCGACAAGATCCGCCGATCCCTGCGCCGCAAACCCCGGCTGCGCGCGGCCGCCTGCACCCCGCACGACGCCGACCCGCTCGCCCAGCGGGCGACCATCGAGACGCTGGCGGGGCTGGGCGCGCGCAAGGTGGAGCTGGTCGACACGCTCATCGCCGCCGCTGTGGGATGCGGGATGCCGGTGGAGCGGCCCGAGGCGACCATGATCCTGGTCTGCGGGGCGGCGGCCACACAGGTCGCGGTGCTCTCCCTCGGGTCGATCGTGTGCGCCGAGCGGCTGCCCGTCGGCGGCGAGGCCGTGGACCACGCGATCGTGCAGCATCTGCGGCACGAGCACGCGCTGATGCTGCCGAGCCAGTCGGTACGACCCCTGCAACTCGCCCTGTCCGGGAACGGCCTCACCCCGTACGGGCCGGCCTCCACCGAGATCCACGGGCGGGACGTGGCCACCGGCCTCGCCCGCAGCGTGCGGGTCGACACCGCCGCCGTTCGTGATGCCATCCAGACGCCGCTCACCGGGGTGCTGGACGTGATCGGCAAGGTGCTGCGGGACTGCCCGCCCGACCTGGTCGCCGATCTCGCCGACCGCGGGATCATGATGGTCGGCGGCTCGGCGCTGCTCCCCGGTTTCGACCAGTTGCTGCGGCAGGCCACCGGTATGCCGGTGCACATCGCGGAACGGCCGGACGTGTGCGTCGTGCAGGGCATCGGCGCGATGCTTGAGGGCCGCATCGAGCCGCTGGTACTGGGCCCGCTGGCCGCCTGAACACCGGTCCGGCCGCCCCCGACGACCGGGCACGGCACCGGTGTGAGCCGATGCGCCCCCTGCGCACCTTGTCACCCCTCGTTTAGGGTGGACTCACCGATGGTGACGGGAGGGGACGTTCCGTGACAGCCGATCTCACCGAGTACCTCGCCGAGGCGACAGTGGTCCCCCGACTCACCGTCACCCGCGTCGGCGTGACCGGACACCGTGCGATCCCCCCGTCCGTGCTGCCCCTCGTCCACGCCGCCCTGCGGCACCGATTCAGCCGCCCCGACGTGGAGTTGGAGGCGCTGAGCTGCCTCGCCGCCGGCACCGACCAGTTGTTCGCGGAGATCGCCCTGGCCCACGGCATCCCGGTGACGGCCGTGATCCCGGGCATGGACTACGAGGCCCATCTGGACGACGACGAGGCGCGGGCCGCGTACCGCAGGATCCTGAGATCCTGTACGACCCGCGTCGACCTGCCCGTCCAGCCGACACCCGAACAGGCCTACTTCGCGGCAGGCCGCTGGATCGTGGATCACTCCGACCACCTCGTCGCCGTATGGGACGGCCGCCCGGCGCGCGGCCCGGGCGGCACCGGCGACGTGGTGGCCTATGCGCGGCGCAGGGGGGTGCCGGTGACGGTGCTGTGGCAGCCGGGAGTGCGGCGGGACTGAGGCCGGTCCGCGGGCCCGCCGTGGGGTCGTGAGGGGGCATCAGGTGCCGAAGCGCACCAGCCATTCGGTGTGCGCGGGGGACATCAGACGCTCGGCCTCCCCCACGGCCTCGGCCCAGCCCTCCTCCGTGACCGTCGTGGTCATGGCGATCCGGGCGGTCTCCAGATCCTGCTCGATGAGGGAATGGGCGTACGTCAGGGGGCCGTGCCGCCGTACCTCCTGCCAGGCGACGCCCCCCGCGGCGGCCGCACTGAGCAGCCCCGCGAGGTCCGCGCCGCCGAGCAGGCCGACGGTCCGCAGCAGGGCCGCCGCCAGGGCGAGCAGGGTGAGGGCCGCGGTGACGGTCGACCAGCGGGCCGCGGCGTGGTGCGCGCGTGCGGCCCGGTTCTTGTACCAGACGGCCTGCTCCAGGAGCCGGTCGCGCAGGTAGAGGTCCCGGCGGGCCGCGTACGACTTGGCGCGCTCCGCGCGCATGCGCGGCGTGATCTGTCCCCCTCCCCGCTCCACGGTTTCGCCGCGGGAGTCCTCCCAGCCGCATTTGCGCAGCTCGCGCAGGCGTTCTTCGAGGCGCTCCGCGAACACCGCGTCCGGGTCCGCGACATGGGAGTGGAACGGGCCGCCGTGCACCATGTACTGCCAGGCCAGCGACTTCAGCAGCTCGGCGGCTGCTCGGTGCGCCTGCCAGTGGGCGCGGGACCGGCGGCGCGAGGTACTCAGGCCGAGGGCGATCGTCAGCCCGTACAGCACGGCGGCGAGCACCGTCATGACATGACCGGATGCCTGCTCGGTCAGGACGGCGGCCGTGGTGGCCAGAAGAAGCAGGATCAGGTGCGTACGCACCGCCCGGAACGAGTCACTCTGATGGCGTAACGCCCACTGATCACTCACTCGGAACAACGGCGGCAGATCCTGATCGCCGAGCGTGGTGCTCGGTACTGGAGTAGCAGCGGCCCCCATGACGCCCCCCGAATTCCCTGCGCGCCCCCGAAGGCATTCGCGCGCCCCCGAAAAACCGGCTTGAGAACTCCATGAGTACGGAAACCAGCTCCGTGCACAAGACGTTCGCCGGGCCTTCCTGGTATAGGGTCCGCATCATCGGGACCGGACTGGCTCGACGATTCGCGCTCCCTTGGGCAACGCAGGGCCGACCACCACGACGGGAAACCCGAGTCCACGACCGTTCCCACCATCGAACCGGAGCGACGAAACCATCATGATGCGCAACGTGACGCCCGTGAGGCACCCTTCCCGCACCACCGCGCCGGCCGACCGGCGCACCCGTCTGGCGGACATCGACCCGCACGCCGCCGCCACGGCGCGCACCGCGGGCCGCGTGACCGACGTCCCCGACCGCCGTTCGGGTCGGCCGATCACGTTCAACTCGGCGTCCTGACCGGGACGACGACGCGAGAACGTCACACGGACGGGGGTGCGCCCGGCGGACAGGCCCACCGCTCGCACCCACGTCAATGAGCCGATGGGCGTCAACGCGCCCCCCGGGCAGGTGGTTTGGCCTGCCTGAGGCAGGGGAAGTCTGACAGACTGCCTCCGGTGACGAGCCAGGCGCCCGACAGCCCACCTCTGAGACAGCTGGTCCTCAAGATCCACAGCAGGTGCGATCTGCTCTGCGACCACTGTTACGTGTATCAGCACGCCGACCAGAGCTGGCAGTCCCGGCCGACCTTCATCCAACCGGAGACCGTGCGTCTCGTCGCCTCCCGGCTGGCCGAGTACGCCGACGCGCGGGCCCTGGAGTCCGTCTCGGTGATCCTGCACGGCGGCGAGCCGCTGCTGGTCGGCCCGGCCCGGCTGCGGGACATCTGCGAACAGCTCGCCCGCGCCCTCTCCCCGCTGACCACGCTCGACCTGCGCATGCACACCAACGCCGTCACCCTCAACCGCCGCCACCTGGACATCTGCCGGGAGTTCGGGGTCCGGGTCAGCGTGTCGCTCGACGGCGACCGCGCGGCCAACGACCGGCACCGGCTCGACCGCAGGGGACGCAGCAGCTACGACCGCGTGGTCCGCGGCATCCGGCTGCTGCAGGAGCCCGAGTACCGTCACCTGTTCAGCGGAATACTGTGCACGGTGGACGTGGCCAACGACCCCGTGGCCGTGCACGAGGCCCTCACCGAGCTCGCGCCGCCCCGGATCGACTACCTGCTTCCGCACTCCACCTGGGACAGCCCGCCTCCCAACCCGTTCCAGACCGACGCTCCCTACTCCGACTGGCTGCTCGCGGTCTTCGACCGCTGGGAGCAGCAGGGCCGCCCGATGCCGGTGCGGACCTTCGACTCGGTGCTCAGCACGCTGCGCGGCGGGCCGCCCCTGACCGAGGCGATGGGGCTGGCGCCCAGCGACCTCGCCGTGATCGAGACGGACGGCACCTTCGAGCAGGCCGACTGGCTGAAGACCGCGTACGCGGGAGCTCCCGAGACGGGGTACGACGTCTTCCGGCACGGTTTCGCGGAGTTCGGCGCGCACCCCGGCGTCAGGGCCCGGCAGTCGGGCGTCGACGGGATCAGCGACACCTGCCGCCGCTGTCCGGTGGTGGGGTCCTGCGGCGGCGGACTGTACGGGCACCGGTACAGCTCGGAGAACGGCTTCGACAACCCCAGCGTCTTCTGCGCGGATCTGCGCTCCCTGGTCGAGGGCATCGCCGACCGGGTGACCGACCGCTCCTTCTCGCCGGCGGTGCTGGGATCCACCCGGCTCTCCTGGGCCCAGCTCGAGCTGAACCGGGTGCTGCTGCGCCGGGTACGGGAGCACCTGGCGTCCGAGCCGGGCCGGGCGGACGCCTGGCGGCTGCTGCTGGCCCTGGACGCCGACCCCGAGGCCGCCCCGAAGCTGGACGAGGTGCTTGCCCACCCCTACGTGCGCACCGGTCTCCAGCGCTCCCTGCGCGGCCCCGCCGACACGGCCCGGTTCATGTCCCTGGCCGCCGCCGCGGCCCTGCGGGCAGGTGCGCGGGCCACGCTGTCCTGGGAGCAGCCCGGCCCCCGCCTGCACCTGCCCACCTGGGGCACCTACCGGCTGGACGCCCCCGGCCGGATCGAGGTCACCGTGGCGCCGGACGCCTTCCGCGTGCGCGGCCAGGGCGGGCACGGCACGGATCCCGACGGGACCTGGGTCCGGCTCGACGAGGTCCCGGCCTCCGCGCGCTGGCGCCCGCTCGGGCGGCTGCTGGGCCAGGACGGGCCGCTCGTCGACGACGCCGACCCCTACCGTGACTGCTATCCCGTCCCCGTCGCCCCGCCGCTCGCCTGCGGCGAGTTCACCGAGCGGCTGAGCCGGGCCTACGAACTGCTGGAGAAGGAGGCTTCGGACCGGCCCGCCGACCCGGACGCGTTCCACCCCACCGTCCTCACCCCGCTGGAGGCGGGCAGTGGTCTGATGCTCGGCGCGCACGGGTTCGGCGCGCTGGGCGTTGCCGTGGACGTGACCCCGGAGAGGTTCGCCCGGGAACTCCCGCGCATCGGCCGCCGGGCCAGGCTCACCGCTCTGCGCGAGACGGCCGACCTGCATCTGCCGGGCAGTCCCGCGGGCGCGCTGCTCGACCGGGCGAACGAGGAACTGGGCCGGCGGGCGTACGAGACGGCGGCAGGCGCTCTCACGGCGCTCACCCTGCTGCCGGAGTCCGAACTGACCTCGACGGGTGCGGTGTTGGTGGCGCGCATGTGGTCGCAGTGGGCGGGCCGCCGTGGCTGAACAGCCCAGTGCCGTCGGAAACGACGCGGCACGGAGGGAAGAACTGGCGCACCGGCTGGGATCGTTGGGCGTCCGGCGTGGCGGGGTGCTGATGGTGCACGCCTCGCTGAGCGGAACCGGGGCCGCCCCGGAGCTGGTCCGGGACGCGCTGCTGGCCGCGCTCGGCCCCGAGGGCACCCTGATCGTGCCCGCGTTCACGCCCGAGAACTCCGACACCTCCCGGGCCTACCGGGAGGCCGTCGCGGGCATGGGCGTGGCGGAGGCGGCCACGTACCGCGAGACGATGCCGCCCTTCGACCCGGACGCCACCGGGTGCCCGACGATGGGGGCGCTCGCCGAGTGCGTGTGGTCGACGCACGGGGCCGTACGCAGTGCGCATCCGCAGACCTCCCTGGCCGGACTCGGCCCGCGGGCACGGCAGTTGCTGCGGTGGCACCCGCGCCGCAGCCATCTCGGCAGGCTCTCCCCGATGCGGCGGCTGTACGCTGCCGACGCCCAGATCCTGCTGCTGCGGGTCGGGTTCGAGGTGTGCAGCGCGTTCCACTACGCCGAGTACCTCACGCGCCCCAGGCCGCCCCGGCGTACGTACCGGTGTGTGGTGGGCGACAAGGGAAACTGGGTCGAGTACCGGGATCTCACCCTGGACGACAGCGACTTCGGGGAGATCGGCTCCCGGCTGCCGCGCCGCATGCTCGCCGAGGCCGAGTGGGCCTCGCGGGCGGTCGTGCTCTGCGCCATGCGGGACGTGGTGGGCCACGCCAAGGGACAGATGTCTGGATATCGCCGGGCTTTGGCCTGAAAACAGTGAACCGGAAGCGGCGTCCGTCGGGCACATTGTTGAGTCCGGCGGAGGCACGCACCGGCGACGGGGGCGGTCCAGCGGCTTGCCGACGGGCAGGGGGACGCGCGGACATGGGGGAACGGGTGCAGGATCGGGTTCCGGACAACCGGCCCTATTTCTTCCTCTCGTACGCCCACACCCCGCAGTGGGGCCCGGACAGCGGGGACCCCGACCACTGGGTACGGGTACTGTTCAACGACCTGTGCAGCCACATCATGGCCCTCACCGACCTGCCCGGGGGTTCCCCGGCCGGCTTCATGGACCGGGAGATGCGTTCCGGGGAGGGCTGGCCCGAGAAGCTGAGCGAGAACCTCGCCGCCTGCCGGGTGTTCGTGCCGCTGTTCTCGCCGCGCTACTTCACCAGCGAGATGTGCGGCCGCGAGTGGTACGCGTTCCACGAGCGGATGCTGAACGCCAGGACCACCGGGACGGCCACCGCCTCGGCCATCGTGCCCGCCCTGTGGACCCGCGTCGACATGCGCGAACTCCCGGACTCCGTGAGGCACATCCACGTCGAGGACGCGTCGTCGGGCGGGCGGTACCTCAACAAGGGGATCTACGGGCTGATCAAGCTCAGCCGGCTGCACGACGAGTACGACGAGACCGTGCTCGGCCTCGCCGAGCGCATCGTGCAGGCGGCCCGCGAGTCCGGGCTGCCGCCCGGACGCCCCCGGAACTACGAGAACACGCCGAGCGCCTTCAAGCCGCGCGGCACCGGACCCCGGCACATCCGGCTGACGGTGGCCGCTCCCACCGAGGACTCCGTGCCCGAGCAACGCGACACCGGGCCGTACGGGGACGACGCGCTGGACTGGAACCCGTACCAGACCGAGTCGACACGGGCGCTGTCCGCGCATGCCGAGGAACTGATCCGCTCCCTGGACTACCGGGTGACCGTCGCCGCCTTCGACGACGAGCACCCCGGGGAGGAGCCGCAGACGTCCGGGGACCGGCAGCCCGGCATCCTGCTCGTGGACCAGTGGGCGCTGACCGACGAGGAGCGCCGGAGCAGGCTGAAGACGTTCGACGCGTACGCCCGCCCGTGGGTGAGCGCGATCGTGCCGCGCTGCCGGACGGACCTGCAGAACCACGGGGAGCAGGGGCGCCGGCTCGCCGAGGAACTGGAGCGGGTGATGCCGACGATCCTGGAGCGGGCCCGGCGCAGCGACACCCGGATCGCCGTCAACGGCGTCCCCACACTCAAGTCCTTCACCAGGGTGCTGCCCGAGGTGGTCGCCTACACGACCCGGCAGTTCCTGAAGAACGCGGAGGTCCGACTGCCGCCGGGCCCGCACGTCCCCAGACCCCGTCTGGCGGACCCCCACCCGCCGTCCGACCCGGACACGGGAGACGACCCCGGAGGAGAAGCATGACGGCCGCAAGAGACGGACGCATCATCACCTTCTACTCGTACAAGGGCGGCACCGGACGGACGATGGCGCTCGCCAACACGGCATGGATCCTCGCCGCCAACGGCAAACGCGTCCTCGCCGTGGACTGGGACCTGGAGGCCCCGGGGCTGGACCGCTTCTTCCACCCGTTCCTGGATCCCAACGTGCTCGCCGCCACCGGGGGCGTCCTCAACATCCTCCAGGACTACGCCTGGGCGGCGACGGACGGCATCAGCCGCACGGGCCCCTGGCACCTGGAGTTCGCGGACGTCGAGCAGCACGCCGTCTCGCTCTCCCCCGAACGGCAGGGGCTCGGCTTCGAGAACGGCGGCTCGCTCGACTTCCTCTCCGCGGGAAAGCAGTTCCGCGCCTACTCGGGCACGGCGTCCTCCCTGGAATGGGACAACTTCTACGACCGCCTCGGCGGCGGCATGTTCCTGGAAGCGCTGCGCGACAGCATGAAACGGTCCTACGACTACGTCCTGATCGACTCGCGCACCGGGCGGTCGGACACCGCGGACATCTGCACCCTCCAGATGCCCGACCTCCTCGTCGACTGCTTCACGTTCAGCGACCAGGCCCTGGACGGCGCCGCCGACGTGGCGTACAGCGTCGGCGACGAACACCGCAAGCGGCGGATCCGGGTGCTGCCCGTGCCGATGCGCGTCGACGACGGCGAGAAGGACAAGGTCGAGGCGGGCCGCGCGGTGGCCCGGACGAAGTTCGCCGGGCTCCCGAAAGGGCCGGGCGGGGAGCGGCTGAGCGCCGACGAGGTCACCGCCTACTGGGGCAGCGTCGAAATACCGTACAAGCCCTATTACGCGTACGAGGAGACGCTCGCGGTCGTCGGGGACAAGAAGGGCGACCCGAAGTCGCTGCTGGCCGCGTTCGAGCGGCTCACCGCGTTCGTGACCGACAACGAGGTCACCGCGCTGCCGCAGATCCCGGACTCGGTGCGGCTGCGCTGCCGGGACGCGTTCGTCCGGCGCCGGCCGCAGACCTCCGAGATGCGGGTGGCGATCGCCTACGCGGCCGAGAACCGGATGTGGGCCGAGTGGGTCGAGTCGCTGCTGAAGCGGGCGGGCTGCGCCGTCGTCCTGCACGACCTGGTCACCGGACCGCTCAGCAGTTCCGCCCCCGGCACCCGCGCCCTGGTGGTGTGGTCCAAGGCGCTGTACGACTCCCGGCACACCGAGTTCCTGCTGGGCCCGGCGGCCGGCGGCGACGGGCTGCCGGGATCACTGATACCGGTACGGGTCGACGAGATCCAGCCGCCGGAGTCGTACCAGCACCAGACCGACCTGGTCGACCTCCACGGACTCGACGAAGCGGGATGCGAGGCCGCGCTGCTCAGCGCGCTCGAACTGCCCGCGCAGCTGCCGAAGGGCGGGCCCGCGGCGCCCCGGTTCCCCGGTCATGTCCCCGACCACTGGAACGTGCCGCAGCGCAACAGCACCTTCACCGGCCGGGGGTACATCCTCGAAAAGGTGCGGGAGCAGCTGCGCAGCGGCATGACCGCCGTACTGCCCCAGCACCAGGCGCTGTTCGGGATGGGCGGGGTCGGCAAGACACAGATCGCGCTGGAGTACGTGCACCGGTTCGGCGCCGACTACGACCTGGTGTGGTGGGTGCCGGCCGAGAACGTCGACAACGTGGTGGCCTCGCTCGCCGAACTCGGCTCCCGCATCGGCGCACCCGGCGGCGAGGACATGGCGCTGGCCAGCAAGGAAACCGTGCGCATGCTGTCCCGGGGCAACCCCACCAAGCGCTGGATCCTCGTCTTCGACAACGCCGACGACCCGGAGGGTCTCGCCGGTTACATGCCCACCACCGGCGGCGGCCACATCCTGGTCACCTCGCGCAACCAGGCGTGGTCGGACAAGGGACAGACGCTCCAGGTCGACGTCTTCCAACGGCAGGAGAGCGTCGACCACCTGTCCCGGCGCGCCCCGGGGCTCAGCCGGACGGAGGCCGACCAGGTCGCGGAGGCCGTCGGCGACCTGCCGCTCGCGGTGGAGCAGGCCGGCGCCTGGCTGGCCGAGACCGCCATGCCCACGGCCGAGTACCTGCGCCGCCTCACCGAGGAGACCGCCGCGGTGATGGGGCTCAACCAGCCCTCCGACTACCCCGAGACGGTGGCCGCCACCTGGAACATCTCCATCGAGCGGCTGAAGGAACGCTCGCCCGCCTCGGTCCGGCTGCTGCAACTGTGCGCGTTCCTCGCCGCCGAGCCGATCTCCTCGGAACTGCTCTACGACAGCGACGAGATGCTCACCGCCCTCCGCCTGACGGAGAGCCTGCTGATCGGCCAACTGGTCCGGGAGATCGGCCAGCTCGCCCTGGCCAAGGTCGACCAGATCTCCCGCTCGATCCAGGTGCACCGGCTCGTGCAGGCGGTGATCCGCTCCCAGATGTCGGAGGAGGAGCGACGCGAGGCCCGGCACACGGTGCACGAGATCCTCAGAGGTGCCCGTCCCAAAGGCGACGAACCCACCGACAACCGCGAGAACTGGCCGCAGTTCGACATCATCTGGCCGCATCTGACCGCCTCCGACATCCGCAACTGCACCGAGGCGGAGCCGCGCCGGCTGCTCATCGACCGCGTCCGCTACCTGTGGAAGCGTGGCGAGTTCCCGCGGGCGCAGCGGCTCGCCGAGGAACTCCTCGCCCACTGGAAGGAACCCCTCGGCGAGGACGACGAGCAGTACCTGTACCTGCGCTGCCAGCTCGCCAACGTGCTGCGTTCCCAGGGGCTGTACGTCGAGGCTCGGAGGATGGACGACGACGTGCTCGGCCGGCAGCGCCGGCTGCTCGGCAACCGGCACCCGCACACGTTCATCACCACCTCCGGCCTCTCCAGCGACCTGGCGGCGCTGGGCGAGTACACCAAGGCGGTGGAACTGGCGAAGGAAGCGCACGACGGCTTCAGCGATCTCTTCTACGAGGCCCACCCGCGCACCCTGAACGCGGCCAACAACCTTGCGCTGGCGCTGCGCATGGTCGGCAGGTACCGGGACGCCCGGCAGATCGACGACGTCACCCTCAGCCGGCGCACCCAGGTCCACGGCGCCGATCACATCTACACGCTCTCGTCCGCGGAGAACCTCGGCCGCGACCTGCGCGAGGTCGGCGAGTACAGCGCGTCGGTGGCCGTGCTGTCGCGGGCGTACGAACAGCACAAGCGGGTGCTCGGCAAGGAGTTCCCGGGCACGCTGCGGTGCGCGAAGTCGCTCGCGGTGTCGCTGCGCCGGGCGGGCGAGCTGGAGGACGCGCGGCGGCTGACGTCCGCGACGCTGGAGCAGTACCGCTCGCAGTACACCGAGCCCACCCCGGACTGGCTCGCCTGCGAACTGAACCTCGCCGCCGACCTGTTCGCGGCCGAGAACCCGGAGGGCGCCCGCGACGTCGCCCAGAAGGTGCTCACCGAGTACGTGAAGAAGCCGGGCGAGGCCCACCCCTACACCCAGACCGCGATGAACAACCTCGGCGTCTTCCACTGGGGCTGCGGTGACACGGAGCAGGCCGAGGCGGTGTTCCAGAAGGTGCTGGAACGCATGACCGAGGTACTGGGCGCCCACCACCCGCACACCCAGTTCTGCTCCGCCAACTACGCCATCGTGCTCGCCGAGAGCGGCCGGCTGGAGGAGGCCTGGGAGCGGGAGCGACTCAGCATCGACGCACTGCGCGCCGACCTCGGCCCCCAGCATCCCGAGGCCCTGGCCGTCATCAACAACGGCGCCCTCACCCTGAGCGCCCTCGGCCGCCTGGACGAGGCCCGGACGCTGCGCGAGGAAGCCGTCAGGAGGCTGCAAGGGCTGCGCCAGCAACTCGGCGAGAACAACGGCATCACCCGCTTCGCCCTGGCGGAACGGCGGGTGTACCGGGACCTGGAGCCGCTGGCCGTGTGAGCGCACGCGGCCGGCGGCACGCCGTCGGCGGCGTGCCGTCAGCCCCTCGGCGTCCCCGCCAGCAGCCAGTCCAGGACGTCGGGCAGAGCGCGCAGCGACGCGAAGTGCGCCGCCTTCGGCTCCAGGACGGCCTTGGCGCGCGGGATGCGTGCGGCCAGCCAGGAGAAGTGCGAGGCGGGCGAGAACACGTCCTTCGCGCCGTGCCACAGCAGCACCGGCACCCCGATGTGCGCCGGGTCGAAGCCCCACGGGCTGGTCAGCGCGAACGCGTCGTCGATCCAGCCGTACGGCGAGGTGCGCAGTGCCTCGTGGTAGGTGCGCAGCAGCATCGACCGGATGCTGGTGTCGGAGACGATCAGCCGGTCCTCCTCGGTCAGGTCCGCGCGCAGGTCCTCCAGCATCTGCGCCGGGTTGCTGCGGATGACGGCCGAGCGCGGGATGATCCGGGCCGCGTACCGCTCCGGGTCGGTGAAGGCGGTGTGGAACTCCAGGACGTTGAACGGTGCCATCCCGGCGAACCAGTCGAGCCCCTCGGCGTCCCGCGGCGCGAGTCCCACCAGGGCGGCCGCCCGGGTCACCCGGCCCGGCAGCAGTGCCGCGCAGGCGAGGGCGTGCGGTCCGCCGCCGGAGCGGCCGGCCACCGCGAACCGGCCCAGTCCGAGGGCGTCCGCCACGGCCGCCACATCCTCGACGGCGTCCACGACCCGCCGCCCCGGCCGGCGGTCCGAGCCGCCGTACCCCGGCCGGTCGAAGCTGATGAGCCGGGCGCCGTGCTGGTACAGGAACATCGGCCGGGGCCGCGGGCCCACCCGGCTGCCGGGCATGCCGTGCAGGAGGAACACCGGTCGCCCCCGGGGATCCCCCGAGACCTCCACCCGCAACCGCCGTCCGTTCGCCGTCCGCACCAGGTCAGGCACCGCCGCGTCCCCCTCCCGCGCCCGTGGCCGAGGCCGTGGCCGGGACCACGTTGCACGACAATTGCCCACCGGGCCGGACTGCGAAACGAACGTGCAGGTCAACCGGTATGAATCCGGGGCGCCTTGCCGGTGGCGAAGTGCCGGCGGTGGGGAGGCACCCGGCGTCGAGGACGGAGGCGACGGAGGCGACGAAGGGATCCGGCGGCGGCAGCCGGGTGGCCGACGCATTCTGGACGACGGGCCCGGACGGCACGTCGGTCATGGCAACGGCACCTCGTGCGGTGCCGGCGGGTCGGTCACGGTGCCTCCCTGCTGCCGGTGCGTGCGGCCGCCCCCGTGCACGCCGACCACGAACCGTCCCGCCGGGAAGGCGGCGTCCTAGTACGGCAGGATCCGCCCGGAAGGCGTCCTGCGGTCGATTTCCTGTCCTCGGGGAGCGGGCCGACGAACAACGCGCACGCGGATCCGACCGTCCATGACGCCCTCCTCTTGCCGAGCCCTGACCGGGCCTGCCGTCCGGTAGGAGGGCCATGCCCAGCGACCGGCACCTCCAAGCCTCATGAGCGCCGCGAGTTGGCAAACCGCCTTGCCCGGTGGCCCGGCCGTCCGTCAGCGGCGCGCCGTGGCGGTGGAGCTGGGTTCCGTGCCCTCCGCGCGGAGCGAGCCGCGGCCGGGGGTGGGGGTGGGGGTGGGGGTGGGGGTGGGGGTCGGCCGGGGTGTGCCCGCGGCCTCGGTCGCCCGCTTCGCGGGGTGCCGGGGTACGACGTCCTGCGGGAAGGTCAGCTGGCCGTTCATCCACTTCAGGGCGGCGGGCATCTCCCGTACCCAGGTGGGGAAGTTGTGGCTGCCGTTCTCGGGGAGGATCGAGACGACCCGCATGGGCGCCCTGACGGCCTTGATGAACGCCTCGGTCTCCGCGTAGCCCTTCTCGCCGTGCTTGCTGTTGGCGACCAGGACCGAGACCTGGGGGACGGGCAGGTGCTTCAGCCGCCACATCAGGTCGTGGCCGTCGACCCGCGCCTGGCGGCCCGGACCGCTGCCGAAGAGGTTGCCGGTGGTGGGGTCGTCCTTGACCTTGTAGTCCGGGGACAGGGCGGCGGCCGTGGTGTAGACGCCCGGGTCGCGCATCGTGAGCTGGAGGGCGCAACTGCCGCCCGAGGAGTACCCCATGACACCCCAGGAGCCGGCGTCGTGGCCGGCCCGGTAGCCGGACCTGATCGCCTCCGGCAGGTCCTTGGCCAGGAACGTCTCGGTCTGCGGTCCGCCGGGGACGTCCACGCACTCGGTGTCGCGCGGCGGGGCGATCGTGGGCCGGATCATCACCATGATCGTCGGCTGCATCTCGCCCTTGCCCTGCAGTTCCCCTGCGGTCTGCGAGACCCGCAGATGCTGGGCGAGGTTGAAGATGCTGCCCGGGTAGCCGCTGAGTGCGACGATCACCGGGAACCGCATGCGGTGGTACGCCTTCTGGAAGTACTGCGGCGGCAGATAGACGAAGGCCGGGTCGACCACGCCGGTGCGCCTGCCGATGATCTTGACGGACTCCACCCGGCCGACGGCCGCGGCCGGCCCGTCCGGCAGCCCGCTGACCCGGTTCAACTGCTGGTCGCCCGCGGGCTGGACGAGCGCGCCGTGGACACTGCTTATGCCGTTCACCGAGCCGCCGCCGATGCCGCCGGCCGCCTGCGTGACGCCGACGGGAGCGGTGTCGACGTCGCCGAACAGTTCGCCCCAGGAACCGAAGAACTGGTACGACGAGTTCAGTGCGCACGCGAACGCCGCGACGATCGTCACCTGGGTGACGCCGATGGCCGCCAGCCGCCCCAGCACCTGCCACAGCCCGGGCCTGGCGAAGCGCGGCCACAGCCAGACCAGCAGCGCCACGCACAGGGCGGCGAGCACCACCGTCGCGTATACGGTCGTTCGACTGGTCAAACCCATGTCGTTCAGTCCCTGACTTCCCTGCCCGCGCGTATGTCCTACGCACAGGAGGAGGGCGGAAGAGCCTTTCCCGTTCCGTAACGAGGGATTCAGGCAAAAGACATTGCCTGTTCCTTTATGTCGCATGGTGATCGATGTCATTGACAAGCCGATCATCGACGGTTGTCATGAACACATGCTTCCGACCGGGCGCCGTGCGCTGCTCGACGCCGCCCGAGCCCAGGCGGCGACCCGCCCCGGAGTGCTCCTCCACGGACCCGCCGGCATCGGCAGGTCCACGCTCGTGACGGCGCTCGCCGCGGCCCTGGCCGCCGACACCCCGGCCGCCACCGTACTGCACTGCGCGCCCGCCGAGGAGGAGACCCGGCTCCCCTTCGCGGGCCTGGTCGGCCTGTTCGCACGGGTCCCGGAGAGCTGCCTGGAGACCCTGCCGCCCGAGCTCAGGACAGCGCTGCGGGCAGCCCTGTTGCGCGGCCCGGAACCGGCGGACGACCGGGGCCGTCTCGCGGTGCGCGTCGCCGTCCTCGACGCGTTGCGCGCCCTGGCCGCCACCGGCCCCGTCCTGCTGGTCGTCGACGGTCTGCAGTGGCTGGACGAGCCGACCGCCGACGTCCTCGCCTTCGCCGTACGCCGTCTCGAAGGTCCCGGCATCCGGATGCTCGCCACCGAGCGGGTGGCCGACGGCGGACAGCCCGAAAGGCTGCGCTGCTGCCCGCCCGGCACCGTCGAACTCCCCGTGCCGCCCCTGACGGACGGCGAGACGGCCCGCCTCGTGCGCGCCGACCTCGGTACCGACCTGCCCCCGGCACTGCTGCGGGCGGTCCAGGAAACCGCCGCCGGAAACCCCTTGTACGCACAGGAGTTGGGGCGGGCCGCCCGGCACGCCCCGGCGGCGCTCGGCTTCGGCACACCCCCGCCCGTGCCCCCGAGGCTGCGCAACCTCCTCCTGGAACCGGCCCGTTCACTGCCGGAGTCGGTGCGGCTCACCCTCCTCGTCGCGAGCGCCGCCGCCCGCCCCACCCTGACCCTGCTGCGTGCCGCGGGAATCCCCGACCCCGCCGCGGACCTCGCGGAGGCCGAACGGCTCGGCATCGCGACGGCCGACGCCGAGGGGATCGTACGGTTCCGGCACCCCGTACTGCGGGCGGCCGTGCACGCCGACGCCCCCGAGCACGGCCGGCGGCAGGCACACGCGCGCCTCGCCCACGCGGCGGCCGAGCCCGTGCAGCGGGCCCGCCACCTCGCGCTCGCCCACCCGTACGAGGACGAGGCCACCGCCCGCACCCTGATGTCCGCGGCCGGGTCCGCCCGCGCCGACGGCTCCCCCGGCGCCGCCTTCGAACTGGCCGCCCTCGCCGCCCGCCGCACCCCCGCCGACCGCCCGGCGGAGCATGCCGAACGGCTGCTGGCCGCGGCCGAGTACGCGTGCGACGCCGGACGGCCCGAGGAGGCGGGCGAGGCCGCCGGGGCCGTCCTCGCCCGGTCGGACTCCGCGGCCCAGCGGGTGCGGGCCCGCCTGGTCCTGCTGCTCGGCGCCGGACAGGCGCTGGAGAGCGCCGGGGACCTGATCGCGGAAGGCCTCCGGGACGCGGCCGGCGACCCGCGCTCCGAGGCCCGGCTGCACCACTGGGCCGCCGTACGGGGGCTGCTGTGCGGGGAGTTGACGGAGGCGGCCCGGCAGGCCCGGCGGGCGGCGCGGCAGGCGGCCGCGGCGGGCGACACGGAGACCAGGATCGGGGCGCTCGCCACCCTCGCCCGGGTTCGGTCCCTGGCCGGGGAGCCGGTCGCCGCCGACGCCGCGCTCAAGGAGGCGCTCGCCCTGGTCGGCGGCGCCGACGGCGGCCCGGAGAGCCGGCGGCTGATCCGGATGCGGGCGATCCTCGCCCTGGACTCCGACCAGGTGACCGAGGCCCGCGACCAGGTCGTCCGGCTCCTCGCGGAGACCGGCGGGTCGGCCGGGGCCGAGGAGATGGTGGCGACCCTGGTGGCGCTGACCCGCATCCAGGTCCGCGCCGGGCACTGCCGGGAGGCGCTGCGCACCGCGGCCCGCTGCTCGCGCGCCATGGCCCAGGCGGCCCCGGCGCTGTACGCGGCGGCCCTCGCCGCGACCACCGGCGGCGCCGCCGACGAGGCCCGGCGACTGGCCGCACGGGCCGTCCAGGCGTCGGAGGCCGACGGCGACCGGCTGTTCCTGCTGCGCGCGCTGGCGGTGCTCGGGCAGGCCGAACTGCTCGGCGGCGATCCGCGCGGGGCGGCGGCCGCGGTCGAGGCGCTGGAGCGAGTGAAGGAGCTGGGCGAGGCGATGTGCGCCGCCGACCCGCCCCTGCTGCACTGGTACGCCGACCTGGCCGAGGCGCTGGTCGTCCTCGGCGAGACGGACGCGGCCGGCGCCGTGCTCCACGACGCCCACGCGCGGCTGCCGGACGCGGCGCCCGGCAGCGTACTGGCGGCGCTGGAGCGGGCGGCGGGCCTGCGCGAGGCGGGCCTTGGCCGGGCGAAGGAGGGGGCGGTACGGCTGCGCGGCGCCGTCGAACGCCTCCGTCACCTCCCGCTCCCCGTCGAGCTGGTACGCACCCTGATCGCGCTCGGCGCGGTCGAGCGCCGGGCCCGCCGCCGCAACGCCGCCCGCGAGGCGCTCGCCGAGGCACTGGAGACGGCGACCCGGATCGGCGCGGTCCCGCTCGCGTCCCGGGCCCGGGACGAGCTCGCCCGGCTGGCGGCCGGGGAGCGCGGTGGCGAGGCGGGCGCCGGCGGCCCCGAACTCACGCCCGCGGAGGCCAGGATCGCCGAACTGGTCGGCGGCGGGGCGACCAACAGGGAGGTCGCCGCGGAGCTGTTCATCAGTGTCAAGACGGTGGAAGGGGCGCTGTCGCGGGTCTACCGCAAGTTCGGCGTCCGCTCGCGCACCGCACTGGCGCACGCGATGGCGGTCGCCGTCCTCGCGTCCGGAGCGGCGGTGGACGCGATCGACGACGACCAACCCGGGCCCTCCGCCGCGAACATGACGATCAGTCAGCCTGCCCGCGTGCGCGTCCCCCGCGCGTTCGACACCCGCAATTAACACGCAACGCAAGGGTTACCCCGCTTATGGGGACAGGGCCGCAGTTCCTACGGTGATCCCGTTCCGCTCGCGGATTTCCGCTTACGGGGCGCACTCCCCACCCCCCACCCCCCACCCCCTCCGGAGGACTTCGGTGAAGTCACGCCTGAAACTGCTCGGTCTGGTCGCCGCGCCGGCCCTGGTCACGGCGGTCGTCCCCGCCGCCTACGCGTCCGACGCCCCGCACACGGCCCGCGCCGCCGTCGCCGGGGACGTCCTGCCCGGCCTCAAGCACAACGCCTCCCGCACCGGCAAGGTCGCCGCCGGCAAGCGGATATCGGTGGCGATCAGCCTGACTCCGCGCGGCGGAACGGCCCTCGACACCTTCGTGGCGAAGGTCAGCGACCCGCACTCGGCCTCGTACGGCCACTACCTGACGAAGCAGCAGTTCGCGGCCCGGTTCGGCCGGACCGACACCGAGGTGAAGAAGCTCCGGGACTACCTGCGCTCGCAGGGGGTCACCGTCGGCAAGGTGCACTCGGGCAACCTGCTGGTCGACGCCAGCGGCACCGCCGCCCAGCTGCAGAAGGCCTTCGGCACCGAGCTGTCGACGTGGAAGGACGCCGCCTCGGGCCGCTCCTTCTACGCCAACGACAGCGCGCCGACGCTGCCGTCCTCCCTCGCCTCCCTGGTCAGCGACGTGGCGGGCCTCAACAACCGCGTCCAGCTGCACCACCAGGCGACCCCGCACACCGTCTCCCCGCACGACGGCCCCGGCGGCGGCTACACCCCGGCCCAGCTCAAGGGCGGCTACAACGTCTCCAGCACCTACACCGGCAGCGGCCAGAAGATCGCGCTGCTGGAGTTCGACGGCTTCCAGCAGTCCAACATCACCAAGTACGACACCAACTACAGCCTCGGTTCGCCCACCCCGACCGTGTCCAAGGTGGACGGCGGTTCCGGCTCGCTCGGCGACGGCCAGGTCGAGGTCGAGCTGGACATCGAGGTCCTGCACGCGATCGCCCCGAAGGCCAACGTGACCGTGTTCGAGGGCCCCAACTCCGACGCCGGCGAGGTCGACACCTACCAGGCCATCGTCGACAGCGGCATCCCCACCACCTCGATCAGCTGGGGCGCCGCCGAGAGCGCCCGCACCACCTCCAACATCAACGCGGTGGACGCCGTCTTCAAGGCGGGCGCCGCCGAGGGCCTCGGCTTCTACGCGGCCTCCGGTGACGACGGCTCCGACGACGCGGGCGACGGCGGCACCTCCGTCGACTACCCGGCCAGCGACCCGTACGTCACGGGCGTCGGCGGCACCAAGCTGACCGTCACCTCGGCCAACGCCTTCAGCAAGGAGGTGGCCTGGTCGGGCGGCGGTGGCGGCAAGTCCTCCGTCTTCAAGATCCCGAGCTGGCAGACGGCCGTCCAGAAGAGCGCGGGCGGCGGCTACCGCCAGGTCCCGGACGTCTCGGCGCACGCCAACCCCAGCCCCGGCGTCTCCATCTACTCGCAGGGTTCGTGGTCCTCGGTCGGCGGCACCAGCGCGGCGGCCCCCGAGTGGGCGGCGTTCGCGGCCCTCTACAACCAGCGGGCAGCGGCGGCCGGCAAGGCCAACCTCGGCTTCGCCAACCCCGCCCTCTACGCGGCGAGCGGCACCGGCTTCCACGACATCACCAGTGGCAGCAACGGCGCCTACTCGGCGGCCTCCGGCTGGGACTTCACCACCGGCTGGGGCTCGTACAACGCCTCGACCCTGGCCACGAAGCTCCTCGGCTGACCCCACCTCCCGCACCGCCGGACACATCCGGCCCGGCCCCGGCCCCGAGTCCTGCCTTCGGACCCGGGGCCGGGTCTTTCGCGTTCCCGGGCTTCTCGGGCCTGCCGGGCCTCTCGGGCCTGCCGGGCCTCTCGACCCCCGTGGGCCGGCGGCGGGTCGTCACCTGACGTCGACGAAGTCGCCCGCGGCGGTGGCCGGGCCGGTGGTGGCGGTGCCGGTGAAGAGGAAGCGGAAGTAGCCGTCCGCCTTCGCCTCGGTGGTGGTCCTCAGCGCGCCGCCGCTGCCGCTGGTGACGGTCTTCAGGGTGGTGTACGTGGAGCTGCCCTTCTTGCGGAACTGCAGCCGTGCCGACTGCCCCTGGTAGCCGGTGTAGCCGCCGCTCTCCCAGTTGGCGCGGGTGAGCCTGCCGGTGACCGTGACGGTCCTGCCCTTCTTCACCGGCTCGGGCGAGGCGTTGACCGTCACCTTGGCCAGCCGCTGGAACCGGGCCGTGCCGGCGACGTCGGTCTCCGTCCAGTCGTCGCCGGTGTCCTGCGCCGCGGCTAGCACCTTCCAGGTGCCGGCGAGACCGTTGTGGCCGAAGTCCCGTGCGGCGTCGACGCCGAAGCTCACCTCGCAGGTGACGGTGGTGCGGTCGGCGGAGGCCGCGGCGCACGTACCCGCCGGCGGGTACAGCGGCAGGATGCCGTCGGCGTCGTCGGTGTTCGGACCGTGCCACAGGTAGGCCCAGGACGCGGCGACGCCGTCCGGGTCCGCGGCCGTCCAGCTGATCGTCACGGTCTTTCTGGTGGTCGGGCCGAGTACGACGTCCTTGCCGCCGTTGACGACGACGTTTGAGAACGTGGTGGTGCCGGACGCGGCCCGGTCCGCCGTCCGGGCGGTTGCCGGAGCCACCGACGCAAAAGAGCAGGCGGCAAGGGACAGCAGGACGACGACCGCACGCATACGCATGGAGTTCTCCCCTCGGGATCGGCGACCGCACCAGGCTCCGCACGGCGGGGCCTGACGACGGGTGATGCCGACTAGACACGTGAGGGCCGGTCCCGGTTGCCCCCTTTCCCCGGTCCGGCCGCGGCGGGCCGCGGTGTCCGCCCCGGGAGCCCCGTCCGAGCCACCGTGTCCCACGCGCATCCCAGCGGTGACCCGTCCCCGCAGATCACAGACGTGCGGCTGTCCCGGCGTCCCGGCCGTGGAGAAGGCGATCCGCTGCGGGACGAGCCCTGCCAGCCTGATCCGTGCCGGGACCTCCCGGCTACCAACCTGAGGGGGAACACCAGATGGGACAGAGGACGCTTCTGCGGGGTCTGACCCTCGCCGTGGCAGCGGTCCTGCCCCTGTACGGGCCGACGGCGGTACAGGCGGCGCAGTCCGCCGCGGCCGCCGCGGTCGCGGTCTGCGGGCACACGAGCGCACAACCCACGCTGCAGCGGGGATCGACGGGGGACCCGGCGGTCGAGGCTCAGTGCGAGCTCAATCTGGCGACGAAGCCGAGCCGGTACACGCCGATCGCCGCGGACGGCTCGTTCGGGCCGGCGACGGAGACGCGGGTCAAGGAGTTCCAGCGGTGCGCCGGGCTGGACGCGGACGGCGTGCTCGGCCCGCAGACCTGGGCGGCGCTGAACACCTGGGCCGCCCAGCCGCACACCTGCGCGACCCAGGGCACGTCGAGCACGGCGCAGACGGCCGTGTGCGGCCACACCGACACGCGGCCGACCCTGCAGAAGGGCGCGAAGGGCACCGAGGTCGAGGAGGTGCAGTGCCGGCTGAACCTGGCCATGGAGCCCTTCCACTACCCGCCGCTGACGATCGACGGCGACTTCGGGGGCGGCACCGAGGGCCGGGTCATCGAGTTCCAGCACTGCGCCAACCTCGGCGCCGACGGCGTCGTGGGCCCCAACACCTGGGCGAAGCTGGTGGACTGGGCCGGCCGCAACACGTACTGCACGCCGCCGCGCCCCGCCGGCTACCCGATCGACGGACTGGACACCGCCAAGTACCAGCACCCCGGCGGCGCGCCGATCGACTGGAAGGCCGTACGGGCCTCGGGTGTCGAGTTCGCGACGGTCAAGGCCACCCGGGGCCTGAACGTCACCGACGAATACCTCGCCACCGACCTGCCGGCGGCCAGGGCGGCGGGACTGGCCGTCGCGCCCTACCACTTCTACACGGGCACCGCGGCCGACACCGGTGCCGCACAGGCCGACCGGTTCATCGCCGCCGTGCGGGCCACCGGGTACACCGGGCAGCGGGCGGGCGACCTGCCGCCGGTGTTCGACCTGGAGCGCATGGACGACGGCACCGGACGCTGCCCCACCTACGGCACGGTGGCCGACGCCAAGGCCTGGCTCGACAAGGTGGAGGCCGCCTTCGGCCGCACCCCGATCATCTACACGCAGAAGTCCTTCCTGGACGACTGCCTGGGTTCGACCACCGCCTTCGCCCGGTATCCGCTGCAACTCGCCGACTACCGCCAGTCGATCACCCAGCCGCCGGTGCCGAACGGCTCGACGACCTGGGCGATGTGGCAGTACACCGACGCCGCGCTGTTCCCGGGCATCAAGGCACCGGCGACCGCGGACGTGTTCAACGGCACCCAGGCCGACCTCGACCGGCTGGCCAACCGCTGATCCCGGCCCTGCCGCCGTACCAAGGAGGACCCCCATGACCCCCCGGTTCGCTCGCGCGTCCCTCGTCGCGCTGTTCGTCACCCTGGGCCTCACCGCTCCCGCACCCGCGGCCTCGGCCGCCACCGCCACCGCCACCGCCACGAGTTGCTACGGCGGGGCCGTCACCGTGCGCTACGGGGACGTGCTCGACTTCGGCCCCTACTGGACCACCAGCCGCTGCATCGACATCAACATGCGGGTCACCGGCGGAACCGCGGACTACGTGAACGCCTGCGTGAAGTTCGCGAAGACCGGCGTCTGCAACCGCTGGACCAAGGTCGGGCGCAGCTGGACGACCATCGCCACCGACGTCCTGGACGGCACCAAGTTCACGGTGCCCAACGGCGTGCCCCTGGAGGGCGACGACGCCGTCCTGCAGATCGCCTTCTGACCTCTGCCCTCTCCCCTCACACGGAACGGAGACCACCATGATCCGGAGCAGGATCCTGCCCGCGGCTCTGATCACCGCGGCCGCCCTGCTGGGAGTGGGCGTCGCGCCCGCCTCCGCACAGTCCACGGCCGCCGCCACCAGCTGCTACGGCGGCGCGAAGACCCTGACGTACCACTACCAGGCGGCCGCCAAGGAGTACGGCACCTACACCACGTCCTCGCGGTGCAACGACATCAACCTACGGCTCATCACTGACGAGCCGGGCGTGTACCTGGACGCCTGCGTGGTGTTCACCGACCACACCACCAAGTGCAACAACGGCGACGCGTACACCACCCACGGTACCGAGTGGGGAACCGTCGCCACCGACGTCCTGGACGGCACCCACTTCATCCTGCGCGTGCACGCCTATGACATCGACGCACAGAACGTGACCTTCCAGATCGCCTACTGACCTCCTCTTACCGAAAGGACGACCATGACCTCCTCCTTCCGTCCCGTCGACCGCCGCACCATGCTGCGCGGCACGCTGGCCGCCGGTGCCGGCGTCGCCTTCGGCCAGTTGCTGTTCTCGGGCGTCGCACAGGCCTATTCGTGGTCGCGCACCCTGACCCAGGGCGCGACGGGTGCCGACGTGACCGAACTGCAGATCCGGATCGCGGGCTGGGCGGCGGACAGCGCCAGCCAGAGCCGGGTCGGCATAGACGGGGACTTCGGCCCCGGTACGGCGGCTGCCGTACGCCGGTTCCAGGCGGCGTACGGTCTCGGTGTCGACGCCGAGGTCGGCCCCAACACCCAGGCGAAGCTCAACTCGCTGGAGCAGTCGGACGGTTCCACGCTCCACTTCAACTTCAGCGAGTTCGTCAACCAGTCGGACGGCACCTTCAACGGCGGCAAGCTGAGCGCGTCGCAGGTGAAGGAGAACGTCCGCCGCTGCATGTACAAGCTGGAGGCGCTGCGCAAGAAGCTGGGCGACAAGCCGATCACGGTCAACTCCGGCTTCCGCAGCATCGCGCACAACGCCGAGATCGGCGGGGCCAGCGACAGCATGCACCTGTACGGCACGGCCGCCGACCTCGACGTGCCCGGCGTGGCCACCAAGACCGTCTACCAGAAGGCGGAGACCTGCGGGTTCTCCGGCCTGGAGACGTACACCGTCGACCACCAGCACGTCGACAGCAGGGCCGACCTGGGCCGCGCCTGGTGGTGGGAGAACGGCACGGTCTGACGCCGCGCTCGGGGGAGCGGAGCTCCGGGTACCGCCGCTTCGGTACCCGGAGCTCCGGGCTTCAGCGCCTCAGCGCTTGCTCTTCGGCTTGCTCTTGGGCGTGCTCTTCGGCGTGTTCTTCAGCGCCGCCTCGCAGGAGGGCCAGTCGTGGAAGTCGTGCCGGACGCTCCACAGCTGGTGCGCCGCCCTGATGTTCCAGTCCGGGTCGAACGCCCGCAGCGGGGTGCCGTGGAGGTCCTGCAGGCGGGCGTCGGAGATCTGGAACACGCCCCAGTTGCGGCTGCCGTTGGTGTTGGGCAGTACGTACAGCGGGTCGAGGAACGACGCGCAGCGGGCGACGGCGACGGCGGTGTCGGGATCCTCGACGAACACCTCACGGATCCGCTTCGCCACCTTCGCCGGCGGCCAGGTCGTCATGGTCACCTTCTGCCCGTAGAGCGCCTCCTTGGTGGCGTCGTCGACCACGTTGGTGGCCGGCAGGCCCGCCAGCACCTGGAACGCGGTCAGCCTGCGCAGGGTCTCCGGCCCGAAGTCGCCGTCGACGGCGAGCGTGCCCTTCGCCCGCGTCAACAGGGTCTGGACCTCGCGTACGCACTCGTCGTGCTGTCCCATGCTCACCGACTTGCACGCGGGTGAGTACAGCAGCTCGCCGCCGGTCGCCGGCGCGTCACCGGCGGAGCTTCCGACGGGCAGCCACACGAAGCCCGCCACCAGCACCACCGCGACCACGGCGGCCAGGATCGCGGAACGCGAGGACAGCCGCTCGGGCAACCGGGACCGCCGCGGCGTCGCGCTCTCCTCGGGGACGATCTCCGACGGGGTGACATCACCGGGCGCGGGGCTCGTCAGCACGGGCACGGCAGGATCGGCCCGCGGTTCGGCTTCCGGGTTCTCCTTGGCGGTCGTGACCGGTACGTCCCGGTCGGTGTCCGCCAGCGCCCACAACCGGTGCAGTTCGCGGAGCTCCTCCGCACTGGCGCCGCACACCTTGGCGAAGGCGTGCACGACCCGGTAGTCCGTCGGCACGCTGAGGCCGGAGCAGTACCGATGCAGGCTGGAACCACTGACGCCCGCCTCCTTGCCGAGGCGGTCGTAACCCCGGCCGCTGCGGTCCTTCAGCATCCGCAGGTGGGCGGCGAACTTGTCGGTCTGCGGAGAGGCAACCACACGTCCCCCCTTGCTCAAGCCTCTACTGACGGGTAGAAGCTACACCGCAGGAATGGAGCGCGTACGTTCTTTCGATATCGCCATACGACCGCCAACGACCCTTCTTGCGACCGTATTTGATGGCGCGTCAATAAGTGGACGCTTCACGTCGGGGAAAGTGCCAGAACTGTCGATCGGCTCCTTTTGCGCCGTCCCGGCCTAGGGCACGAGGACGATCTTGCCGTGGGTATGGCGGCGTTCGAGCTCGGTGTAGGCCTCGCGGACCAGCGCCAGCGGGTAGACGTTCGCGATCGGCACCTCGAGGTGTCCGTCGGCGATCAGGCCGGCGAGCTCGGCAAGCACGTCGGCGCCGGGCCCGGCCGCGGCCCCTCCGTCCGTCTTCACCCCGTACTTCTGGGCGGCGGCGAAATCGGCGATGGTGTCGATCCGCTCGGTCGCGACGCCGAGGGCGAGGGCCAGCTCGACGTACCCGTCGCCGAAGGTGTCGATGAAGGCGTCCACGCCGCCGGGCGCGGCGGCCCTGATCCGGTCCGCGACGCCGTCACCGTACGCGACCGGGATCACGCCGTGGCCTTCCAGCCACTCGCGGTTGCTCTCGCTCGCCAGGCCGATGACCGTGGCCCCGGTACGGCGCGCGAGCTGGACGGCGAGCGAGCCGACTCCCCCGGCGGCTCCGGAGACGACGACGGTCTCGCCCTTCTCGAGCCGCACGGAGTGCACCGCCCCCCATGCGGTCACGCCGACCACGTACAGACTGCCGGCCACCTCCCAGGAGACCTTCTCCGGTTTGCGCGTGAGGTCACCGGCCTCGACCAGGACCAGCTCGGCGTGGGATGCCCGCTTCTGGGTGAATCCGATCACCTCGTCGCCGGGCGCGAATCCGGCGACCCCGGCGCCGACCTCCTCGACGACCCCGGCGAGGTCGCTGCCCTGCCCGGACGGGAACGTCGACGGGAACAGGTTCGCCACCGCCCCCGTGCGGATGGCCGCCTCACTGGGGTTGACGCCGGCCGCCTTCACGCGCACGAGGACCTGCCCACCCCCGGGTACCGGGCGTTCCACCTCGTCGACCCGCAACACGTCGATCCCGCCGAACTCGTCGTACCTGACCGCCTTTGACATGCTTTCTCTCTTTCGCGACTCGTCGGGGCGCCGGCCCCGGTGAACGGGCTGAACTGGGGGGGGTGGACTACGCCCGTCGGAGTTCGAGCACGGGAATGGTGCGCACTCCGGCAGTTTTGTCCGCGTATTCGGCGAATCCCGGGTAGCGCCGCGCCTGCTCGGCGTAGACGCGGTCGCGTTCGGTGCCGGACAGTTCGCGGACGGTCACCGGATATGTCTCGGTCCCGCGTTCGACGTCGCCGACACCGGCGGCCGTCAGGTTGCGATGCCAGTCCGGGTTGGTGGGCGCTCCGCCCTTGGTCGCGAAGACGTAGACGATGTCCGGCTCGGCGTCGTGCGGGAGGTACATCATCGGGGTGACGTACTCCCGCCCGCTCTTGCGGCCCAGGTGATGCACCAGGACCAGTGGGGCACCCTCGAAGACCCCGCCGACCCTTCCGTCGTTCGCTCGGAACTCCGCGACGGTCTTCGCGTTCCAGTCGAGCGCCTCGGTCATGTCGGACTCCTGTCTGGGAGGTGGGTTACTGCGAGCATCACCACCAGGCAGGTGAGGAGGCATCACCGGATCAAGGTGATCCGCGGCCCGGTCCAGGTGCCCCCGCATCACCCGGATCCGGTGACCTGCAGCAGGGCTAGGGCCGGTGGCGAGCGGCCAGCAGCCGCAGCTCCCGGGCGCGCCGCACGGCCGAGGACCGGTCACGAACCTGGAGCTTGGCGTAGATGCTGCGCAGGTGCGTGCTGACGGTGTTCAGGGAGACGGACAGTTCGCCGGCGATCTCGGGCCGGGACAGGTTCGTCGGGAGATACCGCAGCACCCTGAGCTCGCCCGGGCTGAGCTCGGCCGTCGGCGGTGATGAGGGCTGCTCCGCGGCCGCCGGGGACGAGTCGTACAGGACATCCAGGATGTCGGCGAGCAGCGCGCCGTGTGCCGTCCGGTGCCGCAGCAGTGCCTCCAGCAACTCCTGGGAGCCTGTCATCGCGAACGGAAGCACCAGCCGGTCGGGCTCCGCCAGGGCCAGCGCCCGTTCCGTCGCCTGGTTCGCGGCGCGCTGGTGACCGAGTTCACGATGGGCCAGCCCGGCGAGCAGGTGCGCCTCGATGACCGTGACGTAGCCGAGAACCGGTGCCGTACCACCGAGAACATCGTGCAACGCGTCCAGGGCCCCGGCCGGATCGCCCTCCGCCAGGCAGATCGCCGCGCGGGCGTTACGGATCTCACCGGAGCCGGCCCGCTCGTCGTCCAGCGCCGCGAGGGCGGCGCGGGCTTCGGCGGACAGCCCGAGGCGGGCTTGCGTGGCGAGCAGCCAGCCGGTCATCTGGCTCGCCAGCGCCTGCGATCCCTCCAGCCGTGACACCAGGTGTTCGGCCGCGCGGAACTCCTCGAGCGCCTCGCGGCGGCGGCCGCGACCGGCGTGCAGCATCGCGGCCGTCTGGTGCAGCAGCAGCCTGATGTCCGGCCCGGTGTCTGTCCGCAGGGCCCGTTCGGTGCGTCGCAGCCACCGCTCGCCCTCGTCGAACTCACCCAGCCACGCCATCGTGCCGACGAGGGTCACCAGCGCGGGTGCGATCACCGGTTCCGTGCCCCAGCCATGGCGTTCGGCGAGCTCTATCGCCTCGCGGCACTGGCGCTGGGTCGCGGTGAACGCGCCGGCCCCCGGCAGGTCGGCGCCATGGAAGATATGCGCGAACCCGAGCTGCGCCAGGCAGCCGACCTCCAGGTACGGGCGGCCGGTCTCCCGGGCCAGCACGGCGCCCTCCCGGAGGTGGCGTACGGCGTCCGGCAGCCCCAGCGACCACGCCTCGGCCGTGCCCAGATTCATCAGCGCCATCGCGCGCAGGTCGCTGTCCAGGGCGATGTCCTCGTCGGACCGCCCGGACACCGGGGAGCCGAGGAACCTGACATGCTCGACGACGCCGGCCAGGTGACCTCGCCGTCTGGCCAGTGACAGCCGCAGCGACGCGACCGCCGTCCCGAGGCGGCGCCGGCGCTCCGGCGGCGCCGTAGCGGCGTACGTCTCGGCGACCGCCAGGTGCGCGGCCGCCTGGTCCAGGCGCCCCTGGCCCAGGTCACCCATGGCGCGCACAAGGGCCAGCTCGGGGCGGTCCTCGCCCGGCGGGAAGGCCCGTACCAGCGCCTGCATGGTCTGCGCCTGCCCGTCGAGCGCCAGGCTGAACGCATGGTCGGCCAGGAGCCGGGCCGCGTCCGCCCAGTCGCCGGCCGCCTGGGTGTGCCGGACGGCCTCGGCCACCTGGCCCCGCGAGGTGAACCATCCGGCGGCGCGCCGGTGCAGCGCGGGTACTTCCTCGGGCAGCGTCCGGCGCAACTCCAGTCGCAGGAGATCCGCGAACAGGTGGTGGTAGCGGAACCAGGTGCGCTCGGGGTCGAGGGATTCGACGAACGCGTTCGCGTCCTCGAGACCCAGCAGGATCTGTTCCGAGCCCGGACGGCCGGTCAGCAGGTCGGCCAGCTCGCCGTTGACCCGATCCGGCAGGGAGGTGCGCAGCAGCAGATCCTGGACGTCGGGCGGCCGGCGTTCGAGCATCTCGGCGATCAGGTACTCGGCGACCGTGCGGTCGCTGCCGGAGAACTCCGCGACGAACCGCTCGGGGTCGGGATGGCCGGCCAGGGAGAGCGTCGCCAGCCGCAGGCCCGCGGCCCACCCTTCGGTGCGCCGGTGCAGCAGCGCCGCCCCGGAGTCGGAGAGCGCGATGCCCGAGGCGTCGAGCAGTGCGCGGGTCTCGCGCTCGGAGAAACGCAGGTCCGCGGCGCGGATCTCGTCGAGCTCGCCCGTCAGGCGCAGCCGGTGCAGCCGCAGCCGGACATCGTGGCGCATCGTCAGTATCGCGTGCGCCTGCGGAGGAAGGCTGGTCAGCAGCCGGGTGAGCTGAGTGGGGGCCTCCGGCGAGAGCAGCTCGTGGAGATCATCGATGACCAGCGTGACGCCGCCGTGGGCGTCGGCCATCTCCGACAACACCCGGTCGACCATCGCCGACGCGTCGAAGTCGGGTGTCGCTGCCGGCAGTGCCGCACCGCCGTCCGCGCCGGTGGCCCGGCGAACCGCACCGAGCAGAGCCAGCCAGAACTGCTGGGCGTCCTGCTGACCGCGCGGCACCTGCACGAAGGCCAGCCGACGTGACCGGCCCGGCCGGTCGGCCCAGGCGCGCAGCAACGTCGTCTTCCCGCTGCCGGCCGGAGCCGAGATGACCGTCACCTTGCCCGCCGCCGCGCGATCGAGGGCAGCGACGAGATCGTCCCGGTCGATCAGCCGGGGAGCTGCTGGAGGCACCGTCCAAGGACCGCCTTGCTATCCGCGCCCGACACCCTGGCGCCGGTCGCCCGGCCCCGGGCGCCTTCCCGTCGTAAACAGGCTAGCGCGCCCGCTGACCACCGCGCGTGGATCCCGGATCAACCGGGCGTCACGCCGACACGGCCTAGTCATCACCGGGATCCGGTGCCGGCATCCCGACCGACCGACCGACCGGCGGGCGGGCTGGGCCCATGCCTGCGGGCCGGGGCCGAGGATCCCGGAAGGGAGATCCTCGGCCCCGGCCCGCTCAGCGCGGCGCAGATTCCGGCCGACAGCCGCCGAAGGCGCTGCTCAGCCCGCCTGTCCCTGCTCCCGTGCGGGGTCACGGATGGTTCGACGGCACTCCGTCCTCGCCCGGGCCTGCGGCAGCGTGAGCACCGGGGTCGGCATGTCGGGGGTCGCGCGGGCCGCCCTGCCCAAGTACCGCACAGGGAACGGGAGATGCCCGCGCGGCTCCATCTCCCGGCATCGCCGCGGTACGTGGAGCGGACGGCTTCGGACTGTCCGTCGGACCGGGTCGAGGACTATGCTGTCGTACGGACGTCCCAGACCTCGGCGGCTTGTCGTTGATCGACACAGATGGCTGCGGGGAGCGGAGTCTTCGTCCGCCACCCGGCGCATCACCGGAAGGAATCGGGTGGATCCGCTGTTCCGCAACACGGGCCGCGGACCCTGCCGTTGCTTCACCTCCGCCGAATCCACGCCCTGGCCGGCAGTGCGCCAAGGAGGCCGGGACTCCCGGCGTCACCGCGCCCGCTGCCGTACGGTCCTGCGAACCGAGGCGTCATGCCCCTCCCTCAGCTCACCGTCTACCGTCATGACCGAAGGAAACGGGCACTCATCACCCTGGCCGGCGAGATCGACCTGGAATCCGCCCCGCTGGTGCGCAGGGCACTGGCGCAGTGTCTGAGCGACGGTATCCGCACCATCGACATCGACCTGACTCCCGTCACCTTCTGCGACTGCAGCGGTCTCAACACCTTCCTGCATGCCGCGCAGAAGTCCACCGAGGCCGGCGGAACCCTACGACTGCACCATCCGCCACGGACACTGGGCCTGCTACTCGACCTGACCGGCTCCGGGGTCCTGCTCCTCGGCGTTCCGTCCGGCCATCCGCCGCCTCCTCCCGGGGGTGTCCCGGCCCCGGCCGTCCCCGTCCCGCCGCACCGGACACAACCGCTTGCCGCTCGCGGTCCGGTCGCGTCGGGGCGACCGCCGGCAGGCGCGGCATCTGAGCGGGACGCTGACGGATCTGCACATGGATTCCCGCGGGACGTCGTCTCCTGAGGCGTGCCGACGTCTCGGCCGCCGGCGCTTTCCCAGCCGTCTCACCGCTGACATCCGCCGGCCCGGTTTCGCCATGGCGATCGCGGCGACGGACGGCCTAGTGGGCTGCGAGTTCGGCTTCCCGGTGCGCGGCGACGGATTCCTGTTCCCGGTGCGCGGCGACGGCTTCCTGTTCTCGGTGCGCGGCGACGGATTCCTGCTCCCCCGGTGCGCAGCGACAGCTTCCTGCGGCCCGGGATCGACGCGGCGCTGTCGCGCGGAGTCGGGCAACTCACCGCGCCCGGCGGTGTCTTCGCGATCACCGACGTCCTGGTCCGTCCGCATCCGCGGGATGCGCACGTGGCCCGCCGGTTGCAGGACCGGCCGCCGGCGGCGCGTGGCTCCATGGCGCCCGGGAATCTCTGGATGCCGGGCCGGTGTACCGGTCACCCGCGGCGTTCATCGTCCCGACGGTCCTCGCGCCTCCAGCGCGCCCGGTTCTGACGGCTGTAGCGGCGGTCCCAGCGGTCCTGACGGTCCCGGCGCTCCCGGTAGTCCCGGTAGTCCCCGAGATCGGACCCGTCGCCGTCGATCCGGCCTCCCCCGCGACCGCGGCCGTAGCGGGTGAAGCCGAAGATCAACACGGCCGCGGCCACCCACCACAGGGGATGGAGAAAGCCGAGGCCGAACAGGACCACGATCAGGACGAGAAGCAGAACGAACACGGCGGGCCTCCCCGGAGCGGAGCAACGCGTCAGTGCCGGGGGCCGGGGCCTGTTCGAACAGACTAGCCCTCCCTGGAGGTTACGGACAGCGACCCATGTCCGCGGCTTCCGACCGAACCGGCGGGAACCCGATGGCCACTTGACATCCGTCCGGGGAGTGCGGTGAGTGCCGGCGCGCGTGGTGTGAATGCTGCCCCCTCGTGAACACTTCGGGGATCCCCGCGTCCTGCCACGTCCCGAATTCACCGTTCCGACCATCGGACCGACGACCCGCGGCGGATTCGCCTTCCACCGCGCAGGGGCTCCGCCCGGTACTCACGGCACCGCGCCGCCAGGGGCTCAGGCGAACCTGGGGAACAGCCTGAGCGCGTTGTCCCGTTCCACACCCCGGAGGTCGTCCTCGGTGAAGCCGTCGAAGCCCGTGAGGTTCTCGATGTTGTGCACGACGGTGGGTTCCGGGGCCGCCGGCCAGTCGGTGCCGAACAGGATGTGATCGGCCGAGGTCACTTCGAGTGTCGGCAGCAGGGAGTTGCGGCTTCCGGCCAGTGCCGTCTCGTAGTAGAGCCCGCGCAGCACCTCGGCGACATGAGCGGGATCGATGTCCGCGTCCGCGGGCCCTCGTCCCATGACGGTGTGCTCGCCGATCCGCCAGCCGAGCGCGGGCAGGGCCCCTCCGCAGTGCGCCAGGATCAGCCGCAGCCCGGGATGCCGCTGGAAGACGCCGGTGTAAAGCGCGTTGGTGATGGTGCGCGCGGTGTCGAAGGGGAACTCGACGATCGAGCTCGGCCGGCCGAATCCGAGGACGTCGATGTGCGGGCAGTCCTCGGGGTGGACGAAGACCGGCACCTCGCGCCGTGCCAGCTCCGCCAGTACGGGTTCGAGGGACGGATCGCCGAGGTAGCGCCCCAGTACGTTCGAGGTCAGCACCACTCCGTCGAGCTTCAGCTCGTCCAGGGCGTACGCGACTTCCGCCAGTGCCTCGTCGGGGCCGTCCGCCGGGAGCGTCGCGAAGGCTCCGAAGCGGCCGGGGTGCTTCGCGATCAGTTCGGCGTGCCCTTCGTTGATCAGACGGGCCAGGCGCGTCCCGAAGTCCGGGTCGTCGTCCGCCCCCGCGAAGGAGATCGGCATGGACACGAGCTGGGCGGCGATCTCCTGCCTGTCCATGTAGGCGAGCGCGGCCTCCGGTGTCCACCGCACCGAGATGCGGTATCCGCCGGTCGGCCGGAAGCCCCGGCCCGCGATCGCCGTCATCGCCTCGTCCGAGACGCCGTGAGTGTGCACATCAATCCGCTGACCAGGCACGACGGTACTCCTCTGCTCTGTGGTGTGCTGCCGACCATAGGCAGGAAACTGTCGGTCGTCAATTTAAAGAGCGATGGAACGGCCGACTGAACCTTCTAGACCCCGTCTACTGCGCTCAATAAATTGACGCTCGACACTTTAATGGTTACGTTCGAGGCATGGAGATAGGTGATGTGACAGTCGAACCCCTCGCCGACGGCGTCGTACCGATGCCGCCGAACCTGCTCTACCCGGACGTGCCGATGACCGTCTGGCAGGCCCTCCCCGGCGTCCTCGACCGGCACGGGATGCTTCAGATCCCGTTCGGCGGATTCCTCGCCACCGACCGGCAGGGACATCGCGTCGTCTTCGACCTGGGCGGCGGACTCGCCCCGCGGTTGCTGCCCGACGGTGAACTGCCCTCGGTCCGCGAACTCCTCCCGGAGCGGCTGGAGAAGCTGCACTGCCCGCTCGGCTCCGTAACGGATGTGGTCCTCAGCCATCTCCACATCGACCATGTGGGCTGGGCCTCCACCGCGGGTGTCCCCACGTTCCCCCAGGCCAGGCATCACATCCACGCCGAGGACTGGAAGCATTTCGTGGACGGGGACGCGGACGACGCCGTACGCGGCAAGGTCGCTCCACTGCGGGACGCGGCCGCGCTGTGGGAGGGCGGTTCCGTCTCGCCGTACGACTGGCTGCGTCTCGTGCACGCGCCGGGCCACACCCCTGGCGCCTCCGTCGCCGTGATCGAGTCGCGGGGCCGGAGCCTCGCCCTGGTCGGTGACCTCTTCCACCACCCGGCGGCACTGGACCACCCGCACTGGCGCTGCGGCTTCGACTGGGACGCGCCGGCCGCGGCGGCCACCCGAGCGCGCTGGCTGGAGACGCTGCGCGCCACGGACACGCCGCTCGTCGGCCCGCACTTCCCCGAACTCCGGCCTGTCTCGCTCCGATGAACGGGCCGCCCCCTCCGAAAGGCTTGCCATGAACAGTGTGAAAGCGGCGGTGTGCCGGCCGGACAGCGAGGACCCCTTCGCGCTCGAGGAGCTGAGCATCGGCGATCCCCGCCCGGACGAGGTGCTGGTGCGCTTCACCGCGGCCGGGCTGTGCCATACGGACCTGGAGGTGGCCGCCGGACGTATGCCCACACCTCTCCCGGTCGTCGCCGGGCACGAGGGGGCCGGTGTGGTGGAGGCGGTCGGCGCCGCCGTCACCGGGTTCGGGCCCGGCGACCGGGTGGTGGCCAGCTTCAGCTACTGCGGTACCTGCCGGAACTGCCTCAGCGGACGGCCCGCGTACTGCCCCCTCCACTTCCCGCTGAACTTCGCTGCCCGGCGCGCCGACGGCTCGGTCGGACTGCGCGACGCCTCGGGCGAGCCCGTGCACGACCACTTCTTCGGACAGTCGTCCTTCGCCGGACACGGGCTGTGCAGGCCCAGCAGCCTGATCAAGGTCGGCGTGACGGACCTTCCCGATCACGTGCTCGCTCCGCTGGGCTGCGGTGTCATCACCGGCGCCGGCGCGGTCTGGAACCTGCTGGAGGTGGAGCCGGGCAGCACGGTCGCTGTCTTCGGCGCCGGAGCCGTCGGGCTGAGCGCGGTCATGGCGGCCGCGGCGGCGGGCGCCGCGCGGATCATCGTGACCGACCCGCACTCGGCGCGGCTCGACCTCGCCGCCCACCTGGGCGCGACCGACGTGCTCGACGCCACCGACGCCACCGAAGGTCTCGCCGTCGAGCGGATACGGGAGTTGACCGGCGGACCGGGCGTCGACTTCAGCGTGGAGTCCAGCGGCGTACCCGAGGTGATGGCGCAGGCCGTGGCCGCGCTCGCCCCGTTGGGAAGTGCCGCGATCCTCGGCGTCGCCCCGGACGCTGAGCTGCGGACCAGCGCGTTCGCGCTTCTCGAAGGACGGACCGTGACCGGTTCGATCGTCGGCCACCAGGCTCCGGCGGTCCTCGTCCCCCGCGTCCTCGACCTCCACGCCAAGGGCCGCTTCCCGCTGGAGGCCATGATCCGCACCTACGCACTGGACGACATCAACAAGGCCGTCGACGAGGTGCGTTCGGGGGCGGCCGTCAAGGCCGTCCTCGTCCACTGAACCGCCGACTCCCCCTACGAGCCGCCAACTCCCCCATCAGGCAAGGACGAAAGACAATGTCAGGGATTCGCCTGTCCGAGGTCGTGCTGCGGACGACCGGCTACGACCGCCTCTGCGACTTCTACTCGATGCTGCTCGGTCAGCCGCGCAGCGTGGAGATGACACCGCCCCCGTCCGACGACCCGGACGAGCCGTCGCGCATCTGCTTCTTCAACTTCTACTTCGACCACCCCTACACCGAGCGCATCGCCGTCTTCGAGTGCCCGGACCTCGGGCCGGGCAGGTCCTCGCGCGGACTGCACCACTTCCAGCTGCGGACACCGACCGCCGACGCCCTGCTGGATCTCTACCGCACCCTGAAGGCGGCCGGCTTCCTTCCGGTGGAGGCGTCCAACCACGGCCCGGGGACGAGCTTCTACTACCTCGATCCGGACGGGAACCGCGTCGAGCTGTCGTCCCTCAACTTCTCCTCGCAGCAGGAGATGCAGGACTTCATGGCGACCGAGGAGTTCAGGAGCAACCCGGGCGGCTTCCCGCTCGACCCGGAGCGTCTGATCGAGGGCCGGGAGGCCGGCCGGGACCTGAGCGCATTGGTCTGGGAACGATGAGACTCACTTCCGCGCCGGGCCCCACCGGCGGCCTCTCGGACGACGCCACGTACGACGTGGTGATCGTCGGCGGCGGTCCCGTGGGCCTTGCGGCCGCCGTCGAACTGGGCTCCCGCCGGCTGTCCGTGCTCCTCGTCGAGCGTGAGGACGGCGTGGTCCGCTACCCGACGGCGGAGTCCGTCGACACCGCGTCCATGGAACTCCTGCGCCGCTGGGGCATCGCCGACTCCGCCGTACTCCGCAGCGGCTTCCCCGCCGACACACGGCGGGACGTCTCCTTCGTCTCCCGCATGACCACGTACGAGCTGGCCCGCTTCCCCCGCCCCTGCAACGCGGACCGGCGCGACACCACGCACGGGCTGAGCCCCGAAGGGGGCGTGTGGTGGCCGAAGTTCTGGTTCGACCTCACCCTGCGGGAGCGCGCCGCCGCCGAGACCACGGTGGACCTGCGCCACCGGTGGACGTGCGACGCGTTCGACGACGGCCCGCACGGTGTCACCGTACGGCTCTCCTCGCAGGCGTACGGCCGCCGGACGGTGCGGGCGCGCTACCTGGTGGCGTGCGACGGTGCGGCCTCTCCGGTCCGCAAGGCCCTGGGCATCGGGTCGCTGCGGGACTCGGCCGACGTCCGGGCCCGCTGGCAGGGCGCCTTCGTCAGCCTTCCCGGGCTCCGCGACCGCGTCCCACACGCCCCGGCCGTGCAGTACTACCTGCTCAACCCGCGTCGCATGATCCTCGGCTCGCTCGACGGCGATGCCCAGTGGCGCGTCACCTACCCGCTCGCGGACGGCGAGTCGCCCGCCCCCGCCGAGGTGCGTGCCACCGTCGCCGACGCGCTCGACTGCCCGGTCGGGGAGGTCGAGGTGCTCGACGCCCGGGAGTGGAGCGGCGACGCGGTGGTCGCCGAGTCCTTCCGGTCGGGCCATGTGCTGCTGGCGGGCGATGCCGCGCACCGCATGTGGCCCTCGGGCGGGCACGGCATGAACACCGGCCTCGGCGACGTGGCCAACCTCGGCTGGAAGCTGGAGGGCGTGCTGCGCGGCTGGGCTCCGGACGCCCTGCTCGACACGTACACCGCCGAGCGCCGACCGCACGCCGAGCGCATGGTCCGCCGCGCCTGGCACAACTACCGTGCGGACCACGCGATCCTGCCCGACCCGGCCCTCGACGACCCGGCGCAGAAGGAAGCACGCGACCTCGTCGGCGAGCGGATCACGGCCACCCGCCGGACCGAGTGGCGCTCCCTCGGCGTCCAGCTCGGCGTGCGCTACCCGCAGTCACCGCTCGTCGTCTCCGACGGGACCCCCGAGCCCCCCGAGGACCCGGAGGAGTACGTCCCCACGGCCCGCCCCGGGCACCGCGCCCCGCACGTCCCGCTGGCCGGCGGAGGCTCCGTACTCGACCTCTTCCGTGGGCACTTCACCCTCCTCAACCTCGCCCCCGCGGTGGACGCCGGGGCCCTGGCCCAGGCATTCCGCATCCGGGGGATCCCCCTCGACGAGGAGTGGGTCGGCGCCGACGGCGCCCGCCAGACGTACGGGTGCGCCATCGCGCTGGTACGCCCCGACGGCATCGTCGCCTGGCGCGGTGACACCTGCCCCGCCGACCCCGACGCGCTGGTGGACCAGGTGGCCGGCCGGTCCGCCGGGCACCGGGACGCCCGGGAACCCACGAACTGAGGAACGGAGAACATCATGCTGCTCGCACAGACCGGCGACGGCATCGCGCGGGTCGGCCCCGACGGACTGCACCTCCTCCACGCCCCGGACCGATCGCTGGAGGACTTCATCGTCGAAGACCGGCTTGCCGAGGTGGCGGACCTGCGGCCCGTCAAGGAGATCGACCGGGAGCGAACCGCCTTCGCACCCCCGGTACGGCGCCCCGGCAAGATCGTCGTCATCGGCCTCAACTACCGGGACCACGCCACCGAGACGGACAGCCCGCTGCCCGTCCTCCCCCGCTTCCACCTGATCCCCGGTTCCGCCGTCACCTCCCCGGGCGCGGCCGTCCACCTGCCGGAGTCCGCGCCGAAGCGGGTCGACTACGAGGGCGAGCTGGCCCTCGTGATCGGACGCACCGGCCGCGACATTCCCGAGGCGGCCGCCTGGGACTTCGTCGCGGGCGGGACCGTGGCCGACGACCTCTCGGCGCGTGACGTCCAGTTCGGTGAGAACCCGGCACTGCCGATGGCCAACCCGGCCCTCGCCAAGGGGTTCGACGGCTTCAAGCCGCTCGGGCCCGCCCTGCTCACCGCCGACGAACTGCGGCTGCACGGCGCGCTGCGTCTCACCACCGAGGTGAACGGTGTCGTACGCCAGCGTTCCTCGACGGCCGAGCTCATCTTCTCCATTCCCCGACTCCTCGCCTACGTCAGCTCGTTCCTGACGCTGGAAGCCGGTGACGTGATCCTCACCGGAACCCCCGGAGGGACCGGCAGCGCCGACGGACGGTTCCTGGCGGCCGGCGACGTGGTGTCGGTCACGCTCGACAGGATCGGCACGCTGACCAACACGATCGCCCCGCCACGCGCCGGAACCCGGCGGGAGGAGGGATGACGGGCGACGGATGCGTGCTCTGCGCACGGGCCGGCACGCTCGCGCACTCGGATCCCGGCTGGCTGCTGCGGACCGGGCACTGGGGGGTGTCCACGCACCCGGCGATACCCGCGCCGGGTTGGGTCGCGGTCCAGACACTTCGGCACACCGAGGGACTCGCCGGTCTGGACGACGTCGAGGCCGCCGAACTCGGCCCGCTCCTGGCCCGGTTGAGCGCGGCGGTGACCCGCGTGACCGGCTCGGAACGGGCCTACACCTACTCGCTCGGCGAGGGCAGTCCGCACACCCATGTGCTACTGGGCCCGCCCCGACGAGACCTGCGCGGCGCGGCGTTCCTCACCGGGCTGCTGCGCCGCGACGGATCCCTGGCGGACGAGGCTGCCGCCCTCCGCGTCGCCCGCGACCTGGCGGCCGAACTGGCCGCCGGAAACACCCCGACCACCTGAAAGCGGTGAGATCAATGACGCATTCGACCGAAGTGGCGATCCCCACGATCTTCACGTACTTCGAGACGGCCGCGAGCCCCAAGGGCCAGGCGCTCAAGGCACAACTCGAACGCTACGCCAAGTGCCCGCTCGACGTCCCCGAGGACCTGGCGAAGGCCTTCGGGCGGGCCATGAACACCGGGGACCGGCTCGGTGACGCCTACATCGACGCCTGCTTCGCCTCGCCCAAGGGCAGGTCCCGCGCCCGCAAGGACGTCGAGCTGGCGCTGCACGGCGGCATCAGGAGCGTCGCCGATCCGTCTCCGGAACTGGTGACGCTGTTCGACCAGATCAACACCGACCCCGAGTGGGTGGACTGGGACAAGGTCGAGCACGGCGCGGAGGTCTTCCGGCGGTACAAGGAGCTGTACCCGTTCTTCGGAATGTCCACGTTCAACGCGTACGGCCTGGAGACCGTCGCCAAGCCGCTCGCGCTCACCGGCGCCTACACCGGCGGTTCGGCGTTCGGCCGGTTCGTGGAGACCTCCCGCCTCTGGACCGACACCACCGAGCCCGGAGCCATGCGACCCGGTGCCGTGGGACGCCGCTCCGCGGTGTTCGTACGCGTCCTGCACTCGATGATCCGTCACACCCTGCTGCCGCACCCCGAGTGGGACCGGGACCGACTGGGCATGCCCATCAGCCAGTTCGCGCAGACCGGGACGCTGCTGCTCAGCTCGTTCGCCCCCGGGATGCAGCTGAAGCTGCTCGGCTACCGCCCCACCGACGCCGACGTCGAGGCGATGATGCACCACTGGCGCTATGTCGGACACCTCATGGGCGTCGAGGCGCCGTGGTACCCGGAGACGGTGGCCGAGGGCTTCCTGGCCAACCTGCTGCTCGGGCTCTCGGAGGAACCGAAGATCGACGACGACTCCCGGGAACTGTGCCGGTCGTTCATGGACACCTACCTTCCCCCGGAGAACGCCAAGGGACTGCGCCAGGTCTACGGCAGGCTGCGCTACAAGGCACAGCTCGGTCATGCCCGCTTCTACCTGGGCGACGAAAGCTACCGGAATACGGGCCTGCCCGACGCCGGCCTGTGGCGATTCGCTCCCCTCGCCCGAGTGCCCGGGAACCTGACGCGCGAGACCCTGCGCCGAAACGTCCCCGGTGTGGCCGGATGGATCGACCAGGTCAACCGACGCGATCGGCACGCATTCCTCAATACGAACCTCGAAGGCGGCGAAGCGAAGTTCAAGCCCGTCGACAAGCTGACGCGGTAAAGGAATAGCCGCCCCGCCCGCCTCTCGTCTCCTCTCCTCCGGCCCCACGGAGGAGAGGAGAGGCCGCTAAACTGGCCCCATGCCTGATAATCCGCCCCGCGTCACCCGCCCCCGCGGACGTCCGCCCAAGGACGCGCAACTCGCCCCGAACGACCAGGTCATGGCCGCCGCGATCGAGGCTTTCTCGGTGCACGGATACAACGGGGTGTCGCTACGGACGGTAAATGACGAACTGGGCGTCAGCCGCAATCTTCTCTACCAACGCTTCGGTTCGAAGGCGAAACTGTGGCAGGCGGCCGTCGACTGGGCCTTCCACCCTCTCGTGGATTACCTGGTGGCCGCGGACGACGAATCGGCCGACCCCATGGTTCGGTTGAGGATGCTGATCCGAAATTTCATCGAGTACTCGGCAACGCGCCCTTATCTGGCCCGCCTCGTCACCTTGGAGGGCGCGGCCGCCACAGAGCGTCTGGAATATCTCTACCACCACTACATCGAGCCCATAAGGTCACGGTTCATTCCCGTTTTTGAACTGCTTCACGATCAGGGCAGAATCAAGAAAGTCCCGTACGAGACCTTCTATTTCCTGCTCACCTCGGGCGGATCAGCGCTCTACGGCCAGATCGCGCTCGCCTCGATGATGAACCCGGAGCTCACGTCGACGGAGGAAACACGCGTGCGGCTCTATGCCGAGAACGTGGCCGAAGTGCTCCTCAACGGACTGTCACTGCCCGGCTGATCGGGCAGCTCCGCCGTCACCGCCCGCCGTGCCGGCGGCGAGGGCACTGTACGGCCGAGCGCGCGAACGTGACGGCCGGGTTCATAGGCGCACGATGAGCAGGGCGGTGTCGTCGGTGGCGTCGCCGGGTGGGAGCAGGTCGGTGAGTACGGCGTCGGCGAGAGCTTCGGGTTCGTCTGCGCGGTGGCGGGTCAGGGAGTCGGCGAGCCGGGTGAGGCCCGTGTCGATGTCCTCGCCGCGGCGTTCGATGAGTCCGTCGGTGTAGAGCACGAGGGCGGCGCCCTCGCGGAAGGCCGCGACAGCCTGGGTGCGGGGGCCGTGCTGGGGGCGGGCGGCCAGTGGCGGGTCGGTGGCCTGGTCCAGGAACTCGACGGTTCCGTCCCCTTGCAGGAGTGCCGGTGGGGGGTGGCCGGCGCTGCTGTAGGTGATGGTGTCGTTCTCCCAGTCGACGAATGCCGTGGCCACGGTGGT